>DASXLL010000309.1:0-2755 GCA_036496265.1 Pirellulaceae bacterium | reverse complement strand
CTGCGCACGAATTGAAACAGCTGCTGCAACCGCCGGCGCAATGAAAACCATTCCGCTCGCCGTGGCCGGTGCCTTTCACACGCCCTTGATGCAGCCGGCGGTAAACCGCCTCACCGCGGCGCTCGGCAAAGTGAAACTCCGCCAGCCGCGCATCTCGGTCGTTTCCAACGTCGACGCGAAGTCGCACAACAACCCCGAAGAAATCCGCCAGTTACTCGTCCAGCAAGTCGTCAAACCCGTCCTCTGGGAAGATTCCATCCGCTGGCTGCTTGCTCAGGGCGTCAACAAGGTGTATGAAGTCGGACCGGGCCGCGTCCTCCGCAGCCTGATGAAACGGATCGATCGCAAAGTGGAATGCCTCGGCGCCGAATAATAAACGGGAGTGTTCATGCCGCACGAAGTTAGCACCAAAAAATTCGCAGTCGATCTGTCCGGCCAGGTGGCCCTCGTCACCGGCGCCTCGCGCGGTATCGGCAAAGCCATTGCCCTGGCACTCGCCCGCTGCGGCGCCAAAATCGCCTGCATCGCCCGCGATACAGCGAAGTTGGCGGAAACCGTCTCCGCCATCCAAACCGCCGGCGGTCAGGCCGAGGCCTTTGCCTGCGACGTCACCAACGGTGCCGCAGTCGGAGAATTGGTCGAATCCATCGCCGAAAAATGGGGCCGGCTCGACATCCTCGTCAACAACGCCGGCATCACCCGCGACACGCTCATTCCCCGCATGACCGACGAGCAATGGGACGACGTGCTGAACACCAACCTCCGCGGCACGTTTGTCTTCACCCGCGCTGCCACCCGCCCCATGATGTCGCAGCGCTACGGCCGCATCATCAACATTTCCAGCGTCTCAGGCCTCATCGGCAATCCCGGCCAGGCAAATTACTCGGCCTCCAAAGCCGCCATCATCGGCTTCACCCGCACCGTCTCCAAAGAACTCGCCAGTCGCAAAGTCACTGTGAACGCCATCGCCCCCGGCTTCATCGAAAGCGAAATGACCGCCGCTCTGGGCGAAGTACTCCAAGAACAAGTGAAAACCCGCATCCCCGCCAAACGCTTGGGCACTCCCGACGAAGTCGCCGACGTCGTTCTATTCCTCGCCTCCCCCACCAGCAGCTACATCACCGGCCAGTGCATCACCATCGACGGCGGCATGATCATGTAACCACGTAGCCGAGTCTCTCCGAGACTCGGAACCTCCCTACGCGGTAACCTCCCTCACTTCTTCCCCACTCCGTCTAAAAATTTCTGATACTGCGCCTGCTGCTTTTCCCATTTATCAATCACCGTCAGAAAACGCGCAGCTCCATCCTCCTGTCGCTTCATCAGCTCCTCCTGCCGCTTCATCATTTCTTCCTGCCGAGCCAGCAATCCTTCGTAGCGCTTGGTCCGTGCGATTTGCTCCTGGAAAATCTGTTGATAAGCGTCTTCAGGTGGCTTGACCGGCATCGGAGACTGTCCAGCCGCCGTCAGCACCAAAAATCCGCCGCAACTTATAATCGCACTGACAATCAATACGCTCACCAGACCGTTGTTTTTCATGTTCGCATCCGCGAGGAGTTAGGGGGGTGTGGATCGACTTGTTTCAATTACCGCTCTAAAATGCTCAGGCGCAGGCCCCAAGGCCCACGCATCCCGGCTAGACACCGGGGCCAGAAGCCGGTATACCTTGACTTTTCAACAGTAAACTATCTATCTTCCAACGATTTGCCCAACTTCTGCCGTTTCCCAGCCCCCGGGGAAATGCAGGGCCGATTGGCCCAGCAGGGACGGTTAAGTTAGGGTTCAACCATTGTTTGCTTGTGCCAGGAGGATTCTAAAGGTGGCAACCGTTTCTGAACGCGTCATGGACATTGTGGCCACGCAACTGGGCGTGAGCAAGGATCAAATTACGCCCGAGACGAACTTCGTCAACGATCTGGGCGCCGATTCGCTCGATCAAGTGGAATTGGTGATGGAACTCGAAGAAGAGTTCGACGTCAACATCCCGGACGACGCCGCGGAAAAAATTCAAACCGTGGGTCAGGCCGTCGAGTACATTGAAAAGACGCAGAAGTAAGAGCGTCCCGCTATGAATCGCCGTGTCGTCGTCACCGGCCTGGGAATTGTCTCCTCCCTCGGCCACAAAGTCGAAGAGGTGTGGCAGCGCATTTTGCGCGGCGAAAGCGGAATCCACGCCCTTACCTTGTTCGACACCGCCCGTTTCAAAGTCAAATTCGGCGGCGAAATTGTCGATTGGGCCCCCGGCGAGGATTATATTTCGGCCAAGGAAAACAAGCGACTCGATCGCTTCACTCAATTTGCGCTCGTGGCCGGAGTCGACGCCGTCCGCCAAAGCGGCATTGAATTCTCCAAAGAGGACGCCTTCCGCTGCGGCGTCATCATCGGCTCCGGCATTGGCGGCCTGCACGAAATTGAAGAACAGCTCGCCCGACTCTTGTACAAAGGCCCCGACCGCGTCTCGGCCTTCCTCGTGCCCAAAATGATGGTCAACGCCGCCAGCGGCTATTTATCCATCGTCTATGGCCTCCGCGGACCCAATACCGCCGTCGCCACCGCCTGTGCCAGCGCCGCCAACGCCATGGGAGATGCGTTCCACACGATCCAGCGCGGTGATGCCGACGTCATGATCACCGGCGGCACCGAAGCCGCCATCACGCCCATGAGCATCGCCGGCTTCCAAAACATGCGGGCTCTGTCCGAACGAAACGATGCTCCGGAAAAAGCCAGCCGTCCCTTTGATAAGGACCGCGATGGC
>DASXLL010000308.1:0-14027 GCA_036496265.1 Pirellulaceae bacterium | reverse complement strand
GGTCGCGGGTGCCATCGTCAAACCGTGGCAAGTGGCCTATGGCCGCGGCTCGATGGGACTGGGCAGGGCCTTGGAGGCAACGTTGACGACGGATGCCGAGGGCAAGTTTGAAATGGCGATACCAAAGGACGCGCCGTTCATACCGACGATCGAGTCCTACGGCATTCGCAGCCTGGCGTTTCATATCGACCACCCCAATCATCCGACCTGGAGCGACTATGTTCTGGTTGAAGGCGACCGCAAAATCCACTTGCCCGATTCGGCGACGATCGTCGTTCGCGTGCAACCGGCGGATGGAAAGGAAGTGCCTCGCGATTTGTATCCGGTGCCCACGACGAGTGACTGGTCCGAGCAGGATGGCGTCGTCACCATTCGCCGCGTCGATTTGCAAAGCAAAAGCAATTCGCAGTGGCTCCGCATCGTCCAAGCGCCGGAAGAGGGGCCGCAATCTTTCACAGAGCTGACCAATCTCCGCCAACACACGGGGCCAACCGTTACGCTTGATGTGAAGCTGCTGCCCGGCGTGCGCGTCGTTGGAAGATTGGCCGACAATGCCACGCGGCCCGTCAAAAACGGCCGCGCATTGGCGACGATCAACTCTGGCGGACGGGCCAATGGCCGCGTTTGGACGTGGCGCGCGGCCACTGACATCGACGAGGATGGCAACTTCGTCTTCGAATCGCTGCCGGCCGGCGACACTGTGCAACTCATCGCGATCAGTGATGGCTGGGTGTCGGCCTCATCAACCAGCCGCGAGGTCGCTGAGTATGGCAATGCCAACAGTTTTGCCACCGAGCCGCTCGACGATCGCCAGATGAAAGCCAGCAACCGCGTTTATCCTCGGCTGTACCGCCTGACGCCTCCGGAAATCGAGCCGGTGTTGCCGATGGAGGCCACACTTTCCTGCATGGTCTCGGTTGTCGATGACAATGGCTTGCCGATTCCGGATGCGAAAGTCGGCTTTTGGCCCAATCAATACTCATTTGACGGCGGCTCGCAGATTTTGGGCCAGGAAGGCAACTCACTGCAGTCGCTGCGCGCCAGTCGGAAACGAGACGGCGATAGTTCGTTCAAATTCTCTTGGCCGGAGAATACACGGTATCAGAAGACAACCGATGCGGGGGGCATCGTCGTCATCAATGGCCTTCCGTTCGCATTAAGCTCGGCCGCAACGCTGACTCGCCAGTATCGGTTCCATGTCACGCATGATAAGTATCAGCTTCCCGCCGAGGCGAACGGAAAGGTCCTGCCGATCGACAATTACGTGACGATAAAAATTGAACCGGGTCAGTTGGGGCAAATTACGGTAAAAATGGTGCCGAAGTAGGCCGGTTCCTACTTAACAATGTAGCGGGCCAGCGCGAGGCGCCAGCGGTTGCCGTTGGTCATGGAGCCGCCGCCGACAAGGAGGCGATTTTCGCGGTCGAAGGCGATGCCCCAGGGTTGGTCGGTGCCATTGGAGCCGGGGAAGGGCTGTGGCTCAACTTTGGCGATGTGTCGGCCGGTTTCGTCCAGAATGGCGACGCCGAAACAGGTGCCTTTGTTGTTCGGGCCGGTGACGCAGCCGCAGATGGCGATGCGATCTTTGCCGACGGCAGCGCGGGGGCCATAGCGATGGGTCACAGTTGAGCCGTAGTCAGTCAGAACGACATGGCCGGTATTGTCGGCGCCGAACGTCGTATCGGATTGACCGCGGTCGGTGATGCGCGCGACGGCGAGACAGCGGAAACCGTTGTGATCGTATGAATAGCCGCCCAGAACGAGGCGGTCTTTGTCGTCGAGAGCGACAGAGAAGACTGCCTCGACGTCATCTCCGGGAATGAGCTTGGCTGTCCACAGACCGTGGTCGCCAAAGGTTTCATCGATTTCGCCATCGTTCTTCAGACGGGCTAGCGTCCAGGATGAACGACTGTTGAGTACGGCACTCATGCCGACCCGATAGCGACCTTGCCGGTCGATAGCGACGCAGCTTGCGATGGCAGGTGTATCTTCTTTGAGAAGCCAGCGCAATGAACCATTGGCCGCGGATGAGAAGGCTTCATCGACGGTTCCATCTTCTTGAAAGCGAATGAGCAGAGGATCCATCTTCTCGGAGTTTTCGACTTGGGCGTAGCCGGCGGCGACGAGCGTTGAGCAATCCGGCGCAATGGCAACGGCCAGGCCGATATTCCACGAATCGTGTGCTTGAAACTTTTGGTAGCCGACTTTGCTAAAGGTTTTGTCGAGTTGGCCGGTGGGCAAATATCGGAGCAGCGCAAAGTCCCAGCGGCGTTCGGCGTCGATACCAGCGCCCTTGCCGATCAGGACGATGCGCCCCTTGCTGTCGATGGCGGCGCCATGGGTGAATTGCAATTCGGCGTTGCCAGCCGCCTCCAGCGTCTGCGTGTCCTCGATGCAAATCGACGTGCGGCCCTTGCCCGCGAAGCTGGTATCGAATTCTCCCTCCGTCGTAAATCGGCTAACGGCAAAACGCTGCTTCGGAGTGTTCCCAACAAGGACGGGCCGGTTCTTGTCATCGATGTCCAGGTAGCGGCCCAGTGCGCCGACCGAAGCTTTCGGATCCCACAGCGAAGCGACACGCCCGCCTTTGCCGAAGGTCGGATCAAGCTCGATGCTGACGGCCGGTTCGGCAGCTCTGATTTGCACCTCGCTCAAGACAACGGCCAGTAATGCAACGACTGCAAAGCTTCGTGCAGACGATATTTTCATGGCTTGCTCTGGCCCGAGTCGGCCCACCCACTACTCCTTTGGCAACACCCGGATTGTCACCGGCTGGCTAGCATACGTCCACTTCATGACGAAATTCAAAGCGACATGCGCAACAACCACAGCTTGTTGACCTTCGCATGGAGCCGCATCCTTCGCGGCCGTCAGCGTCAAATAACCCTGCGTCGCCTTGCCAGAGAGCAGCGATTTGGCATCTTTGTCGTTGAGCGTCACGCCGAGCGGAAGCGTGTTGGCATAGGTCGTATTGAGGTGCCGCATCAACATATCGAGCGTGACGTTGGCACTGAAGCCAGCAGCACGGTCGATCGTCACTTCGATCTTTTTCGATTCGCCGGGTTTGAGCGTCACGTCGTAAGTGCTGAGCGAGACGCCGCGGATGTCGGCCGGATCCGTGACGGCCAGCGTGTGCGTGGCGACCGGCCAATGACCGCGACCACCGCCGGGCAGATACGTTTCCTGATAGCTAGTTGCGTCGGCGGAGAGCAAAAGCGGTTTGCCGTCAGCCGATTGATGCACCGCAGTGCCCGTGACCCGCAAATTCGCCGCCTGCAAATTTGCATCGGCGTCAGCATGAAACACAATGCAACCGTCCTGGGCCTTATCAGCCATGATTTTGCCGCAGGAAGCCGCGACACCGGCCGGCACGCCATCGACGGCCAGCTGCACTTCGCCCGTGAACCCATTTTTACGATCGACGCGGACAAATAGCGCCGCCGAACCGCCGGGAGTTATCTGTGTCTTGTCAGAATCTAAATACAGCTCAAAGTACGGCTGACTGCGAGTGAGCTTGATGAAATAGGGATACAGCTCGCCGCCGCGGAGATGCACATCGCGAATTTCGACGACGTATTTGCCGTCAGCCGGGGCGACCCAGTTCTCCAGCCACGAATCCGAAAACGTCCGTTTGCCCAATTTCAAGTCATCATTAAGCGCCAGCTGCTTGCCTTTTTCGTCCAGAATGCGAATGGTCGAATCGAGAGCCGATTGAACGCGACGAGCGACAACTTCGAGCGAAATTGCTTCCCCTTTTTTCGCCTCGAACGCAAAACAATCGATGTCGCCTGCCCACTCGATGCGGCCATTGATCCCGCATGGGATGCTGACGACCTGCGCGCCCGCGGCTAAGTCGTTTTCGGAACTTGTTTCAGGAACGAGCCGTAACTCCGAGATGATTACCGGCACCGGATTAGTCACACCGCTGGCCAGCGGCAGCTCGACGAATTGAATGCCGGACGGGATTTTCGGCACGTTCCACTGAATCTCGGGCTCCATGGACAGCAGCTGGCCCGCTAGCTCCATTGATTCACTTTTTCCGGCGGTCACGGCCAGTGGAAACACCGTTTCCACCAGCGGCCGGTCGTTGATCTCCAGGCAATATTCCCAGTACTGATTCCCCTGATAACGAATGTCGCGGACCTCCAGCAGGTAATCGCCAGCTTCGCTGAATTGATAGGCCAGCGACGGATCGGCCAGGTACAGGCGATTTTCGCCGAGCGCCAACGTGCCCCCGTCGGCTCGCCGCAATGTCAGAATCGGATCGGCGTGCGTCTGCAAGTCATGAATGCGGTCTTCCAGCCGAGCGCACCGGCAGCGGAACGCCAAAAACTCTCTCGCTTCGACATGAAATCGAAAATAATCGACATCTTCATTCTTCTCGATCGCGCCGCAAATCGCCGCCGGGAGCTTAATTTCCTGTGCCTTCGCAATCGTGTCGTTGCCGGCTGCTTCGACGATCACCGGATCGCGCCCAACAACCAGCTGTCCAACTGTGCTCACCCCCTGTGGCGTCGCAATTCGAAAGTCACGCACACCGGGTAACGCAGTCTTGGCCACGGTCAGCTTGATCTTGAGCTTGTCGAGCGGCTTTTTCGGATCCTCTTGCTTTGCATTGCGCGGTTCAATTTCCGCCTTGACTCCCTTGCCGCTCACCAAAACCTGATACGCCCCCGCCATCGTATAGCGCGAGCTGACCACCACTTCCGCCGTCGTCCCCACCTGCACCGCCACCGGCTTAGCGCTCATCAGCATCGGATAGGCGGTTTCGGCGCGACAAACATCGGCAACCGAGGCAATTGCTCCCGGCAGAATGCACCAAGCCAGGCACCACCGCCAAGATCGGGATTCAAGCGATCTTGACTTATTCAAGTTCAAATTCAATTTCCTTCTCCGTTTCTTTTAACTGGCAAACGCTGTGACTATCGAACATACGGAGATGGCGGCCCGGAGAAATGTAAACCAACACGGAGCCTCGAATATCCACTGCTTCGGGGTGGCGGGCCACGATTTCTTCGCCGGTAATAAATTCGATTCGAAAGGGACGAAATGGCCGCCGCCGCGCAAAACTTCGCAACGCTTTTTGAAAACCCTCTGGACTCATGCGGCCGGCTCCTCTTGAGCCAGCTTGAATTCCTTCACTTCCTCGCAGTCAAAGACTTCGACAATGTCTTCACCGATAAAAGCCGCTCGGCCACCATCAAACGCAATGGCAGGTTCATCCACAAAAATGGTGCGACCATCGTTCAAAACAACAATAAATGGCCGAAATGGCGATCGGTGTTTGTAGGCCCGCAACTCCTTCTCAAATTGGTCATTTGTCATGACAATTGCCTCGTCCCTTCCTCGATTCGGGCCACCACAATAATTATATGCCCAGCGCAGTGCATAACACCAAATCTATTCACCGCACAAACAAAAACTGCTTGGAATTCATCAGCGCCCATAGCAAATCCTGATAGAACTCGGCCTCTCCGTTCGAATCGGCCAGCAACTCCCGGCTCGCGTTCCGCTCTTCATCCGACGGCAACCGCGACAACGCCGCCAGGTACAATTCCTCGACGATCTCATCCTGCGGCTTCTTGGCGGCAACCAATTTCGACACGCGGCTTTTGGCGTCCTTGATTTTCAACGCCAGCACATCGCCATTCAGCGTGTGCAGCGCTTGAGCCAAATTCGGATCAGGCGCCCGCTCGCATTCGCAAACACTCGCTCGCCGCGGCTTGGCAAACGTATTGAGAAAATAGTCGGGATACTCCGCATCCGGCAGTTCGATCGCCCGCGTTCCCAATGGAAGGTTGCGGTACTTTGTCGGAATTTCCGTCACACGGTCAATCGCATCAATCAGTGCCTCGGCTGGCAGCCGTTTGACTTCGAAATGGCTATAGAACTTTTCATCCGCCGAGTTCGACTCGGTCGGTTGCGAATCGAGCTGATACAGCCGCGAGGTCATGATCACGCGGATGAGCTGCTTGAGATCGAAACCGCTGTCGGCGAAGTGCTGAGCAATCGCGTCCAGCAGCGGTGGATTGGCGGCCGGATTCGTGGAGCGCATGTCGTCGATTGGCTCGACGAGACCGCGGCCAAGGAGATAGCCGACATAACGATTGGCCACGCTGCGAGCAAAATACGCGTTGTGCTTATCGGTCAGCCAGTTGGCCAGGGGAATCCGGCGATCGAGCGGATGATCGACCGCCTCGCCGTCCAGCGGCCGCGGCATGAGCACCTGATTCGTTCGCGGACTTTTGACATCGCCGCTGTCGCGCACGATGACGGCTTGCTCACGACCGAACAGGCCGAACTCCTCGCTAGTCTTCGTTCCCGTGCGGGCGAAAAACGCTGCGAGGCTGTAGTAATCGTCCTGACTGTATTTCTCGAACGGATGATGATGGCACTTCGCGCACTCGATTCTCACGCCGAGGAAAAGCTGCGCCGTGGCCTCGGCCAGCGACGAGGAATCTTTGTGGACGCGATAATAATTGGCTGGCCCCGATGTATAAATCGAACCCTGAGCAGTAATCAGCTCGCGCACGAACTTGTCGAACGGCTTATTGGCCAAGAGCGACTGGCGAATCCAGTTGTGCATCGCCCACATGCCCTGCTCGCCGAGGTCACCGCTATTGTTACGGAGCAAGTCCGACCATTTCAGGGCCCACCACGCAGCGTAAGCATCGCTGAACTTGTTTTTCGATTGGTCAGCGCTGAGGCCGAGCAGCGCGTCGATCAACTTCGCACGCTTCTCCGCGTCATTCGATGCCAAAAACGCTCGGGTCTCCTCTGGCGTTGGCAGCGTGCCGATCGCATCGAGATACGCGCGGCGAATGAACGTGGCGTCGTCGCATAGCGAAGACGGTTCGATTCCCAATTCGCGAAACTTCGTCACCGCCAGCTCGTCGATGAAGTTATGGCTCTGCCAACCTGCCAGATCGACGTGATCGGAATAGGGCACAATAGTCAGGTTGATCGCCGCGTGCCCCTCGTAGCGAACCATCACCGCGCCTTGCCCTTTGCCGATGGCGGTGACATATCCAGCCGGAGTGACGCGAACGACGCCGTCGTCGAGCGAGTCGTACCGCGCCGACGCCGTCACATCGCGCCGCTTGCCGTCTGAGTAGGTCGCAACAACTTGCAATTGCTGCGTCAGCCCTGCCTTGCCGACGCGCTGCGGCGGATTGACTTCCAGTTTCACAACTTCAGCATCGTCCTTCTTTGGCGCCCGCGCACCGGCCGCAATCCAGGCCAGCATGATCTGATAATCGACGCTCCCCTTCTCCAGCCGCTTGCCGCCGCCGTGCGGCGTTTGCATCGTCGGCTTGAGCAAAATCAGGCTTTTCTCCGGCTCAACAAAGTCGGCCCGCCGCGAAAGAGCATCACGAGCCATTGCGTCTCGATCCTTCTCCGGCTCGAAGCCAAAGACCGACAGCTTGAATCCGCCCTTGCCGTGCTGAGACGCGTGGCAGGCGGCCATCGCACAACCGGCTTTGTTCAGAATAGGCCGGATGTCTTGCGTAAATTCAGCCTTTGGCTGCCGCTCAACGCCACGCACCACAACCGGCACTTCGATTTGTTCCGCATCAACACGAACGATGATCGCCGCCTCGCCATTGGCTTTGGCCAGCAATTCGCCGGTGGGAGTGACGGCTACGACCGCTGGATCAGACGATTGATACGTGGCCCGCGCGGTCAAGTCGTCGCTCAATTTCTGGTTTGAGACCAGCAATTGCGCCCGCTCAAAGTTGCCCGCCAGCTCAACCTTTGCCGGGTTGACGACAAATGCTGGCTCTCCCGCCGGCAGCGCCGCCGTGGCAGCGAACGCTGCAAACACGAAACTGGCCGAAATGAGTGGGCAATGCACGCTCATGGCGGCGATTCCTTGGAGAGATTTCGATTCCAGGCAGGAGTGCGGCAGCGCTCGCGCGTTGATCGCACCAAACAGGCGGGCATCCCTTCAGTGGCTGGGACATCGCTCATTATGACCGACAGGCGCGTTGGCAGCAACAATTGAACCCGCTCGTTGCTAGTGCTACATTCGACCTTGCTCGCTTCTCCTAACCTCTTGAGAGGAAACCAGATGCTGACGCTCATGGGACCTCGTCAGTCGCGCCAGCACTGCGACGGCCTGTCGCGCCGCGACTTCGTCCGCATCGGCGGCCTCGGTCTCGGCGGCCTGTCGCTCGCCCAGCTTCTGGCGCTCGAAAACGCCCAAGCTGCCGACTCCACACAAACCCGAAGCGTAAGCGAGGGACCTAAAAAGCGCCACAAATCCCTCATCATGATCTTCCTCTGCGGTGGCCCGCCGCATCAGGACATGTACGACCTCAAGCCCGATGCTCCGAGCGAAATTCGCGGCGAATTCCAACCGATCAAAACAGCCGTGCCTGGCATCGAAGTCTGTGAGCTGTTGCCGAACATCGCGCGAATCATGGACAAGCTGGTGCCGATTCGCACGGTTGTCGGCTGCCGCGATGAACATGCCGGCTATCAGTGCTTCACTGGCCATCTGAGTCAAAACCCGGCAGCCGGCGGCTGGCCACATATCGGTTCTTCGTCTTCGCGCCTGCAAGGCCCGGTTTTGCCTGGCGTGCCACCCTTCGTCAGCCTCTGTTACGTCACCCAACACAAACCCTATAACGAGCCAAGCGCCGGCTTCCTCGGCCTGGGTCACAATGCCTTCCGGCCGATGGGCGAAGGGCGCGACGACCTGGTGCTACAAGGCATCACGGCTGATCGACTCGGCGACCGCAAAGCCTTGCTCTCTTCTGTCGATCAATACCGCCGCCAATGGGACGGCACTCGTACGATGGAAGGCCTCGACACGTTTACACAGCGTGCGATGGGCATTCTTACCAGCTCCGAGTTCTTCGCCGCTCTGGATATTTCGAAAGAAGATCAAAAGACGCGCGACCGTTATGGCTATTACGACCCCAGCAAGCCCAAAGGCGACGGCGCGCCGCGCGTGCCGCAAAACTTGCTCCTCGCCCGCCGGCTGGTCGAAGCCGGTGTCCGCGTCGTCACCGTCAACTACAGCTTCTGGGATTGGCATGGCCAGAACTTCAAAAACGCCAAAGACGAGCTCCCCATCTTCGACAAAGCCGTCTCCGCACTAGTAGAAGACCTGCACGAGCGCGGCCTCGCCGACGATTGCACAGTCGTGGCTTGGGGCGAATTCGGCCGCACGCCCAAAATCAACAAAGACGCTGGCCGCGACCACTGGCCCCGCGTCTCCTGTGCCCTCATGGCCGGCGGCGGCCTAAAAACCGGCCAGGTCATCGGCACCACCGACCGTCTCGGCGGCGAACCCGAATCCCGCCCCGTCACCTTCGAAGAAATTCATTCCACGCTCTATCACAACCTCGGCATCAACCTGACTTCCGCACCGCGGCTCTTCGACTTCCGCGGCCGCCCCCAATACCTCGTCGATCCCGGCGTGAAACCAATCAAAGAACTGGTCTAGCAAGGGTGGCACGCTCAGAGGTACTCCAAACCGGGTGGCACGCCCCTAAGGTACTCCGCAGGGCGTGCCGAATCGCTAACTGCCTAGTTTTGCGTGCTGAGGCGCAATACTCTGTGGACATGAGAATCTTCGATCCAATCACCGGCCAAACCCACTTCGAAAAACGCCGCAAGCGCTACAACGAACCACGCCAGCCCCGCGAACTAACCTTCTCCTGCTATCAACGAATCCCATTCTTCAGCCGTGAGCGCACTTGCGAATGGTTCATTCAGTCACTTGAATCCGCGCGTAAAAAATTTGGCTTCCAACTCTGGGCCTATGTCCTCATGCCCGACCACGTTCACCTACTGGTGAACCCCAACGACGCAGCCGACGACATGTCCGAATTTCTTCAAGCCGTAAAGGAACCAGTCGCGCGAAAAGCAATTGCCTATCTGAAAACCAACTCGCCCGAATGGCTGGCCCGAATCACAGTACACGAAGGCCAGCGCGTGCGACATCGCTTCTGGCAGCCCGGTGGAGGCTACGATCGCAACATCACCAGCAGCGAGACCCTCCGCGCAATGATCGAATACATCCACGCCAATCCCCTTCGCCGCGGGCTCGTCACCAGGATCGAAGACTACGAGTACTCCAGCGCTCGCTGGTACGCCGGCATTCGTCCCGTGAAGATTGAAATGGACGACCAGGTGCTGGTCGAGCTGTCCCGCGGATAACATCGCTCGCAGATTCGCACGCCCTTCGGAGTACCTCAGAGCGTGCCACCCGCCGCGTGGCCGCCCCAAAACCTCGTCGATCCGGGTATGAAGGCGATCAAAGAGTTAGTCCAACAAAGGCAAGCACTGGTCGCCTGGGTGGCGCGCCTGGTTACCTGGGGTGGCACGTCTGGTTACCTGGGGTGGCACGTCCCTGAGGTACTCCGAAGGGCGTGCTGGACCGCCAGTCGGTACGAATACTGAGTAGGTCATGCTTCAGCATAACGCCATCGGGCAGTACGCCCTGAAAGTATCCAAAGGGCGTACAGACCCGCCGAAGACGCCGCCCGACAGCCAGAACAGCTCAGCCTTGTCGCAAGTCTCCTAGCAGTTGACCCGAACAAAAACCCGCGCGGATGGGGTGGCACGTCCCTGAGGTACTCCGAAGGGCGTGCTGAACCGCCAGTCGGTACGAATACTGAGTTGGTCATGCTTCAGCATAACGCCATCGGGCAGTACGCCCTGTAGATACTCGAGAAGAAGTACACCACTGCCGAAGGCGCCGCCCGACAGCCGGAACAACTCAGCCTTGTCTCAGCGCTCGCAGCTGTCGCCCCGCACAAAAAAACTCGCAAATCCCGCGCGGACCAAGCGAAACGTAATACATGTACATGTGTTTAATACGATGCCGTCCCGCGCGCCCGCTTCGTTCTTGCCAAACCAGTTCACAGCCCCCCCCAGCTCCATTATTACCGCCGATAATACTCACGTCTTTTAAACCTTCCCGAACCGTGCATAGCCCTGCATAAAATGCATAACTATTCACGACTGAAAGCGCCGCAACCGATTGCGCCCGCATTAATTATAAACAAATGATCACTTAGAAAAATGTTCGCGCCATGCATATGCATGGCCGCCTGACCTAACGAGCGTCACCCGCGCCATTACATTTCCTGATGCTGCGATGGGCTCGCTAAAAGCTTGCAGCCCAGCTCCCGGCGCGCGGCGGTAACGAGACATCGCCGCAAAACGTGCCCGCCTTGCTGCTCTTAGCTCCACGCTGCGTTAAGTTATTGCCATACGCGATGCGTTTTTCCGCACACCCGCCTTTGCGAACCCACGCAGGAGTCGCCCCAATGACTCGTCTTCAACAGCCAATCATCGCCTTCGGCCTGGCCCTCGCCGCCAACCTGTGCCTCGCCGCCCCGCCCGAAATCATCTCCCTCACTAAAATCTGGGACAAAGGCGAGCACAACGCGTTCACCGATCTGATTCGCTGGCACGACAAGTGGTACTGCTCGTTCCGCGAATCGGAGGCCCATGTCGGTGGCGACGGACAGCTCCGCATTCTCGTATCCGATGACGGCGAGAAATGGCAATCGGCGGCGCTGATCGGCGAAAAAGGCATCGACCTGCGTGATCCGAAGCTCTCGATCACTCCCGACGATCGACTGATGGTCGTCGCCGGCGGCTCCGTCTACGGCGGCACGAAAGTACTTAAGACTCGTCAGCCGCGCGTCTGCTTCTCGAAGGACGGACGCGAGTTCACTCCGCCACAGCGCGTGCTCGAAGACGGCGATTGGCTCTGGCGTGTCACCTGGCATGGCGGCAAGGCATATGGCATTTGCTACGATGCCGGCGAGCGAACCTCGGTCGCATCCAAGGCCGCGGCTGAAACCGGCAAGGTCAATCCCGGCCCCGCCGACTGGAAGCTAAAGCTCGTCTCCAGTGGCGACGGCGTGAAATATGACCTCATCACGCATCTCGACGTTCCCGGCGCGCCGAACGAAACCACGATCCGCTTCCTACCCGACGGCGAAATGATCGCCCTCGTCCGCCGCGAAGAGGGCAACCGCAACGGTTGGATCGGCCATAGCAAGGCGCCTTACAAAGAATGGACCTGGAAGGAGACGGAGCATCGGCTCGGTGGGCCGAATTTCATTCGCTTGCCGGACGGCTCGCTGTGGGCGGCGGGGCGGAGCTATCCGGGCGGCGCGAAGACCGTGCTGGCCAAGATGACGGCCGCCGGCGGCTACGACCCGGTGCTGACTTTTCCCAGCGGCGGCGACACCAGCTATCCGGGTCTCGTGTGGCACGACGGCCTCTTGTGGATGAGCTACTACTCGTCGCACGAAGGCAAAACGTCGATCTATCTGGCCAAGGTCAAGCTGCCGCTCGATGCGGAGAAGATCGGCTTGCAAATGCAGCCGATGGTCGATGACTACTTGATCGATCGGTTCATCGGCTCGGCAAAGCTCGTCGCCCAAAAACCGACGCCGCGCGAGGTCGTGCTGACCGCCGATAAGCCGTGGGAGGGCAACACGAGCGCGTACTTCACGGTCTTTCGCGATGGTGACAAGTTTCGGATGTACTATCGGGGTCACCATTTCGATGAAAAAACGAAGAAGCCGGCGCACCGAGAAGTCACTTGCTATGCCGAAGGCACCGATGGCGTTCGTTTCACCAAGCCCGATCTCGGCCTCTTCGAGTACGACGGCTCGAAGCAGAACAACATCGTTTGGAACGGCCCCGGCTGCCACAACTTCACGCCGTTTCTCGATATGAATCCGGCTGCGGGCTCGGACGCTCGCTATAAGGCGGTGACCTTCATCAAAGGTGGCCTGTTGGCGGTCGGATCGCCGGACGGCATTCACTGGAAGTTGCTGGCTGAAAAGCCGGTCATCACCAAGGGCATTTTCGACTCGCAGAACCTGGTGTTTTGGGATTCGAACATTAAAAAATATCGCGAATACCACCGCGCACTCCGCGGCGGGGTTCGCGACATCATGACCGCGATTTCCGATGATTTTCTACACTGGCCGGAGCCTGAGTTTCTCGACTATCCCGATAGCCCGCCGGAACATCTCTATACGAACACGGTTCTTCCCTATCCAGGCATTCCGGAAATCCTGATTGGCTTTCCGACGCGGTTTTTGCCCAAGACCGAGCAAACTGAGCCGATTTTCATGGTTAGTCGCGATGGGCTGACGTTCCGACGCTATGGCGAGGCCGTGATTCCGCCGACCGCGCCGTCTAATCGCGATGGTAATCGCAGCAACTACATGGCGTGGGGCCTCGTGCAGATTCCGGGTGATCAAGACTGGTCGGTGTATGCCAAGGAGGCGTACTACACGGGAACCGGCAGCCGCGTGCGGCGGTTCACGTATCGCGCCGATGGTCTCGCGGCTTTGACCGCCGAGAAAAAAGGCGGCGAAGTAGTTACGCGGCCGATCCAATTCACCGGTTCAAAGCTCGTGCTCAATTATCGAGCCGCGCCAAAGGGCTCCGTCCGCATCGAGCTGCAAGACGCCGACGGTCAGCCGATTAGCAAATTCACGGCCGCCGACAATCAGGGTCTGACTGCCGACGCCCGCGACGCCATTGCCATTTGGACGACCGGCTCCGATCTTGCCTCGCTGTCCGATAAACCGTTGCGGCTGCGATTTATTTTGAACGACGCCGAACTTTTTGCGTTTCGGTTCGAATAACACTCCATGTTTGTAAGTTAAACATCGATGCTGCGAACAATCTTCGTTGTCACAACGCTGTTTGTGTTCCTCGCTGCGGCGGGAATCGCTCAAGAATCGTCCTGGGAACGCCTTGCCGACGGCTCGCTGGGTCAGGTGACCGAATTCGAGGGCGTCGGCGGGATCAAAATCCCGGCCTATATCCGCAAGCCGCGGGGCGAGGGGCCGTTTCCGGTCATTGTAATACTGCACGGCGGGAAATATGGCAAAGAAGCGACGATCGGGATGGGACGGGCGGTCCGCTCGCCAGTAGCGGATTTCATTCAGCAGGGCTGGGCCATTTATTCGATCGACTATCGGCCGAGCGATCAGTTTTTGTTGCCGATCGAGACGGACGACTCGGTGCTGGCG
>DASXLL010000307.1:0-27845 GCA_036496265.1 Pirellulaceae bacterium | reverse complement strand
ACTTACTCAGGAAACCGCTTTTCTGACCCGATACGTGTCCGTAGCCCCACGGCCGCGCGAGACCTGTGAGGGGTCTTCGCGGGCCGTTGGTCTCACCTTAACCAACCCCAAAACCTGTCCAACAATTGGGGTCCACCTCATGTTGAGCAAGGTGGCCTTCAAGTAGGCAGATAATGTCATTTTCATCTAGGTCTCTATGTGACGGTAATTCTCTCAGCTTGTCGGCTACCTTGTACCCCTTAACAGTTACGGATGACACGGCATCACTCTTGTATTCGAGCAAGCCCCGGTCCATAAGTTCGGTCATTGATTCTTCCCAAGTGGTGATTTCCCGTGGTGCAGCACCAAAGGCCAAAAGTATCTTGCCGTTCGTTGAAATCGAACTTCCTTGCTTTGATTTGCTTGTTCGTATCGTGCCAGTTGAGTCTTGCGAACCTTCAATCAAAAGCGTTCTAGCTTCGGATGATAGGACGGTGCCCGCCAATTCGTCGATTGCGGTGTGAACGAAGTCAGCCGGGTTTTGCGTTGCCAGCGAATCAATTCGTCCAAGCTCGGCTTCAAGCGTTTGCCAGTTGGCTGCAAAGGCTTGCTTCAATAGCTGCTCGTTGTGCGGGATGCTTAATCTCTTGTTGATCGAAAGAATCAGAGCGAGCGTATCATCCTTGCTTGCTACCGTGCATTGAAACTTTGACAGTGGCCCGTCTGCCAAAATCCTCGGATCGACGCCAACAAGATAGGGGTACACTCGAACGTCTGGCCCTTTCGTCGCAATCGCGCCCGCCTCGTAATACAGCCAAGGGGAGCGGACGTTTTCTTCAGTCACGACGATGATGCAAGCCTTGGCCTGCCCCAAGTACGACTGAAGCTCGCCGAACCATTCGGTTCCTTTGTCAATGTCTTTGTCAGACATCCAAGGCTTTACGTCCGGCAAAGCGAATGGCAACCACCGGTAAAGCTCGCTGGCAAGTTGCCTGCTCTTAGTTTTTGACCAGCTTATCAGTAGGTCCATAGTGGCTGGCGACGGCTGCCGCTCCGATTTAGGTTGCCAAATCTGGCTGTCGAGTTCTTCCGCCAGCGCTTGAATGCCCGCCAAGATTTCGACGTGGCCGGACGTGACTTTCGTTGCGTCAGGAACGACCTTCAAGCCGCCCCGCCGCTCCAGCAAGTGAATCAGGTATTCGCAGTCGGCCTGTGACAACTCCGTTTGTTCGATAATGGCGCGTCGATCAGGTCGGCCGCCCACGTTGCACGCAAGCCAGCGCAGGGCCGATTTCTGGCGGTCATTTAAGGCGGATCGAACGTCGCTGCTCATGGCCCGTATTGTAGCGGAACAGCCCACAAACGAAAAAAGCCCCAGCCGTTTCGGCCGGGGCCTTAATTGTCGATCAGCTTACGCCACTAGCTTCAGCGCCCCCAGCATGAACGTCGAATCGTCGCCACGGTGGTCGTAAATTTCCAGCAGCATCTTCGTCGATTTGTGGCCAAGCAGTTTGGCCATCGTCGCTATGTCGATGTTTCGCACGGTCGCGCCCAGCGTGGCGAACGAATGGCGTAGGTTGTAGATCGTCGGGGCCTCGCCCGTCGTCTGACAGCGAACCCCGCTTGCCGTCGTCAGATTGACCATGCGCCCGCTTGTGCTGCCATTCGTCCACCGCTGTCCGATGCGATTGCGGAATAGGACGCCCGCTTCATAGTGGTCCGCCAACCGACTTATGATCGCAAACGCCCGTTCCGATAGATAAATGGTTCGGCTGGCGTCTTTTTGGCGTGGCTTCGCTTTCACCTTGTCGCCGTCAGCCCGGCGCAGGACGAGCCGACGATTGGCCCGGTCAAGATGCCGGCGCTCTACCTGGAAAATCTCAAACGGCCGCGCCCCAGTCAGCCACAGCACTTCAAGCAAGTCCCGGAAGCATTCGTCAGAACAGACGGCCAACAACTTCGCGTACTGCTCGTCATTTATCCAGCCCTTCCGCTTGCCAAATTCGGCCTTCCGTTCGTAGCCCTTGACCGTATTCCGTTCGATCAGTTCTTCCTTGAAGGCCCAGGCAAAGATGCCCAGCGTTACCTTCTCAGCCTGCGCCCGCACGCTGCCGCTGAATGGTTCGCCGTTCTCTTGCGCGGTGTAGTTGTCCACAATCAAGTCGCGAATGTGCTTAGGCCGAATGTCAGCAGCCGACAGATTGCCGTGCTTGTCTTTCCAGGCCGTGGCATACCGCTGATAGCTCGCATAGGTCGCAGCCGACTTGTCCCGCTTCACCATGCCCAGCCATTCGTCGATGACAGCGCCCAGCGTTCGGCCGTTGGCCGTGGGCTGCTCAGGCTGCGCCGCTGGCTCTACTCCCTGCAATGCTGCCCACGCCGCCATAGCCTCTGATTCGGTCTTGCCGAGTTTGACGGCCTTGCCGTTGTGGTGGACATAGTACGCTTTATGGCTTGCTTTGTAGAATGGCTTCCGCATCGGGTGCTCCTAGTCTTACAACGACTGGGATGACACCTTGGGAAATCAATTCGGGGTCAGAATCAGGGACAAGACTTTTGTGCGGTATGGGGACAACGCCGAACCCCGTGATTCACCGCACGAAAACAAGCCACGCGGTATCGTGACTCACTAGTCTGGTCCATTGCGGCAGAAGGCCGAGAATGCTGCGATTTTGTGTGTTCCCCGGTGAAAACCACGCAAAACCTTGTCCCTAAAGTGTAGTTCGACGCGGCGGTCCAGCAAGGGTTTTAGGGACAAGTCGGGGACGGGTAGAATTATCTTTGGTCCGTTTGATGAGGACGATTCAGAGTTGACTAGGTAATCCCGCCATGCCAGAGCGTTGGCTGTTAATCGTTTGGACTGTTTGGGGCGGGATTATCGCATCGCTAGTCGGCTGGTTCGACCGAAATCTTTATGCAGCCCTAGCATGGCTTGCCGTTGGCATCGTCATCGGCAGTCTTGGCTCCAAGCTGGTCGAGGGCTTGGGCCTGAAGGTTTTTGACTGGTGTCACGGATTTTGGAAAGACAGAGACCGCGATAAGCGGATGGACGAGCTATTGATGAGGATGCTTGAGTCGGCTGAAGCCACGGGCGTGAGCGGAGATGAGCAGCATCTTGATTTGGATGAGCAGCGGCTCGAATTGATGAGAGCCGCCCCTGAATGGGCTGAATTCGAGCGGCTAGGCGAAGAGGACTCGTTAGGCGCGTTTTTGGGAATGCCGGTCTTCGTGGGCCTTGTCCACGGTAGCCTGCTCGGAGGAATTGCCGGTGCCCTTTCTCCCCTGGACCCGAGTGTTCGCCTGCCAGCCTGGCAGGGAGCGGTGCTTGGTATACTCGTGGGAATTGTTGCGGTTTCGTTCTTAGCGGCAATCATCTTTGCCGTGTATGTGCCAATGCCACAACGATTATCGCTTTCGACTCGCCTCGCTCGACGCATCGTTATCGCCGTATCGCCCTTGTTCGTGGTTCCGATAGCGTGGCATTATTTTAGAAGCCTTACGCTACGGCGGATTACGTGATTATTGATCGCTGAGCCGGCATCCGGTGGTGTCACCGCCTCCGCACGCTGCTGATCGTTGGGCGACCAATTTTGTGGCGGTTGCTGGCATCGCCTAGAATCAGGTCATGCGTTACCAATTCCGCAATCTGACGATAATTGAATGGCTCGTTATCATCGCGGTAATCTTCGTCTTGTTGGCAGTGTGGTCGCCAACTCCCTTCCCCATTGATTTCGATGCCCCGCCGCCTCGCAAGTAATCGACCATGTTCCGCTTCACAATTCGCGACTTGCTTTGGCTGATAGTGGTGGTGGCGATGGGCTGCGGCTGGTGGTTCGACCGGCGCGAGGCTAAAGGCGTAATTAAGGCACAGTTTGAGTCGCTCAAAATCTACTACGACTACGTCGGAGCCAAGTCAGATGACGAGCGACGGGAGATACTCAAGAATGCGAAGAAGATTCACATTCCAAAGAATTATTTGCGATGGCTGCCAGGTGATGAGCAATCATCAAACAGATAATCGACTCTAAATCGGCGTAGGTAGGTCCCAAAGGCGTCACCGCCTCCGCACGCTGGTGATCGTTGGGGCGTCGTTTGGAAGGAATTTGTAGCGGCTGCTGGCTTCGCCTAGAATCAGGTTAGGCTTTAGCACGCCATGTGCAAAGAAGAGATGCAGGCTGTCCTATCGGAGCACTTGTCGAAATTCCGCGCCTGGACCTATGCGCAACTCTCGGAGCGTGTTGAGCGTGATCGACGCGAACACGATTGCTTGGAGCACGCTGAGGGCACGGCACTCGATGGCACACGGTATCAGATGGAGTTCCAGGCATTTTGGGACGACAAGCCGCACGGCAATGTACGAGTCTGCGGCGGGTTGTCAGCAGAACCTCAGAAGCCGTTACTGGGTTTTATCCCGATTTACAGACCCGACGTGACGGGCAGTTTTATCATGGGGCCAGACGGGCGATTTGAAGATGAGAATCAGACGCATGTGGCCTAACATTTTAGGAATGTTCCACCACAGGCTATTTCGATGCTCACGGTCCTCCCCACACGCGTCATCGCCTCCGCACGCTGGTGATCGTTGGGCGTGGTTGACCAGTGGCTTTGGCAGCGGCCGCCGCTCCGCCTAGAATCAGTTCATGCGATACCGACTCCGCACGCTGCTGATCGTCCTGGCACTGGGGCCGCCCGTGCTGGCCGGGGCATGGATCGCGCCTCAGAAAGTAGTGGAGCGCTACCGCCAATGGCAATTCGATCAATTAGTGGATTTGATTACTCGCAGCATCGCACCAGGGACCGGCGACTTAACAGACAACACGTTAGCCACGGATGAGGCGAAGATAGAGCCAGAATAGCACGATAACTCCATGTTTCGATTCACGATCCGTGACTTGCTGTGGCTCATGCTCGCGATAGCTGTTATCGCGGGTATGTACTGGAATCAGCAGCACCAGCCAGAGGCGCCAAAAGTTCAGATAAACACCGTGGAAGTCACAGTTGAACCGGATGGCAGCACCACGACGAAGACTTTTGACCGCTGACCGTTCCCGCGCGGCGTCACCGCCTCCGCACGCTGGTGATCGCTGGGCGGCGCGAGCCGGCGTCCTCTGGCTTTTGCAGCGACCGCCGGGGCCGCCTAGAATAGGGTCAAAGTGTCGTTGTCATCGCATGTAACTGCCCATGAGATTCTTTCGGAAGCCTACTTTCGTCGAATCGCTTACGCTGCTTGCAGTAGCTGCAATTCTCGCTTCAATAATTCTCGTACCGGACTCGGCAACTTCTACTCGTTGGCAGCTTGAACGGCGGGCACGCGACTGGAAACCTGGACCGGTTCCCGTATTGTCCGATCCCACGTTGATCGCGGCGGACGAAACGATTGCCGGAGAGTGGATACAGCGTGGGCGGCTCTACCACACGTCGTTCTCATTTGCCGAGCGCGATGACGGTGATTACAACTTGGGTTTCTCGACAGGTGGCTGCCTCGGCGGCTGCAAATTGTCCAGAACGGCAGCATTCAAGGACGGCTTAGTCACACTTAATACGGCAGTCGCCGAATACGTGCCGAACACATATTCAACTCTGTATGCGATTCGTGTTCTGGGCAACGAATATTTGCTGCCGACAACATCCGTCGTGGACTTTGAACGCGAGATTGCTGCTGGTACTAACCATTGGCAAAGATACGTTCTGCGTCGGTCGGATTGAGGGGCGTCACCGCCTCCGCACGCTGGTGATCGTTGGGCGTCGCTGGCGTAAAATTGGCTGTCGCATACGTTGATTGGCGACCTTTGGACCGGAAATGAGCCATGCGGGAACCGAACGATAAGAATCGCACGTTTGAGAGAATGGCTTGGGGAAGTGTTTTCGGGGCGATTGTGTATTTTGAATTCTTCACGATTCCACTCGGAATGGGATCGAATCTCCCAGGGATTGTCGTGTGTTCCCTGATTGGTTCCGTCGTTGGCTTCGTCTTTAGCAAGATTGAGCGAAGACTTGCGGGATGACCGTAATTTAGTGGGCCACGGCGTCACCGCCTCCGCATGCTGGTGATCGTTGGGCATCGTTGGCGTAGAATTGACTGTCGCGTGGCAATTTGGGGCTCTGAACCAATCCATTTGCTTCGCTTACCCAGGCCGTTGGCCTGGGCTGTCGAATTGCGGCCCGGTGGGCCTGAAGCGGTTAGGGTAGGCGTTTGATGCGGATGTCTTTGAAATACCAGATGCTTTGGGGGTCGTGGGCTTGGAGGGCGATGGCACCGCCGGAGGGGTCGAAGAGGCGGGCGGAGCGTTCGGGGGGGCGGACGACGTTTTCCGGCTCGGTGTAGTCGAGGACTTGCTGGCCGTTGATGGCGGCGGTGATGCGTTTGTCTTGAACGACGATGCGGATGACGAACCACTGGGTTTCATCGACGGGCGAAGTGTCGAGGGGGACGATGGCGTAGAGGCTGCCGGTTTTTTGCTTCTCCTTGGGGGAGCTGTTGAGCTGCACTTCGTAGCCCTTGGCGAGATGCTTGGCGGCGTCGCGGGTGGACATGTCGGTGTGGACGAAGATGCCGCCGTTGGAATTGGGCTCGGCTCGGACGGTGGCTTCGAGCTCGAAGTTTTTGAAGGATTCAAAGCCTTCTTTGCGATCGCCGACGTAAAAGAGGTGGGCTTTGTAGGGTCCGGAAGCGTGGCAACGGAGGATGCCGTTTTCGACTTGGAACGAGTCGGGATCGTTGTTGGCCCGCCAGCCGGTGAGGTTCTGGCCGTTGAAGAGGGATAGCCAATCGTCGGCGAGGAGTGGTGTGGTGAGGAGGAGCGGGAGGAAGATGGCGAGGGTGCGCATTGGTGGAAAGGCTTTCAAACGGCTTTTGGAACTGGGGATGCGGGATTGCATCATGTTAGGGGATTTCAGAATCGTTGGGGAGGAAATGCCGTCGCGATCGTGCTGCCACGCGACCCGCCATGTTGCGATTCGCGATCCGCGTCGTGCTGTGGTTGGTGGACGCCTTTCTGCCTCAATTGCCGATAGCCGAGTGTGCTAGACTTGCGTGAACTTTTCGCGTTCTAGAAGCCAACGTGATCACTAATTGCTGAGTCGGCCATGTATCGAGGCGTTTTCCTCAATCTGAAGCGCAACGAGCAAAGACGGGCGGACCTGGTGCGGCACCTCGAGGAGATTCAGGCGGCGTCGCGCTACGAGCGATTGGAAGCCGTCGATGGGATGGAAGTGGCGTCGCGTTACGCGGCACGGCTCGATCCGGGCAATCTGGGCTTGTGGCTCACGCACGAAAAACTGTTTCAGGAAGCCAGCCGTGTGGCGGACCAGCATGTGCATTTGCTGGAGGACGATGTGCTGTTGGCGGAAAACTTTGTCGGTTTGCTAGACAATCTGTTGCAGGAACTCGACGTTAGAATTCCGTCGTGGGATTTGCTGTTTACCGACGCTCTGCTGCATTTGCGGCCGGACGAGTTTCGAAAACTGGCGGACGGAATCACCCTTTACCGGCAATCAGGAAAATACACTTTGGTGGAGTTGGAGCGTCTGCCGTTTGCGGCCGCGTCGTCGGTGGTGTTCAACAAGCGGTCGCTGGCCAAGTATTGCCGCCTGATTGAGGGCAATTGGGCCCAGGGAACGTCGATCGATCTCTATATTCAGGATTTGGTGCATCGCGGAGAGCTCAAGGCATTTGTCACGCTGCCGTTTATGTCAACTGTCTCTCGACATAGCGTTGCTTCAAACATCGGTAAAAAGCTGAACCTTTCGCACTCCGTGAGCGAGACGCTCCGCCGCTCTTTTTTTCAAGGCGCGGACTTGGAGCTGCTGGCTCGCGAGATGCGGGAGCTGGTGGCAGCGACGACGATTTCGCCGCTCGCCACGATCTATTTGGAGGCGGCAAAGTTCGTCGTTAGCGATCAATTCGGTCGCTCTTAGCATTTGAAATAGGGACACTCGCAGCCGCGACGTCTGTGTTATGACGCCTGACAAAAATGGCTTGGAACGGTACGAGCAGTATCTTGGCGCTCGTTATAAAACGTTCCTCGACGCTTTCAACACTTTTATTGCCATTGGCGGCCGCACGGTTGTGGAACTGGGGACGACGCGGAGCTTTGTTTCGGGCGATCAGCCGGGATGTTTGGTGAACGATGCCCGGTACTGGAGACCGGACGAACCGAGCCGTTGGGATTGGGGCGCGGGGATGTTTACCAAAATGTGTGCCATCCATTTGAAGGATTATGGGCCGCGGATTCACTCGGTTGATGTTTCGGCCCAAGCGATCGAGATTTCACGAGTCGTCACGGCGGATGAGGCGGATTTGATTACATACCATCACTGCACATCGGAGGCGTTTTTGAATTCGTTTTCGGAGCCGATTGATTTGCTGTATATGGACACGGATGAGACGGAGCATGCGGCTGATCAGCTGCACTTACGCGAGGCTTCGATCGTGCTGGAACGGGGGCTGCTGTCGCCGCACGGAATTGTGCTTATCGACGATGTTACTTTCCGAGATCAAACCGCGTCGAAAGGGAGTCTGTCGATTCCGTTGTTTTTAGAGAGTGGATTTCGGATTCGATCGATTGGATTGCAAGTTGTTTTGCAGAGGCCGCCGCTGACGCCCGTTCCGTAGAGGAAGTTTTTCGGGGCGAATCGCACAAATATCGAGTTACGCGGAGACGCCGGTGAGGGGATTGTTTGTGGCGGCGTCCCAGGCGAGTTGTTGGAGGAGGCGGTTGAGGGCGGGGTTGGCGTATTGTTGGTTTTGCTCGAACTCTTGGGGCAGGGGGAGGCCGATGGGACTGCGGCGGTAGATGACGGCGAAGTGGCAGTAGGCGGCGAGGACTTTGAGGGGCGGGGAGGGGTGGCCCCAGTTATCGGTGAAGAGGCTCCATTGGACTTTGAGGGGCCGAGCCTGACCGGCGATGATTTTTTCACGCAGGGCGGTGGTGGCTGCGCCGACGGGGACGACGAGGAGGGCTTTGGTATTCAGCTTTTTATTGAGGTCGCGGATGTGGCTTTCGATGGATTCGCGGTAGAGGTCGTTTTGCTTTTTGAGCTCGGGGATGGTGGCGGCGTTGTGATCGACGATTTTGCGCGTTTCGAGGGGATAGACGGGATTGAAGGTGTCGTTGGGGAGCCAGTATTCCTGAACGGTGATGCGGATGTTGGGGTTGTGCTCGATGGCGAGGCGGGTGAAGTTTTCGATGCCTTCGTCAGGCAGCCAGATGGGGGAGAGCGTCAGCACATCGACCTCGCCGGCGGAGAGGGCTTTTTTGGCGGCGTTTTTGGCGTCGGGCACGTCCCAGTGCTGGATGACGCGTGAGCCGCCGATGCTGGAGATGCCGGCGACGCGATGGTTTTTGATGCCGGCTTTCTCGGCGAGGTCGGCGAGCATTTTCGCGACCCAGACGTGGAAGCTGTGTCCGCAGGTGAAGACGCGGAGGCCGTTGGTGATTGGGCTGGGGGTGAGTGGCGCCGCGGTCGCGGGAGTGGTTGGGCCGATGAGAGAAGTGGCGGCGAGGGCGGCGGAGGTGGCGAGGAAGTGGCGGCGGGAGTGGTGGGACATAGGGGTTCAAGGTTCAAGGTTCAAAGTTCAAGGTCTAAGGTTCAAAGTCTAAGATAATCGAGCGACGCGATGGTGTAGCGGAGATTATCGCTACTGCTCGATTTCGATTCGCTTGAGGAGGAAGTCGTCCCAGAGGGAGAATTTTATCTGGTTGTCGATTTTGATGCGAATGGAGTAGTAGGCGGGGGGAGCGTAGAGGCCTTTCAGGGGTTCGAGATCGAAGACGTGAGCGACATCAACGTTGTTGGAGTCGCCTTTGAGGCGGAAGGTTTGAACGAGGTACTCGCGCGCCGGGCCGTCGGGGTCTTCGTAATGGGCGAGGAGCTCGGCGTAGTGCCCATCGCCGGCGAGGGTTTGAATGTCGCGGGTGGTGATGGTTAATTTGGCGGTCTTCTTTTCCGCGTCGATTTTGAACGGCACTTGCATGAGCATCCCGGCGGAGTTGGTGGAGGAGAATTGAGCTGGGTTGTCGCCGAGATGAATGACGCCCTGCCAGACGACAGTTCGGGATGGGTCGGCGGCGGTCGCCGCAGTACCGAGAAGGAGCACGATCAGGAATGAAGTAGGGATTGTTTTCACGGTTGGGTTGCTCGATACGGTTGCGCGGTGTTCGGTTGGGCGACAAAAACCTGCCAGGACAATCCTTTTGACAACATTTTCCAAGCCTATCACCGCGTTGTCACCCCCGCACCGGTCCGATATTTTGGATGTCTTCACTTGGTCGCCCTTTCCTATTCCCGGTCCCCTGTCCCCTCGCTTTCCCATGAAGCCCGAAGTTGTTCCGCCTGCTGAGCTTGAATCCCGCGTTAAGGCTGCTCAAGACCAGCTTGATAAGCACGCTTACGAAACGATTCAGCACCACTTTCACGATTCCACCGGGTGCCCGTTTTGGCTCGGCAAGAAGAAGGAGCTGAAGTTCGACCCGCTCAAAGAAGTGAAGTGTTACGCGGACATCCAGAAGTTTCCGCTGTTTGAGGACGAATGGCTCCGCGGGGGGCCGGCCAGTCGGTGGATTCCGAAAGCTTTTGCCGGTAAGCCGACGTACATTTTTGAAACGGGCGGCACGACGGGGATTCCGAAGAGCCGGGTGGTGATTGAGGACCATTGGATCGACTACGAAAATTTTTCCGCGACGTTGCCGGAGAAGTATTTTCCGAAGGGGGCGAATTGGCTGATGCTGGGGCCGAGCGGGCCGCGGCGACTGCGGCTGGCGGTCGAGCACCTGGCGCAATTCCGCGGCGGCATTTGTTTTTGCATTGATCTTGATCCGCGGTGGGTCGTGAAGCTGATTAAGAAAGGCTGGATGGAGCATCTCGAAGCGTACAAAGAACATTGCATCGACCAGGCGCTGACGATTCTCTCCGCAGGACACGACATCAAATGCGCATTTGCCACGCCGAAGCTGCTGCAATCGCTGTGTGATGCCTTGGAAAAGAAAGGCAAGACGTTCAAGGACACGGGTATCACGGGCATCTTCAGCGGCGGCACGGAATTCACGCCGCAGTGGACGCGATTCTGCGTCGAGGAGTATTTCGGCGGGCCGCCGGAAGAGAGTGGCATTTACATGACGCCGACCTATGGCAACACGCTGATGGGCCTGGCTTGCAGCAAGCCGGTGACCGCTGAGGAAGGTTATAAAATCAGCTACTATGCTCCGCAGCCGCGAGCGGTTGCGGAGGTTGTGGATTTCGATGATCCGCTGAAGCTCGTGCCTTACGGCGAGAGTGGTCGCGTGAAGCTGACAACGCTTACGAAGGAGCTTTTCATTCCCGGTTTCCTGGAACGCGATGAGGGGGAGCGGGAGAAGCCGTATGCGAAGTATCCGTGGGATGGGGTTAGTGGCGTGAAGCCGTGGCGCGGGATTGCATCGCAGACGACGGTGGGAGTGTATTGAAGCTTGGGGGGCAAGAATGCTACGCCGATAAATGCGAAGTCACGTGTAGAGAATTACAAAACGACCATGGCCGCTGAAGGCGAAAAAAGCTTGATTCTCTCGCGAATCGGAAGCCGAGTTGCGTTTAAGTATCCAGGAACTGAGGGAGACAAACACGGCATCCTCAAGGACCGAGCCGTCGTTGATAGCACGAACGCCCCCGGCACTGTGCCGTATTGGGACGTCATTGATCTAATAGAATTTGAGGGCGAAGCGGAACCAGAATGGATTCGGATCGGATACTACCGAAAGCCAGCAGGCAAACTTAATTGGGGTAGCCAGACGACAATTACCGAGCCCATCTCGGTTTGGAGGAGGACGCTCATCGAGGCCGCTAAAAAGAAATGGTTTCGAGACTTACTGAACGACGTCATGAGCGAGTTGTCACGATAAAAGATAGAAGTCCGCCCATGACCGCTAAGCAGAGCCAGATTTGAGAGGAAAACGCGGCTCAATTCCAACTGAGTGGCACGGTAGAATTAAGTGACATTATTGAAGGAGGTTCCCATGTCCGCGGCGACTGTTGAAGACCGCTTAATCGCGCTTGAAAAAAAAGTTGATCTATTGCTCCAGCGGCTGGCGCCTGCAAACGGCGATTGGACTCGGCAAGTGATCGGTTCATTCAAAGACTGTCCGGAGTTCGACGAAGTGCTTCGGCTCGGACGTGAATTCCGCAAGAATTACATCGCGGACGACGTCGCGGACGATGAATTCGAGGACAACCGCTAGTGTTTGTTTTCGACACCGATCATCTTGGAATTCTGCAACGCGAAAATGAGCCCGAAGTTTCGCACATTCGTGGGCGAATGGCTCAGTTCACGCCACGGCACTTTTTCGTTTCCATTGTCTCGTTTCACGAGCAAGTCATCGGTTGGTGTGCCCACTTGTCGCGTTCAAAAAACCAACGCGACGTGATTTTTGGGTATGAGATGTTTCGTGACGTGCTGCGCAATTTCTCAAAGCTGCAAGTGCTCGACTACGGCGACCGGAGCTCGCAGATTTATTTGTCGCTCAAGAAGCAGAAATCGAACATGGGAACGATGGATCTCAGGATTGCGGCAGTTACTTTAGCAAACGACATGACGTTGCTCACACGGAACACAGTCGACTTCGAGCGAGTGAAGGGTTTGCGATTCGAAGATTGGACATTGCCAAAGTAGCGCGGCTGGCAGGGTATGCCGCCATCGTCTAATATCTGTTTGAACAACCTTTGTCCTTTTACGCCGGAAACATTGACGTGGCCAATCCTTTGAAAATTCCTGTTCTGCGTTGGGGCAAGCCGTACGAGTCGCTGGAAGTGGATGAGGTCAAGCACTTCATCACGGGGGAGCCGATTGCGAAGGTCAGCCAGGCGAATGGCGGCATTATTGGCCGCGACATGCGGACGGCGCAGAAGGCTCGCGATATTCTGCGGCAGATTCCGATTGCGGAATTGCTGGAGAAGGTGAAAAAGGCGGGCGAGTTGTACGAGAAGGCGACGCTGCCGATTGGCGATGGGACGCAGACGCCGGATGAGTTTGCTCATCAGCAGTCGGCGAGCACGGGGCTGCCGGAGCACATGTGCAAAATGAACATGTCGAAGAACAGCTTCGTCATGGCGAACATGGGGAAGATTTTGGATTGCCTGACGCGAGGGCTGGACCTCAATATTTTGACGAAGGGCTGGGGGACGGAGAGTCGCGGCGTCGTTGTCAGCTATCAGGCGCAGGCACCGGTGCTGAGCGCGGTGTTGCCTTCGAATTCGCCGGGTGTGCATACGCTATGGCTGCCGGTGATTCCGTTGCAGCTGGGGTTGGTTTTGAAGCCGGGGCCGCAGGAGCCGTGGACACCGTTTCGCATGATCGCGGCTTACATCCAGGCGGGAATTCCGGCTGAAGTCTTTGCGGTTTATCCGGGCGGCGCGGAAGCGGGGGCGGCGGTGCTGGAGCATTGCACGCGGGCGATGATTTTTGGCGGTACGGCGACGGTGGAGCGGTATAAGGGCAACCCGCGGGTTCAGGCACATGGTCCGGGATTTAGCAAGATCATGCTGGGCGATGACGAGGTGGATAACTGGGAAAAATATCTCGATTTGATGGTGGAGAGCATTTACATCAATTCGGGCCGGGGTTGCATCAACTGCTCGGGCATCTGGGCTTCGCGGCACACGAAGGAAATCGCTCAGGCGATTGCCGAGCGAATCGGGCCGATCGAGGCGCTGCCGCCGGAAGATCCGAAAGCGGGGATTGCGGCGTTCACCGTGCCGGGGCAGGCGAAAGCCGTGTGGGGGATGATTGAAGCCGATCTCAAGGAGAACGGCGTCACGGATATGACTGCTAAGTTCGGTCCGCGGCTGATCGAAAAGGAACGCTGCGATTATTTACGACCGATGATCGTGCATTGCAGCTCTCCGGAAGCGTCGATTGCGAAGAAGGAATATATGTTTCCCTTTTCCACGGTCGTCGAATGCCCGCAGGACCAGATGCTGGAAAAAATGGGCGGCACGCTCGTCTGCACCGGCATCACGAAGAATGAAAAACTGATTCAGCAACTCAGCGACAACGTTCACATCGACCGGCTCAACATCGGGCCGATTCCCACCAGCAAATTGAACTGGCTACAGCCGCACGAAGGAAACATTATCGATTTCTTGTTTCGGAATCGGGCGTATCAGGTGGCTTGAGCGGGTTCGGGGTCCGCGCGAGGAGATCGTGCCGCCGCCGAAGTGGCCGAAATGCGGTTTCTGCCGACGTAAGGCGGTAGCAGAAGATATTGCCTATGCCGCCAACTATAATCAGGGGCATGGACGCTACGAAGCAGCCGAAGAAGGGCTAGACCGTGGAGAATTATCCCCCGAGCACTAAGGAAGGAATTCCTGGCCTGATAAAAATGGCCGGCATGGCACTGATCGCTTTGGCCATCCCCGTCGGTGCTGGTGTCGCAGTTCGAGACATTAAGCGATACGGTGGCGAGTGGGCAATTTTGCTCTGCTTCTCGATTATTGTAGCCATGTCAGCACTCGGATTTATTCTCATTTGGGTCGGCGGCAAAATCGCGAAGCGCTATGGGACGACGGACGACGATTCGTCGCAGTAAACCGTCAGTCAACATCCGGCCGTTTATGGGGCTGCTTTGCTTGGTGCACGGTTGCCAAAATAATTCCGCTGGTGACGGTTGAGACTCAAAGCGTTTCTTTGCGAAGGACGCGCTTGACCGCAGCAATAACATCGATGGCGACGCGAGCGACCTTGCCTCGCTCCGCCAGGGGCACATGCACGAAATCCGCACACGCGGCAGACAACATCAGATTGATTGACATCGCCGGGTCGTCACCGCCGGCGCGAATATCGGTGCGGACTCCGATCACGGGTTTGCGGGCCTTAAAAGCATAGCCGCACTCCCAAGAAGTGCCCGAGTCTGCGTCCGCTCCGTCAAAAATGGCGACAACGGCATCAGCGCGTTCGATCCCGTCTATGTTTTCGCGGAATAGCAGGCCGGGATCGAACGGTTTTTCTCCTTTGAGCATCGGTTCCGCCGTGCTTTGCGGGAGAATCACGTTCAAGAAGCCTTCGCGCAACTTATCGGCCAAGCGCTCATTCCATTGCCATTCGGCCTGTGTAAAAAGCGGTCCTGCCAAGTAAATGGTAGCGAGGTATTCTTTGGACATTTTCCGACGCTCCAAAGATACCTCGGTGATCGCTGATCGAGCTGCGAGGTTCAATTGGATTTCGCGGGCTCGGAAATGACTTTCACGCCATCGGGTATCTTGACTTCGATTTTTTGATCCACTCGCGCTGGCTCTGGCGCAACTTTAACGGGGCTCGGCACGCTCAACTCGACCTTGTGGTCTATCTTAGCCGGATCGGGAGCGATTTTTAAGACGTCGGGGGTATTGAGTTGAATCTTGTATTCAAGTGGATCGGGATTGCCGGCTGGGGGTCGGAAAAAAGCCTCATATCCCGTATAGAACACGCCAAGGATGAGCGGACTCAAAACCAGCAGGTAAAAGCTTCTTATCGGAACTTCGTGCATTGGGATTGCATCATGGATTTCCGTGCTCAATTCAATTGGCCAATCAGGCGATCGTTCTTTCGATTTTTTTTCGTGATCCAAGATTGCCGTAACCGCTCCGACGAGGAGCTTATTGTAGTACTTGATGTCCAGGATCCAAATCGCGAGCCAGGCGAACGCAAAGAAGAGCAGAGATCCGAAGAAGATAAGCCACTGTGCATCAGAACCGGATTTTTGAGAGAAATTGACGGCGAATCCAGAAATAGCCACCACACCAGCCAAACCGCCCAATGCTTGAGTGCGGAGCCTCACGGTAAGCTCGTTGAAATGCATCGCGACTTTTTCGTATTCGACCCACAGGGCGAACTCGGCTGTTTTTGTATAGTCAGGGGGGACTGCACCATCAGCGGGATTGATTCCGCCGCCACCGCCAGCCGCGGGAGGAATTCCAGGACCTCCCGGAGGGGGCGGATTGGGCGGAACTCCGCCGCCACCTGAAACACCAGCCCCAGTTCCAATTCCAGTACCTGAAGAGACGCCACCGCTCATAGATTCATTCTCTCCGTTGGATGTTGGGGGGCGATGCCAAAACACGGGAATTAAACAAGGACTAAACCCCTCCAATTGCGGTTGTATTGTTGCAATTTCATAGATCAATTGCAATATTTTTTGCCGGATGCGGTGAACAACGACGCTCCGACGCTTTCGCACCGCATTTTCTCACCCTGGATTTGGAGGCGTAAAATCTTTTCTGCTTTGAGGCCCTACGCGGTCGCACGAACAAACTGCGGAAAGAGGTTCAGAGATGTCGGGGTGTCATTGAGCTAGTTGCCCACCGCACCTATTCCGAATTGCGGCCCCAGCATGTGCCACAAGAATAGGCCGAGTGGCGCGGTGAGGGCGCCGAAGAGCCAGAGTTGCCAGATTGGAGCGCCGTGGTGGAGAAGGTCGCCGGAGTCGCCGATGTGGTGGAAGGCACCGAGGGAGGTGTAGAGGCCGTTGGCGATGAGGCAGAAGCCGGTGAAGAATTGGAGGAGATGGTACGGGAAGGTGAGCCGTTTCGGCTAGTCGCCAAATGAGGAGTGGAAAGTTCTAACGAACGGTAGACTGGATTCCACACTTTTCGCAATAACAGGCAACCACTCGCTGATTCTCCGAAAGTCCACTGAACAATACGGACCACCCGCCAGTTAGAACGGCAGCGCTTAACTTGGTCCCACTGACGCCTTCTTTTCGTTCCTCAGTTTTCGTTTGCACGCCGCCTTTATGACCGCAATGAGCGCAGATGAGCGCGTCGTTCCTTATGTAGCCGGAGCGGGCCGGAATCCCGCCGGGGACCGTAATTCCCTTTTCACCGTAAATGTATGACTCCTCGACGATTGGCTCGCCTTCGCCGACCGTGCCTGCCGTGATAGCGCATTCTCGACACAGTCCCGCGGTTATCTCCATGAATGCCGACCTTGTTAAGCCGCCACAGCCTTTGCAGGGAGAATATGCGCGAGCGGAATTATTTGGCGCAGCGGACATTTCCCTTGGAAGTTCACGATTGCAAAATCGACAGACCGTAGCGGCGGCCTTGATGAACTCGGCGCAATACGGACAAGTCTTCTGCAAGAGGTTCATTGACGCCATGTGGGCATTCGTCGGTTCAATTTGACAGGCGCTCAAGTTGACGACGATTCAAGAGGGCGCAAGTTTGCTTTTGATCCGCCACGATCTTCGCAGTCAACTTGGACCCAAAAGTTGGGTTTCAGCCGAATTCAATTATCGACGTGGCAAACAGGGCGCAGAGCAAGGCCATGCTTTCCAGTTCCCAGCGTTCGAAATGCCTACGACCAAATCCTAGCTCGCAGTTTATGTGCGGCAGCAAAGTGTCAAGCGTTTTCCTCGCCGTTAAACCGTGTCCCGAAAGTTCGGTTGTGGCGTGCATTTTCGTTTTCCGCTTGCCGTCGACCGTTAATCCCTAATCCCATTCGACCCGTGAAAATGCAGGGGAGAAGGTTGCAGAATTCAGTTCCATGCAGGGCGAACTGACTCAGCTTCCAAACGGATTAAGGGTGCCGACGCCGGCGTGTTGAAAATGTCCCGTATTCCTTGTGGCGACCGTTAGACCGTGTTGCCGGGCGGTGGCAGCAATGAGGCTATCTTTCACGGGCATGGCGCGGCCTTTTCGCTTGAGCTCGGCCAGCAGCATGGCCCAGATCGTGGCGGTGTCGGTGTCGAGATCGAGAACATGGAGTCGCTTGAGGCCGGATTCAAACCACTGTTGCAAGCGGGTCCGTCGCTTGCCAGCCGGGAGCGATAGAATGCCGTATTGCAGTTCGCCGAGGATGATGGGGTTGACCACGCTTTCATGATCGTGGTCGCGGAGCCAGTCCATGACCTCAACCGCTGAGCGCGGTTTGGTCATTTCGCTTAACACGTTGGCATCCACGAGATACTTCATGGATCTGGCCCACAGCAATTAAAGATCGTCGGTCGATTCCGACTCGATCGGTTGAAACCAACCTTTTTCGGGACAGGCCAGGAGCCAGTCAACCAGACCGGTAGAGCCCTTGGAGGGCAGCTTTTTGAGCAGATAGCGGCCAGCTTCGACACGTTGCACTTCAAACTCTGCGCCTGGCCGAATTGCGTCGCGTTCACGTAACTCCGCGGGCAGAACGATCTGTCCTTTAGAGGAAATCGTGGTCTTCATAAACGTAAGATAGCGTCTTACTCAAGCTAAGTCAATTGCACGACATCTTCAGCTGGTAACTCAGGTCGTAGTGGCTTTGCTTGGGGTGAGGGCTGAAAGCGGCCCGATTTTGTGCCACAAAATCAGGCCGAGGGGTGCGGTGAGGGCGCCGAAGAGCCAAAGGTGCCAGATTGGGGCACCGTGGTGGAGAAGGTCGCCGGAGTCGCCGATCTGGTGGAAGGCGCCGAGAGAGATGTAAAGGCCGTTGGAGAGGAGGCAGAAGCCGGCGAAGAATTGGAGGAGGCGCATTAGTCGCACAATGGCGTGTTTTGCTGCACAGAACACAGCCATCCAAAGCAAGAGAGGAGCGCTACTGCCGAAGATTGGGCCGGCCCAGGCGACGAGGAGGGGGTGTGGATTTTCGGAGAGGTCGGTACGCGAGATGGTGAGGGGGTTCAGAACGATGCGCTCGATGCGGCCACAGGTTAGGTAGGCACCGAGGACGTGGCCGAGCTCGTGAATGGCTTGCATTCCGAACCAGGAGATGGCAAGAACTGCGGCGATTAGGACGATCTGGCGCACACGGTGCATGATTTACGGCATGCGGCGGAAAATGTGTTTTTCGTCGGGGTCTTTCCAGCCGACGCCAATGACTTCGAGGCTGGTAATGGTTTTGACGTTGGTGACTTCGAATTTGACGAGCCAATCGAGAAAGGGCTCGACGATGGAGAGGCCGTAGAACTGGTCGTTTTGCCAGTGGTCGAGATCGCCGCCGCGGATGCCAAATTGGACGCTAAGGTGGCCGTCTTTGTACTCAACGAAGAGCGGACCGTATAAGTCGGATTCGTAGCGGCCGGCGTAGCGATCGAGCGGCAGTGATGGCTTGGTATTTGGCGCGCGGGTCTTGTCGAGGTCGGCCTTGTGCTCGTTGCGGCTGCGAAACATGGCTTCTGGCCCACCAACCTCGAACCAAAAATCCCATTTGTTTTCCTTCGACCAGGCCCGCTCCGGCCCGACGACGTAGGCATCGATCATGTCGCAGGTGAGCATTTGGACGAGGAGATTGAAATCCAGATTCGACAGAACGACGACCGCCAGCCGTTCTTCGGGAACGATCGCCATGTCAGCCCCCCAACCGCCGCCGTGATGGATTAAAACGCGACCGCGATAGTCATTTACAAACCAACCGTATCCGGTGCCGAGCAACTTGGAGCGATAAACGTTGGCGTCGGGTTGGCGGCGAATCGGAATGGCATGGACCAGCGAGTGCATGTCGCGGATGGTGTCGGGCTTGAGCAGTTGCTGGCGTTGGTGCTCGCCGTCGTGCAAATGCATCTGGAGCCATTTCGTCATATCGATGACGGACGAATAGATCGCTCCGGACTCTGCCACGCGCTCGTCGGGGAATGGCTTTCGCACGGGGGCGATCTCGCCGTCATAGTTGCGATGCCGAGTAGCGATTCGGTCCGGCGGCACGCGGACACGCGTGATATATGTCGAAGTCATACCGAGCGGGCGGATGAGCCGTTGCTCGACAAACTGATTCCAGGGCGTTTCGGATTTTTGCTCGATTACCTGACCCAGAACGCCGTACATCAGATTGTTGTAGGTCATCTTCGTGCGAAAGGGCTCGGCTTGCGGCAGGAATTTAAGTCGTCGCAAGATTTCGTCGTTGCTGAAATCTCCCTTCACAAATAGCAGGTCGCCGCGGGCCAAGCCGGTGCGATGGCAGAGTATATCGCGGAGCGTGGCATTCTGCGTGACATACGAATCGGCTACTGCGAACGTCGGCCAATGTTTTTGAACGGGGTCGCCCCATTGGACCTTCTTTTCATCGACGAGCATGCCGATGCAGGCTGCCGTGAATGACTTAGTGCATGATGCGATGGGAAATGGCGTGTCCTTGGTGACCGCGCGGTCACTGCCCATTTCACAAACACCATAACCACGAGCAACGACCAGTTCGTCGTCTTTGACGACGGCGATGGCCAGGCCGGGGATTTTCCATTTTTGCATTGCCTCGCGGATATAGGTATCGAGGCCGTCGAAGCGATCGTCCGCAGTGGCGGCTCGGGTTAGGAGCAATGCATAAGCGATTTTCCACAACGCAGATCGCAAGCGACGTTTCATGGGCACAAGATAAGCGTCACCAAGAAACAAAAACACCGCAGCGATTTTCCCAAAGTGGACCGGCGCTCCCGCCAGGCGGGATTAAAAGCTCTGACGCCCCAGGACGAATCCCTCCTGGTATTTGGGCTCGAGATAAATGGCTGCGGCTAAAGTAAGTTTATCGCTGCGCTTTGAGAACGCAAGCATTGGATTTGTTCGACGGGTAAAGTTCGAGGGGGGGGCCGGCGGCGGATGGGAATGCGTGATAGGGCCGGCCGGAGGCCCGCCCCACGTTACCCTCGCTTACGCTTCGGGTTGGTATGAATTATCCGAGTTGCCCTCGCTTGCGCTTCGGGTTGGTGTGGATTAAAAATCGCCGGTCATCGTTTCGCCGCCGCCGGTGGTGCTGATGTAGCGCCAGGTGTCGAGGTTGATGTTGTTGGTGATGAAGCGGATGGAGCCGTCGCAGAAAGCGGCTTGGACGCCGCTGGGGTGGCGGGAGCGGGCGGCGGTGTTTTGTTGATTGGAGCCGGAAGAGGCGACGCAGGGGGGATTGGGTTTGGTGTTGGTGAAACAGTTGCTGGCGGAGGCCAGGACGTCGGGCTGTTTGGAGTTGGGGGCCATGAAGGTTTCGAAGTGAGCGCCGCCGTTCCACCAGCCCAGTCCGCGGTAGTCGCCGCCTTTGCCCTGCACGGTTTCGGAGAAGGCAAGCGTGTTGCTGGTGCCGTCGGTGACTTCGGCCATGCGGACAACTTGCGGGGGCGCGGCGCTCGAAGCGACATAAATAAACGGGGCACCGTTGAACTGGTTCGGCTGGCCGGTGGTGGCGGTGCCGAGCGTGGCTTGCCGCGTCATCGAGGTGTTGCCGTGATTGGCGACGTAGTTATGAAAGGTCACGCCGTTGTTGAAGCCGGCTTGAGCCGATTTGGTGTCGCTGGGGCAGGTGTAGGGCTTGATTTGCTGAGTCGTGACGAGCGTGTTGGGCGTCGCGTTGTATTGCGTGGCGATTGGATTGCCACCGGTTGCGTTGAGAGCGCCGAAATATTTGTACTGGTCATAAAGGTTCTTCTGCTCGACGTAAGGGAGCAGACCGACTTGCCATGTGCCCCAGCAGCAGTTGTATTCGCCGACAGGGAAGGGACCGTTGTAGGTGTCGCAGTAGTTGTGCGTGGCGAGGGCGATTTGCTTGAGGTTGTTGGAGCACTGGCTGCGGCGGGCGGCTTCGCGGGCGGCTTGCACGGCGGGGAGCAGCAGCGCCACCAGTACTCCGATGATGGCAATGACAACCAATAGCTCGACTAATGTGAAGGCTCGTTTCGATCTCGACATTGCTGATTTCGACATTGCTGATTTCGACGTTGTTGATTTCGACATTGCTGATTTCGACATTGCTATTCCTATTCGTGATTCCGAGTTGAGAAATGTTGCGATGGTCATGGCACCAACCTTGATACTTAAGACCTGATGCTTGAATGGCGGACTTTGTGCGTTACTTGCTGTGTTGTAATTTCGCGCTCGCAAGCGGTTCCAATACTTTCATTTGCGAAAGTGGCGACCGTTTTATTCGCTAGCGGCATGAAAGCAAATTGCAGTGCGCAGGCGGTCGCCAGTGACGCTGCGGATCGGTAATCGAGATCCAGCAGCGACAATGTGAGCGCGCACAGCGATTAAAAGGCGTGGGCCCAGAACGCGGTGGTTACAAAGACTGCCGAGCAGGCAGGCCCGGCTGCAGGCAGACAAGAGGTGGGAATGTTTCGACGCGACGCCAATCCGTGGATGCGAATTTCGATCGCGAGCGAGACACTTTTGATCTGCCTGCCCCAACCGTAAATGCATACAGTTGAGGCGTCAACGCGGTTTAGGCGCGGACTTGCGGCTTTGTAATTGGGCGAGTTGCGGAAGTGCTCGCTGAGAATAACGGGAATGAGAAGTAAATCGCGTCAGTCAGTTCCCTGGGCCTGCGCCGAGAATGATCTTTGGCTCCGGGCGGCCCGCGCGGAGTCATGACAGGCGCGAATTCGGCGCTCTAACTCGCCCAGCAGCTCGTCGTCGGTCAGCGCAGCAATCTGTTCGATGTTGATTGGCTCGCCGATCGCAACGGCAATGCGGCCGAAGCGCGGAAAGCGCGAGGTGCGGGGCCAGACTTGAAAAGCTCCGTCGAGGCCGACGGGGATGAGGGGGACGTTGCTGCGGCGAGCGAGGGAGATGAAGCCGGGTTTAAGCGGTTTGACGTCGCCGTCAGGGGTACGCGTGCCTTCGGGGAAGATGAGGACGAGCTCGCCGGCTTTGAGGCGGCGGAGCGTTTCCTTGATGCCGCTTAGGGCGAGGCCTTCGCGGTCGATGGGGATGGCGTCGAGAAAGCGGATCAATGAGCCCAGAATGGGAATTGGAAATAGCGTGTCGCGAGCGAGGTAATTCATCCGGCGTTGGCATGTTACGCCGACCAGGGGCGGATCGAACATGCTTTGGTGATTGGCGCAAATGAGGCCGCCGCCAGTTTGAGGCCAGTTTTCGCGGCCGATGACACGGAGGCCGTAGCCGAAGATGGCCACCATTTGGAGCAAATATTTGATTACGTCGTAGCCAACACGTTTCACGAACGTCCGGCTGTGGCGATTGTTACTGGAAATCTTACTGGGCATCGATCGCGACTGCCTTGTGGCGGACGATTTGCTCCAGCCGCTCGACAACTTGCTCCAGCGTGAGGCCGTCGGTCGGGACTTCGATCGCGTCGTCGGCTTTGAGCAGACGGCCGACGAGGCGGGACTCGTCGCGGCGGTCGCGCTCGTCCTGCTGGGCGAGCACGTCCTCGAAGGTGACCAACTCGCCGCGGTTGGAGAGTTCCTCGAACCGCCGACGGGCGCGCTCTTCACGGCTGGCGGTTAGAAAAATCTTGCAGTCGGCGTTGGGAAAGGCGACGGTGCTTTGGTCGCGGCCTTCGGTGACTAGGTCGCGGCCGGCGGCGATTTGCCGCTGTAATTCGACCAGCCGCCGCCGCACGGCAACATTATCAGCGGCCAAGTGAACGGCGGTTGACACCTCGATCGTGCGAATCGCGGCGGAGACGTCTTCACCGTCGAGCAGCGTGCGTTTGCCGTCGAATTCGATCGTCAGACTGTCCGCCAAAGCGGCGATCGCTTCTTCATCTCGGGCTCCGAGACTACTTCGCAGTGCGGCGAGAGCAACGGCTCGATACATGGCTCCGGTATCAAGAAATGCGAACCCGAGCCGCTCCGCCAACCGCGAAGCGATGCTGCTTTTTCCGGCTCCGGCTGGTCCGTCGATGGCGACAATCATTCTTACGCTGGCATTCTCAGGCTTACTGAGTTGTTATTGTGCCTTCCAAGTCTGCTATTTGCCTACCGCCATTGTCCAGGGGCCATTTATTGACACCCGAGCCGACCTCACACGATTTCACGCATTTTTCACGGTTGTGATCCTCATTTGACGCGGCTGTAAGCTGTTGTTCCAATGGTATTTCCTGCCCCGCAGCCGCCATTCCACCCCCGCCCAGGCTGTCAACCTTTAATTCGTATGCCCCGGCTTACAGTAATAATCTCGTCCGGCTGTCTGCTTTGTTTTTCGCTGCTCGCCGGCCGGGCTGACGATGCGGCGACCGCTCTGCCGCCAGCGGCCACAAGGCCGGTGGATTTCGTGAGCGAGGTTCAGCCGCTATTGCAGAAGAATTGTTTCTCCTGTCATGGCGCGGAGCATCAGGAAGGTGGATTGAGGCTTGATCAAAAGCAGCGGGGGCTCGTTGGCGGCGATAGTGGAGCGGAAATCATCGCTGGCAAAAGCGCTGAGAGCCGATTGATACGGGTGGTGGCGGGAATTGATGAAGATATTGGGCAGATGCCGCCGGAGGGCAAGGGCAAGAAGCTTTCGGCGGAGGAAATTGGCCTCGTGCGGGCGTGGATCGATCAGGGGGCGAAGTGGCCGGATGAGTCTGCGTCGATCGCTGCCAATCAGCATTGGTCGCTCCAGCCAGTGCTTCGGCCGCCGCTGCCGACGGTTGGGAATCCTGCGTGGCCGCGGCAAGCGATGGATGTGTTTGTATTGGCGCGGCAAGAGGCGGAGAAAGTTGCTCACTCGGCGGCTGCCGAAAGGACGACGCTGCTGCGGCGGTTGTATTTGGATTTGAATGGGCTGTTGCCGCAGCCGGAGGAAGTGCAGGACTTCCTTGAAGATAGGAATCCCGATGCGATTGAGCGGCTGGTCGATCGGCTGTTGGCGTCGCCGCATTTTGGTGAGCGGTGGGGGCGGCATTGGCTTGATCTGGCGCGCTACGCCGATAGCGACGGCTATGAGAAAGATCGGCCGCGGCCGTTTGCGTTCAAGTATCGCGATTGGGTGATCGAAGCGCTCAACGCGGATATGCCGTTCGATCAATTTACGGTCGAGCAGTTGGCCGGTGATATGTTGCCGAATGCGACGCAGGAGCAGCGAGTCGCGGTTGGCCTGCATCGCAATACGCTGCATAACACGGAAGGCGGAACGGACCAGGAAGAGGATCGCGTTAAAAAGACGGTCGATCGGACGAACACGCTGGGGACGGTATGGCTGGGGATGACGGTGGGGTGTGCGCAGTGCCACAGTCACAAATACGATCCGCTGACGCAGCGGGAGTATTACTCGTTGTACGCGTTTTTCAACAGCATCGATGAAAAAGATGTGGAGAATCCGAAGCCGGAACAACAGGCGGCGTTTGAGCAAGCGAAAAAGACACATGCCGCAAAGTTGGAAGAGCTCGAGGGTGCGGTCAAAATGTATGTCGCGGACAAATTGCCGGCGGCTCAAGCAGCGTGGGAAAAATCGGTGGCGAATATGCCGGCGGAAAAGCTAGCCGCGCTGAAGCTTCCGGCCGAAGTTTCGACGGCACTCGCCAAAGCGGCCGAGGAGCGCACGCCCGATGAAAGTCGGGTGGTCGCGAAACATTTCCGTCCGACCGATAAGAAACTGACAGCACTCGAGAAGGCGGTGAAAGATCATAAGGCGAAGGCTCCGCAGCTTCCGCCGGAAGCGAAATCACAATCGGTGGCGGAGTTGAGCAAGCCGCGGGAGACGCACGTTCATCAGCGGGGCGATTTTTTGAGTCCGGGCGATATGGTTTCGCTGGGGACGCCGGCATTCTTACCGACGGCGAAGGCTCGCGGGGAACAACTCGATCGGCTGGACCTGGCAGCGTGGGTCGTGGATGCAGCGAACCCGCTGACGGCTCGGGTGACGGTCAATCGGATTTGGCATCAGCTGTTTGGCCGCGGAATTGTGCCGACGCTGGATGATTTTGGGAAGCAAGGGGAGAAGCCGTCGCATCCAGAGTTATTGGATTGGTTGGCGAGCGAGTTTGTGTCGGGTGGCTGGAGTCAGAGGGCGTTGATTCGTCGGGTTGTGTCGTCGGCTGCATACCAGCAGTCGTCGGCCCCGCGGCGCGATTTGATCGATCGCGATCCGGAGAACGTGCTGATGGCTCGTCAGGCTCGGCGACGCGTCGAGGCGGAAGTGATTCGCGATCTGGCGCTGACTGCGAGCGGCTTGTTGGCCGATCGCGTCGGCGGACCGAGTGTGCGGCCGCCGCAGCCGGCGGAATATGCTGCGCTGACGTATCAGAATAGCGCTAAGTGGGTTGAGAGCAGCGGGGGTGATCGGTATCGACGTGGTTTGTACACGTTTTTCCAGCGAACGAGCCCATATCCGATGCTGATGACCTTTGACTCGCCCGACAGCAACGAATGCACCGCCCGGCGGCAGACGAGCAATACGCCGCTGCAGGCGCTGACGATTTGGAACGATCCGGCGTTCTTTGAAGCGGCGCAAGTTCTTGGCAGGCGAATCGTGGCGGATGTGCCGGCGGAAGACGATGCAGCCAGAACGGCGCGGCTGCGAGGCGAGCGGGCGTTCTTGTTGTGCTTGAATCGGCAGCCGAGTGCGGCGGAAGCAAGCGACGTATTTGCGTTGTACCAGGCAGCGCGGGAACTGGCCGAGAGAGACTCAGATGCCGCTACAAAGCTGGTTGGTAATCCAGTTCCGACTTCAGACAACCTGGCGGAAACGGCCGCGTGGGTTACTGTTGGCCGGACGATATTGAATTTGGATGAGTTCATTACGCGAGAATAAGGCAGGATAAAACCGCAAAGTACGCGGAGGAACGCAAAGAAGGGCCTGGGCAATGTCCTTAGCCTTTGCGACCTTCCGCGTCCTTTGCGGTGAATTCGAGTCCCTATGAGTATTGATTTAGCAAGACGGCAGTTTTTTACATCGAGCGCGTCGGGGCTGGGGATGCTGGCGCTGGCGTCGTTGCTGAAGCAGGATGGATTGCTGGCCGCGGATTCGTCTTCGTCGGATCGTGCCGTTGATCCGCTGGCTCCAAAGTCGCCGCATTTTGCGCCGCAGGCGAAGAATTGCATCTTCTTTTTGCCGGAGGGGGCGCCGAGTCATATCGATTTGTTCGATCCGAAGCCAAAGCTGAACGAGCTGAATGGGGAAAAACTGCCGGAGTCCATGACGGCGAGCGTGCGGTTTGCGTTTATTCAGAAGGAATCGGCCGTTTTGCTGGGGAGCAACCGCAAATTCGCGAAGCATGGGCAGTGCGGGATGGAGTTGTCGGATTTTTTACCGCGTTTGGGCGAGTGCGCCGATGACATTTGTTTGGTCCGCAGCATGCACACGGATGCGTTCAATCATCATCCGGCGCAGCTCATGCTGATGAGCGGCGTGCCGCGGTTTGGGCGCCCGAGCATGGGTTCTTGGCTCACGTATGGCCTCGGCAGCGAGTCGCAAAACTTGCCGGGATATGTTGTGCTGACAGCAGGACGCGGTGGCAGCGGCGGCGTGTCGAATTGGACCAGCGGTTTTTTACCGAGCACGTATCAGGGTGTGCTGTTTCGCGATCACGGCGATCCGGTCCTCAATTTGGCCAATCCGCCGGGCGTTTCGAGCGATTTGCAGGGCCGCAGTCTGGATGCGATTTCGAGCTTGAATCGCCGGCATTTGGAATCGCTGCAAGATCCGGAGATTGCCAGCCGGATTGCAAGTTATGAGTTGGCTTTCCGGATGCAGTCGGCGGCGCCGGAACTGATCGATCTATCACAGGAGTCGCAAGCGACGCTGGATATGTATGGTTGCGACCGGCCGGAACCGACGGATGTCAGTGGCCGCGGGGCTGGGCCGACTGTGTTTAAGCAGTTTGCCCGCAACTGTTTGCTCGCGCGGCGATTGGTCGAGCGGGGTGTGCGGTTTGTGACAATGGTTCATGCTTCGTGGGACCATCACGCCAATTTGGACGAGGAACTCGGTTACTGCACGCGAATGTCGGATCAGCCGTTGGCGGCATTGATCAAGGACCTGAAGCAGCGCGGTTTGCTCGATAGCACGTTGCTGGTTTTCGCCGGCGAATTTGGCCGGACGCCGCTGGGGGAGAATCGGAAGGGCCGTGAGACGAACACGAAGCTGGGCCGCGATCATCACCCATTTGCTTATAGCATTTGGATGGCCGGTGGTGGGTTCAAGGGCGGTCTGACGTATGGCAAAACGGACGACATCGGGTGGAGCGTCGTCGAAAATCCGGTGCATATCAATGATTTGCACGCCACGATACTGCACCAGTTCGGGTT
>DASXLL010000306.1:0-4155 GCA_036496265.1 Pirellulaceae bacterium | reverse complement strand
CTGCTTGACAACGACTGGAGCATGAAGCGATTGCATCGGCTAATGGTGACGAGCGCTGCATACCGACGGGCATCGCATGGGACGGAAGTCGAGGAGTTGGCGGGCAAAGACCCGGCGAACAAGTGGCTGGCGAGGATGCCGATTCGCCGCCTGGCGGCGGAGCAAGTTCGCGACGCGGCTGAAGCGGTCACCGGCGAGCTCGACTCGGCCGTCGGCGGCCAGAGCGGCGATTGGTCGAAGAGCCGACGGCGGGCCGTGTATTTGAAGGTGTATCGCAACAAGAGCGAGCAAGTTCTGGATGTGTTCGACGCTCCGGATGGCATCTTCACGACACCGGTTCGCAACGTAACGACGACGCCAACGCAGTCGCTGTTTCTGATCAATGGCCCTTGGATGATGGCGCGTGCCAAGGCTTTCAATAAACGCTTGTCGGCGGATTCATCGGCCACTTTGGAACAACGAATCGTCACCGCATATAGCGTGGCCTTGGGCCGAATTCCGAGCGAAGCCGAGACGAACGAAGCGATTCGATTTCTGCAGACGAATTCCGGGAAGAGCGACGATCCGTTCGTTGATTTTTGCCATGTGCTGCTGAATTCGAGTGAGTTTTTGTACGTCGATTAGATGTTCCCATCGAATTACCTCAGCCGACGCGAAATGTTGCTAAAAGCCGGGACGGGCTTTGGGGCACTGGCGCTGTCGTCGTTGCTGGCACGGGAGGGTCAATCGGCAGGCACTCGGGAACCGCATGTCGCACCGAAGGCGAAGAGCGTCATTTTTTTGTTCATGGAGGGCGGGCCGAGTCATATCGATACGTTCGATCCGAAGCCGGAGTTGGACAAGCTCGCGGGGCAGCCGCTGCCATCGTCGTTCAAGCCGGTGATTTTGGCGATGGGTGAAAAGAACCCGCCGCTGATGGGCAGCAAGCGGAAGTGGGCTCAACATGGCGAGGGCGGCCTGTGGGTCAGCGATTGGCTGCCACAAATGGCGACGTGCGCCGACGATTTGTGCGTCGTGCGGTCGCTGTACTCGGATGGGCTCAATCATTCGGGCGGCGTGTGCCAGATGAACACCGGTTCCATTCTGGCGGGGCGACCGTCGCTGGGCGCATGGGTCAACTATGGCCTGGGCAGCGAGAACGATAGCCTGCCGGCGTTCGTGGTGATGGAAGACAATCCGGGCAAAGTCGTCAATGGACCGAAAAACTGGGGCGCGGGTTTCATGCCGGCGCAGTTTCAGGGCACGCCGCTGGAAGTGGGCGATGAGCCGATCAAGTATCTGGCGAATCCGAAGGATGTGACCGACGAGCGGCAGTGGAAAAAGCTGGAGTTGCTGGCGGAAATCAACCGGCGGCATGCGGCGGATAGGCCGGAGCAGTCGGAGCTTGAGGCTCGCATCGCAAGTTACGAGTTGGCGTTTCGAATGCAAGCCGAAGCACCCGAGGCGGTCGATCTGTCGCAAGAGACGGAAGAGACACGGACACTCTATGGGCTCGACAATAAAGCGACGGCCAGCTTTGGGCGGATGTGTCTCTTGGCCCGCCGACTCGTGGAGCGAGGGGTGCGGTTCGTGCAGCTTTATTCGGGCAGTGGTAGCAAGTGGGATGCGCATTCGGGCCTCGAAAAAAATCACTCGGAAAATTGTCGAAGCGTCGATCAGGCGTCGGCGGCGCTGATTCATGACCTGAAGCGGCGGGGCCTTCTGAACGACACGCTGGTGATTTGGGGCGGCGAATTCGGGCGGACGCCGCAAAGCGAAAAAGGGGATGGCCGGGATCACAATCCTTACGGATATACGATGGTGCTGGCCGGCGGCGGAGTGCGTGGCGGCCGGACGGTGGGCTCGACGGATGAGTTGGGTCTGCACGCGGTCGAGGATCGGTTACACACGCATGACTTTCATGCCACGCTCTTGAGGCTCTTAGGCTTGGACAACATGCGGCTAACGTATCTGCACAAAAACCGCCCCGAGCGGCCAACGCTGAATGAAGGCGCGCCGTGTGAGAAGATTATCAACGGTTAAGAGCTTGCTATGAGCTCAGATTCTCGCTGCGATGGCGACGACTCGCAGACCGTTCATCTTCATCTTCAAGTTCTTGATCAGCAGCGAACCATAACGCTGAATGTAGCGGCCGGGGACGGTCCTATCGGTGATGTGTTGCCTGTGGCTCGCCAACTTTCCGAGCAACTTACGGCAATCGGAATCGAAACAGCGGCCCGCGACGGCCGGCAGGTCAGTTGCCGAGCTGGCTGCGGCGCTTGTTGCCGGCAACTGGTTGCGATTTCGCTGCCGGAGGCTATGGCGCTGGCGGACGTCGTGGCCGCGATGCCTCCGGAGCGGCAAGTCGTCGTGCGACGGCGATTTGCGGAAGCGCTGGACCGCTTGGAAGCGAACGGCCTCCTAGAGCCGAAGCAGCCCGATCGCGATCGGTATTTGACTCAGCCAACCGCGGCGGGGCGCAGCGTCGCCGCTCCTTTGGCTCAGCGTTATTTCCGGCAAGGGATCGCTTGTCCTTTCCTGGAAGAGGAGAGCTGCAGCATCTATGCGGATCGGCCGCTCGTTTGCCGGGAGTACCTGGTGACATCGCCGGCGGAGGATTGCGACCGGCTCTTCGAGACGCCGGTCGAGCGGGTCGAATTGCCTGTGCGCGTGGGAAATGTGATGGTTCAATTGGCCCATCGTGTCGGCGGGGCGCCGTGCGAAACGATTCCGCTGGTGCTGGCATTGGAATTTGCTGAGGCTCATCGCGACGAGTTTAAAGAGTTGCATAGGGGATTGGATTTGGTGGCAGAGCTTGTCAGTGAAACGGCGGCTGAGCAACGTCGCGGCAGTTAGCCCGCGGCGGCTCAGCGGGAGCTTCGCCCTCCCAGACTATCGTTCGCCGGGGTTTTGCATGATCATTCGCTGGGGGTCGTCGTGCTCGTAGTCGGCGACGGTCCAGCGGCCGTCTTTTTCTTTCAGCAGATGCAGCTTGACCCAGCGGGCGACGTGATCACTTTCAAAGCCCTGGTCACGAATTGTGATGCCGCCTACGACATTGAGCTCGACGACGGCGGAGGGCGGATCGGCCGAGCGATCGACGTCGATGGAGTGAATCTTCGTGATGCGAAATTCGGTGAAGTGGTATTTAGGCAGCTCCGCCTGCGCTTTTTGCTTGATGGCGGTGGCGCTGGAATGAATGTGACTGATGATGCGGCGATGGTCGTTGTTTTTGACGTCCCGGGCAATCTCCTGCAACGTGGCTCGAATCTGCTCGCGGTCGGTGACGATCAGCCGCTCGGTGAGCAGACCAGCAAAGAGCAGCACGATGGCGGCGGCGAGGGCGTAGAGCAGCTCCTGCCGGCCCGTGGCGGTCCAGGCAGCGCCGATGGCGAAAATCAGGGCGACGCCGAGGGCGACGATGGTGTAGGGGCTTTCGAGGAGCCACATAGGAAGAAGCCAGAGGTCAGAGGTCAGAACGGGCGTTTTGTGTTGATTGGCGTCGGTAGAGGATGAAGAAGGTGATGAGGATGAGGGAAGTGAGGGCGAGGACGAGAGGCCATAAAGGGATCATAGTCTGGTCGGGTGTTGATAAGGGTATATCTGATGATTGGCCTTGGACATTTTGAGCTGCGCGTTGGCGGCCTTGGAATTCGCGCTCGATTTGGGCCTGACGTTTGCCGTACTTGGAGCTGATCAGGGCCAGGCCGATCAGGGCGGCGGCCGCGAACAGGCAGGCCCAGAACCAGGGGGAGTCGGTCATCGGGCGAGGCGGCGCGGGCATTGGGGAATTGTAGGGGGTTCGGGGGCTGGGGTCCGGAATTTACTAAGGCGTGGCGGCTGAGAGGGCAATTCGAGAGCTCACCGGGAAATTTGTTCTTGGTAGTTATGGGGGGTGGATGAAGGTGAATGTGTTTGGGGATGTTCGCGGAAGTTGTTCCGGGGCTGATGGTTAGGGTGAGGAAAAATGCCGGGCGAATGGTGAGGGGTTGGTGAGTGTCTTGAGCGTAGTGGTGAGTGTTTGAGATGTGGGTTTCGGGGAACTCCGCAGGGAGCACCGATCTCGCCCTTGCTGGCGAATCTCTACATGCGGCGGTTCGTCTTGGGCTGGAAGACGCTCGGTCATCAGGACCGCTTTCAGGCTCGTCTGATCAACTTTGCCGATGACTTCGTGAT
>DASXLL010000305.1:0-10087 GCA_036496265.1 Pirellulaceae bacterium | reverse complement strand
CGCCCGGCATGCCAGCCGCGCCGCGGACCCGCGTCATGCCAGCCCCGCAGAGCGGCGGAGCGCCCGTGACCGAGGCCGTGCCCGAAGGCATGGAAGGCCAATCGCAAAAAGTTCTGTCCAACGTCTATAGCGCGCCTTATCACGCGCCCAATTACAACGCGCCGTGGACCAATAACCAATGCGCGACCTGCAATCACAATTCAACGTTTGAGCCGGCTTCCGATCCGGTCGGCACCTGCGGTTACGGCGGTGGCGGCTGGCTGCCCGGAACGATGACTGGCGGCGCTTGCGGATGCGGCAATTGCGGCCAATGCGGCGACTGCTGTGGCGGTGGCTGCGGTGGCCACGGCGGATGCTTCGGCTGCGGACAGTGCGGCGGACTTGGCGGCGGCTGCGATTATAGTGGCTATTGCAATAATCCGATGGTTTGGATGCGCTTGGAAGCTCTCATTTGGTGGCGACAAGGTCGTAACTTCCCGGCGCTTGTGACTACGGACCCCACGACCGAATCCTCCACGACTGCCGGCATCCTGCCCGATGCGCAAACGATTTTTGGCGGCGGCCGAACCAACGCCAGCACGCAGGGCGGGGGGCGCGTTGACTTTGGCTTTTTTATCAACCCGGCGCAGACGATCGGCTTTGGCGACCGCCTCTTCGGCTTGCCCAAGTCCACGACGAATTTCAACGTTTCCTCCAACAACGTCCCCGTGCTCGCCATTCCGTTCCACGACTTGGACACGGGCAATAACGACGCCCTGCTCGTGGCCTATCCCGGCCTGCGAACCGGCAACGTCAACGTTACCAGCACGTCGAGCTTCCTGGGCAACGACGTCTATGGCCGCATCTTGCTCTGCCGCGACTGCAACACGCGGATCGATTTCATTACAGGCTGGAACTACACGCGTCTGGCTGACGACGTAGCGATTCAAAGCACGCAAACGGTGACGGAAACCGGCGGCACGCTCCCGCAAGGCACCGTCTCGACCATCACCGACAAGTTCAACACGCTCAATTTGTTCAATGGCGGCATCCTCGGGCTGCAATGGTATAAATACTGCGGCGTCTGGACCTGGCAGACACTCGGTCGCGTATCGCTGGGCAACATGCACGAGGCGCTGAACATCAACGGTTCAACATCGATCGCGAGCCCTGGCCAGACCACTCAAACGATCGCCGGCGGCCTATTCAGTGCCGGCAGCAACATTGGCCATCACGCCCGCGACGAATTCACCTCGATTTGGGAGCTTGGCCTGAACCTCAACTACCGCTTCCGTCCCTGCACGCAGCTCAACATCGGCTACTCGTTGATCTACATCAACGACGTGCTGCAATCGGCGAACAACATCGACACCAACATCGGGACCGGCGGCGGCAGCACGACGCATCCGATCGCGCTGTTTAATCACAGCTCGTTTTGCATCCAGGGCGTGAATCTGGGTATTTCGCAGGACTTCTAATCCTCGCGGCGAGCGGGAGACATAAGTCCCCCGGTAATTCGGCGTAACGGGGAGGCTAATGCCTCCCGCCGAGCCTTCTTTGGAACCGCATTTTCTAGCGGTTCTCGGGCATTTTCCTCAAAAAAATCCGCCCCCGCCTGTTTGACAACCTCCATATCCGCCACTTACCATAGCAAGGCTCTGGGCCAATCGTGGTTTACTGCCCCGAAAAACGCCCTGGCATTTCGAAAGCAGGCGGAGCTGGAGTCGGTCATGAAGAAGATTGAAGCGAGACCTTTCAAGAACATGCTGCTCGGGCTGCGATCCCGGCTGCGGGGCGACGTGACGGCAATGGCCGACGCGGCTTTGCGAAAGCCGCGCAGCGAAGCCTCCGGCGATCTGTCGAGCATGCCGATTCACATGGCCGACGTGGGAACCGACGCCTTCGAGCAAGAATTCACGCTCAGCTTGATGGAGCACGACGGCGACGCCCTCGAGCAGATCGAAGCTGCACTTGTTCGGATCGAAGACGGCCTTTATGGTGTCTGCATCGAGTGCGAGGGCAAAATTCCCAAAGCCCGCCTCGAAGTCCTGCCGCACACGCCCTACTGTGTCAAGTGCGCCGAAAAACTCGTCACGCGATAACGGTGCTGCCGGCGGGAATACCCTCGGTGCTGCCGGCGGGAATACCCTCGGTGCTGCTGGCGGGAATACCCTCGGTGGCCCTCCGCCGACCAACTCTGTAGGGAACGCTCTCCGCGGCGTTCCGTCCGCGCTGCCGGTCAGTCGCTACGTCGTCTTTTTCACTCTTGCCGCTCTCGGCTGCACTGTCGACCTTTGGACCAAGCACGCCATTTTCCAATGGCGCGGCCTGCCGCAGCACGGAAATATCTATTGGCTGATTGAAAACCGCTTCGGCATCGAAACCAGCGTCAATCCCGGCGCCCTCTTCGGCATGGGTGCCGGCTTCTGGCCCCTCTTCGCCGCGCTCTCCGTTGTTGCTCTCGCTGGAATCATCACCTGGCTCTTTGCCTTTCGCGCCGCGTTCGACCGGTGGATCACCGTCGCCCTCGGTCTCGTCAGCGGCGGCATTATCGGCAACCTCTACGACCGCCTCGGACTCTGGGACACCAGCGGACTAATCCCAGAACTACAGCACGGCGTCCGCGACTGGATTCTTTTTGTCTGGCCCGAAATCAAACTCCAAATTTTCAACCCCTGGCCCAACTTCAACATCGCCGACAGCCTCCTCGTCACCGGCGCCATCATGCTCGTCGTCCACGCCATTATTTGGAGAGAAACGGAGCATAGTTCAGTGGAAAAAGTAGCTTAGCCGCAATCGAGTTCCTTGAGTTGCTATTACACCGCGTGCCGAATAAACTTCTTGATATGATCATCATTCGGTTTCCAGACAACGACGCCAAGAAGCGAGCGCTGGGGTTCTTGCCGGGGCGATTCGCGTGTACTTCCTATAAGACCGGCGAGATCTTGGTCCCTCAGGAAGCATTGGCTGCACTCGCCACCGCTGGAATTCCGTTTTCGGTGGAAGGCCCCGCGAGCTATGGACAAGCCCTACCGGCGTTACGAAGTACTGCTCCCGCTCCGGTTCAATGATGGCGCTCCAGTTCCAGACAGCCTAGTCGCCGAAGCGCTGCTGGAGCTTGAACAGCAATTTGGGGCTGTCTCCTTTGAATCGCAAATGATTCGCGGCCAATGGACGTTTCAAGGCGAAAGCTACCGCGATGATTTCGTCCGTGTCTTTGTCGATGTGCCCGATTCAGCGGCCACGCGAGAGTTTTTCGTCGCCTTAAAAGAGCTACTGAAGGCCCGCTTTCAGCAAATCGACATTTGGCCGACGACTCACCCGCTGGAGATACTCTAGCAACGCCGGTATGGACATTCTCTACCCGCGAATCGAGCTCGCTCGCCTTCCCGCGATGATTGGCGTCTCCCTCCTGGGGGCACTACTAGCCGGCATCTACGGCGCAGTGCACGACCAAATCAGCTATTCGATTTCCGCCGAGTATTTCACCAAGCTCAAATTCCATCAGTTTTCTTACGCTAACTTTGGCTTTCATCCTCGCATCTTTGCCGCAGAGGTTGGTTTTCTGGCCAGTTTTTGGGTAGGAATGATCGTCGCTTGGTTCTTAGCTCGTGTCGGGTTGACGCAGATTCCTCAGCCCGAGCGCCGCATCGTTACTGTTCGGGCGTTTCTGATCGTCTTCGCGTCCGCTTTCGTTTTAGGAACTTGTGGCGCACTGCTTGGATGGGCACGAGCTAAGAGCGGCGATCTCTCGAGTTGGCAAACCTGGGAGCGAACGCTGCAGCTCACCGACTTGCCGAGCTTCGTTATCGTCGCTTACTTACACAATGGCAGCTATCTCGGCGGCCTCTTGGGTTTCATCGCCGCCGCGATTTACGTCCGCAGATGCTGCAAAGCGCATCAGCACGACTAGCGTAGGGTGGGACCAGCGAGCTTGCTCGCGCCGGCCCACCACCAACACTAACCCGAAGCGTAAGCGAGGCCCCCCGCTGCCAACTACTAATCCCCAGGCTCTTCCAGATACGTATATCCGTTCAGCGCATCTTCATAAAACTTCAAAAACCGCCCCGCCTCCTGGTGGCCCAGCCGGTTCTCGCGGACGGCCACTTCCACCGCCGTCTGCAGCCGCGTGATCAAATCGCTCGGCTCAAACTCGACATAATCGAGCACTTCGCGAACCGTATCGCCTTTCACCATCGCCTCGATCACAACTTCCCCCGCCGGCGTCAGATCGACATGCACCGTGTTCGTATCGCCGAACAAATTGTGCAAGTCGCCCAGAATCTCCTGATACGCCCCGATGAGGAAAGTGGCCAAATAATACGGCTGACCGTCGAACTGATGCAGTCGCAGCGTTCGCTTCACGTCGCGTCGGTCGATGAACTGATCGATCTTGCCGTCGCTGTCGCACGTGATATCGCCCAGCACCGCATGCCGCGTCGGCCGCTCGTTGAGCCGATGGATCGGCATTACTGGGAAGAGCTGCTTGATGGCCCAGCTATCCGGCATCGACTGAAACAGTGAGAAGTTGCAGAAATACGTGTCCGAGAGCAGCGTGTCGAGACCTTCCAGTTCTTCCGGCACGAAATCGAGCTGCTCCGCCAGCCGTTTAATCTTTTTGCAAATGGCCCAGAACAAATTCTCCGCCGTCGCCCGCTGTTCCAGCGACAGGTAGCCGCTCGAAAACAGCGTCATCGCCACATCCATCGCCTGCTGCGCATCGTGCAGGCTCTCCAAAACGTTGCGAGCCGTCACGCCCTTATGCGTATCCACTAAATCAAACAACGGCTGCTCCGAGTCAGCCGGAATATCAAGCAAATTCTCATCGCCGTTGCCTTGCCCGGCGACACCGAGCGTCCCAAACACCAGGCAAGCGTGGTACGCGGCAATCGCCCGACCGCTTTCGCTGATGATCGTCGGATGCGGCACCGACGCTTCTTCGCACACGGCTTGCACGTGATGCACCACGTCAGCCGCATATTCGGTGAGCGTGTAATTCACGCTCGATTCGAAATTCGTTTGCGACCCGTCGTAATCGACGCCCAGGCCGCCGCCAATGTCGAGAAACTCCAGCCCCGCGCCACGCTTCACCAAATCAGCATAGGCCCGTGCCGACTCGGTCACCGCCGTCTTCACATGCCGAATGTTCGTGATCTGGCTGCCCAGGTGAAAATGCAGCAGCTTGAAGCAATCCAGCATGTCGCGGCTCTTCAGCTCATCGACCGCGTGCAGAATCTCGCTCACCGTCAGCCCGAATTTGCTCCGCCATCCGCCGGACGACTGCCACCGCCCGCTGCCTCGAGCCGCCAGCTTTATTCGCATCCCAATCTGCGGCCGCACGCCGACCTTCTCGGCATATTTCAAAATCAGCGCCAGCTCCGTGTACTTCTCGACCACCGGAATCACCTTGCGGCCCATCTTCTGGGCCAGCATCGCCATCTCGATGAACTCTGCGTCCTTGAAGCCGTTGCAGATGATCGGCGTCTCCGCGTCCGTCATCGCCACCACCGCCAGCATCTCCGGCTTGCTGCCCGCTTCCAGCCCAAAGCCGTACGTCTTGCCGTAAGTGATCACCTGTTCAACCACATGCCGCTGCTGGTTCACCTTGATCGGAAAAACGCAGATGTAGCGGCCTTTGTAGTCGTGATCCTTGATCGCCTGCGTGAAGGCCTCGTTAATTTCCCGCAGCCGGTCTTTCAAAATCCCGTTAAACCGCAGCAGAATCGGCAAATCCAGCCCCCGCATCTGCAGCCGCTCGATCAGCTCCTGCATATCGATCGCCAGCGCCGGGTCCTTGTTCGGATGGACCGCGATATGGCCCTTCTCGTTGACCGAAAAATATCCCTTGCCCCACCGCGGCACTTCATACATCTCGCTAGCATCCGTCACCGTCCAGCGATCAACAGAATCTTTCAGCATTCTTCGGGGCTCTCGTGGTAAGACTCGGCTCGTTTAACCCGTAGCCGCAGGCGCAGGTTTTCCACCTGCTCGTAAAAACTCACCATTATACGCCTTCTGCCACAATCACAAGACTCTAGCGCGTCGCAGCGCAAAAAAACTCGATGGATCAATTCAAAATCATTTCATCAACTACCGACGGATAACTGACGAAGAGCGTCAGTTTCCATTCCCCAGAATCAACTCGGACGAAAAACAAGACAAAGGTTTTATTGCCTCGCAAATATCGCCATTGGAGATATGGCGCGCCAGGCGGCGCATTATAGGGCAATACGTGCTGTGATCCAAAAACAGAACCGATTGCAATCGTGCATCGCTCCGAATCGGTCGGATCGCCAAGTGCGCTCCGGACTTCAGATGGATCCATACCGTACTGCAACCGCTTGAAATGACGACTAAACCAAAACCCAGCCAAGCTTCCAAAAATCGCATTGAATCGTCCGCCTCGGTTCCGTCTCCCGAGATCGGCCGGTTTATCGACTTGGCGTTCGGCCCATGCTGGCCAATTCTCTATCACACTCGGAATCCACAGCCGTCGCTGGCAATTCGGGCAATTCGTCGCCGGTCGCTCGGTCTCCGAACCGAACGGAATCCTCGTCCTGCACTGGGGGCACATATACAGTTGGCGCTGGAATGAAGCCGACTTCGCCACAGAAACCCGAACGCCGTCATCTGTCGGCTCAAAACGAAGCAATGAGCCACAGTGCGGGCACGGCGCATCCCCAAACGGCTGCGACGGCTCCATCACCACCGCCTTGTTGCACACCGGACAGTAATTCGGCTGCCCCTCAGGAGTTCGTGACGAGATCATGTCACCCTCCCCGTACCATTGCAACGTCTGACTTGTGAGAACCCCCGGCCTAGCCGGCTTTCTGGACGCTTCGCTTGACGCTTTGGCGATTATGTCCCGTGGTCCGAACGGACGCGGCGCCATTCGCTGCGGCGTACAGGCAGTCGCACACGAATTGGTTCAGGCTTTTGCCAGCGGCGTCCGCCATCATGCTGATTTTCTTATGCAGCACCGGCTCGAGGCGGGTAACAAACTTCCCTGAAAACGGTTTGTCGGGGGTTTTCCCTAGTTCCGCACAGAATTCGAGATAGTCATCGACCGATTCACGGAATGCCCGCCGCAGTTCGGCCGGCGTTCTACCTTGAAATGTGACCACATCGCGCGTGCCGGCCACTTCGCCGTGAAAAATCTCGGCTTCGTCGTCGTATTCCGCTCGGCCGCAATAATCTTTATAGGGACCGCAAAAGTAAAAGCATTCTTCCTTCATGGCACTCATGACTTGACACCTGCTTCCGTCAAGAACCGACGCACGGATTGGATGGCTCCCTTGTCGATTTCGGGCCGCGGATGCGGCCGGTGAAACACAGCCGCGACTCCGTTTAAGACGACACGAATGCGCGACCCTCGCCCTGGGCTGATTTCTGCGCCTTTGTTCTTGAGCAGCGCTTCGACATCGGCCCACTTCACATTGGCCCGAACGGGCTCTGCAAAAATGGCAGTGAGAATTCTTTCGTGCTTCCCCACTTGGATAATAGTATCATGAATTAGTATCAAGTCAAGATTGGCCGGGTAAAGTCGAGCGGCTTTCGACTCCAATAGCGGGATCGTTTATGATCCGTGCATGAGCGAAATCCGCACAGGTATGCAAAGTCTTCTGATTGTTTTGGCAGTTATTGTCATTTTCTGCGATGTCCAAGCCCAAGAACCTGTCGCCGACACCCCCGTCGCCAAAATCCCAATCGACACAACGCCCATCGTCGAACCCCCAATCACTTCCGCCGACCGCTCTCACTGGTCCTTCCAACCCATTCGCCGCGCCGATCTTCCATCAATTCATAGTTCATCATTCAGCATTCATAATTCCATCGACGCCTTCATCCGCGCCAAGCTCGCAGCCAAATCGATCGAGCCCCGACCCGAAGCCCCACGCCACACGCTCGTCCGCCGCCTCTCCTTCGACCTCACCGGCCTCCCGCCAACTCCCGACGAACTCGTCACCTTCGTAGCCGACAATTCACCCGACGCGTACGAACGCCTCGCAGACCGCCTCCTCGCCTCCCCCGCCTTCGGCCAGCGCTATGGCCAATACTGGCTCGACCTGGCCCGCTTCGCCGAAACCGACGGCTACGAGCACGACAAAGTCCGCCCCCAAGCCTGGAAATACCGCGACTGGGTCATTGCTGCACTCAACAGCGATATGCCGTACGACGAATTCATCCGCCAACAACTCGCCGGCGACGAAGAAGACAGTTCAAGGTTCAAAGTTCAAGGTTCAAGGTTAGAGAATTCAACTTTGAACTTTGAACCCGGAACTTTGAACTCCTTGGTTGCGACCATGTTTTGTTTGTCGGGCGGAGATATGCCGGATGTGAATGACCAGTCCGAACGCCGCCACAATCTGCTCAACGAAATGACGGCCACCGTCGGCTCCGTCTTCCTTGGTCTGCAACTCGGCTGTGCCCAGTGTCACAACCATAAATACGACCCCCTCAGCCAGGCCGATTTCTACCGCCTCCGCGCTGTCTTCGAGCCCGCCGTCGCCATCCTCAAACGCGACGTTCCCTACAACATCCTCGTCAATCAAAAAGAGCCCCCCACTGCCCGCCTCTGGATCCGCGGCGACCACAAACGCCCCGGCCTCGAACTGCAGCCCGATTTCCCCCGCATCGCCACCATACCAACCCGAAGCGTAAGCGAGGGAGCTGTCGCCTCCATTGCCGACCATTCACCCCGCTCTGCCCTCGCCGCCTGGCTCACGAACCTCGACAACCCCCTCACCAGCCGCGTCATCGCCAACCGCCTCTGGCAATTCCATTTCGGCCGCGGCATCTGCACCACCCCCAGCGATTTCGGCGTCATGGGTGCCCAACCCACGCACCCCGAACTTCTCGATTACCTCGCCACCGAACTCCGCGACCACAACTGGGAAATGAAGCGACTGAATCGCCTCATCGTGACGTCCGCAACGTACCGGCAGGGTTCGGCGGTCGAGTTCAAAGTTCAAAGTCCAAAGTTCAAGGTCAACGAATCGAACACAACTTTGAACTTTGAAACCGGAACGTTGAACGCCTCTGCCGCCGACCCCGACAACTCCCTCTACTCATCCTTCCCCCGCCAGCGCCTTTCCGGCGAAGCCATCCGCGACGCCATGCTTTCCGCCGCCGGCCTGCTCAGCTCGGAGTGGCAGGGCCCCAGCGTCATGCCGCCGCTGCCCGACGAGCTGCTCTCGACGCTGCTCAAAGGCCAATGGACCATCAGCAAGCGCGAAGCCGACCATTACAAGCGCAGCATTTACGTCTTCGCCCGCCGCAATCTCCGCTATCCGATCTTCGAAGCCTTTGATCGCCCTGACGGCAATGCCAGTTGCCCCGTCCGCAACAAATCCACCACCGCCCCTCAATCGCTGCTCCTCTTCAACAGCGAGCTTTCCCTTCTCACCGCCCGCCACCTCGCCGGCCGCATCCTGAGCAGCGAAGGCGATTCAGAAAAACCCGCCGACGAAATCGACCGCCTCTACACCATCGCCCTCAGCCGCCATCCCACCTCCGCCGAAGCCAAAACACTCGAATCCTTCCTCGCCAACCAACAACAGCGACTCTCCGCCGAAGGCCGCAATCCAAAAGAACTCGCGCTCTCCCTTCCACATCGCGAGACGACCAATCCCTACGCCGCCGCCGCGCTCGTCGATGCCTGCCTCGCCCTCATGAACACGAGCGAGTTTCTCTACGTCGATTGAAGGGCGATCAAACGCCTGTCGGCTCTTTCGCCGCCACGCTCACGGCAATCGACGGAGCCTTTTTTCCGCCCGCCAACTCCTGCCGCATCACCACCATTTCCGGCGGCGCATCGATCCCAATCCGCACCACACTGCCGCTGATCTTCACGAGCGTGACGGTGATGTTGTCGCCCAGCTGAATCCGTTCGCCGACCTTGCGGGTGAGCACCAGCATGACTGCACTCCTTTGCGGCCGCTAACTGCGAAACGAGCGGCCCCAGAAAGCCGCCTCAATTGCGGCCGTTTTAGCACAGCTAGCACCTGCCTGCAATCACCGGACAAAACCCTTGCGCAGTAGTGGAAAAACACTTGCACATCGCGGAAAACGCTATTTCCACACGCGGGCGATTTCGCAGCCCTGGACG
>DASXLL010000304.1:0-2610 GCA_036496265.1 Pirellulaceae bacterium | reverse complement strand
GCGCACCCGCTCCATGCGGCGAACAGCCGTCCGACACACGCCGCCTCAATCTGGTCGGCAGTGACTAGCGCGGCGTGGGCGCCGTCAAACCTTCGAGCGGGCTCTGCGAGCCGCCGCCGTCTTCGGTGGGTGCCTTCTGGCCTTTGCCTGGCAAAACCATCCCGCCGCCGCCGCTGATATCGCTGAAGCCGTTGGTCGAGGTGGCAAAGCTGCTGATCCCCAGAGTATTGGCCCCCGTGGTAATGGTCATTTGGCCGACGCCAGTCGTGGCCTCGGGCGCTGGCGCGTCGCCCGGCCCGCTGCCCGTCAAATCGGCGAGGCCCGATCCGCCGAATTCGGCGAACACTTGCTCGCGGGCCGCGTCGGTGCCGTTCAGCTCCAGCGGAATATTGAAACCCATTCCGGTATCGCCCGCCAAATCGGTCGCCCGCGGTACCCCGCCCAGGGCAACGCCGCCGCCGAAGCCGACCGGCGCGGAGTAGCTTCCGTTGCCGATCCCACCGAAGCTGCCGTTGCCGGTCGATCCATTGCCGAAGCTGAGATTGCCGAAGGCCGCATTGCCGATCGCGGCACCCGAGGATCCGTCATTGCCAAAGCCGCCGCTGGCGACGCCGCCGTAGCCATATCCGTAACCAAAGCCGCCTGCGCCGGGAGTGAACCCGCTGGCGGCGGCTTGCAAGTCGTTCGCGAATCCGCCACCGCTCAGCATTCCCCATCCCGTGGCCGACAGCAACGATCGGCTTTCGAGCTTTTCAAATCCCAGACGCTTTACCCGCGGCGGATTTCGTCGCATGGCAGGACCCCCCCCAAACAAGCTCCGACCGATGCCCCACGCAAGTGTTCAGGGAGCAATGGGCGTGCCGAATCTGGGGCAATTCGCGGCTGAAACCGGGCGATTGGTGCGGCGTTGCGCTTTAGAAAACCGCGATTGCTGTCGCCGGGCAACTATTCAGCAAACTGACGCTGCCGCTCCGGCGGAGACGATGATCACGGACTTCCGCCGCCCGTCGGAGGCGTATTGCTGCCCTCCCCGCCGCCAACTACCGTCGCCGGATTGCCGCGCGCTTCGCTATCGGCTCGCAGTTGGTTGAAGTTCGATCGGGTCGCGCCGGGGATTCCGGGGCTGCCACCGAGCGTGCGGCCGCCGACCCCCTGGCCGGCAGTCGCGCCGCTGCCGCCGATCTGGCCGCCGGGCGCTCCGAACATGCCGATATTGGCTCGCGCCCGCGTGCCGCTCGATTGCCCGCTGTTCGCGCTGCCGCCGGCGTGGATATTGCCTGCTTCCTCGCGGCTGCCGATTTCACCGCCGAGCCCATCGCCGCCGCCACCTTGCAGCGCGCTGCCGCGGCCGGCCTCGTCGCCGAAGCCAGGGAACTGACTGGGCGGCGTCGGATTCGCCGCCCGAGGCGTGGCCGGCGCGGGCCGGTTTGGCAACAATCCCCGATTGCCATAGTTTCCGATGATCGCGCCACGATTGTAGGGATCGTAGGCCGAGCCGCGATAGCCGGTCGAATACGGGACATAGGTCGCCGGGTCGTAGGGCGTCCACGCGTTTCCGGTCCAGATCACCCAACGATTGCTCGGCATCCAATACCACCATTGTCCGTTGTGCTGTCGGTAGCGCCAACCATTCGACTCACTCGCGGCGGTGACCGGCACGCGGGTGACTGTTGGCGCGGCTCCTTCCGCTGGCGAAACGGTTCGAGGCTTGAGAGGTTGGCTGCTAGGAGCGGTCAGGGTTCGCTGATCACCCAGGGGAAGTCCGAATTCATTCACCGAAGGGGGCGCGGCCGGATCGGTGATCACTACGGGCTTCGTTTCTTGGGCCCAGGCCATATGCGCTGCGAGCCAAATCGGGGCGATCCAGAGCACGGCTTTCATGGCGGGGACTCCTGAGTCTGAAAAAAGTGAGCTAAGTCTGCCGAAGGGGATCGCCGGTATGAGGAGCAGCTACCGTGCCAATGCCGCGAAAGCTGGTCATTTGAATAAGACCGGTCCCCGCTAACACCACGGAAGTGGGCGGAGCCGAGATCTGGCAGACTCACAGGCGATCTGACTGGCCGATGCCGACATCCGGCGCTTTGCCGCAGTTCCTGGCGAAAGCGTCGCGGAAGCTGGAATTTTGGACGCTCGCCACCGGGTGGTACGTACTTTGCTAGCAACGCTAGCACGTTCGTTCTGTGCTCGCATTGGCCACCTGGCAACCACGCTGTGCGGCCCCCTTTTTGAGGCTGACGTAAATTCGGAGCTTCCGATCATGCCACCGCGATCGAGTTGGAAAGGGTACTTGCGATTGAGCCTGGTGACCGTTCCGGTTCAGGCGTTCAACGCGGCTGCGAGCGACGGCGGCGAAGTGCATTTGCACCAACTTCATGCGAGTTGCCACAACCGCATTCGATATAAGAAGAATTGCCCGGTGCACGGCGAGGTTCCGAACGACGAGATCGTGATGGGTTTCGAGCATGCCAAGGACCAATATGTCGTCGTGGAGGACAAAGAGGTCGACAAGCTGCGGACCCCCGCGGATCGAGCAATTACGATCGATACGTTTATCGCCGCGGCCGCGATCGACCCGGCTTATTTTGACGGTCGTACTTATTACCTGACTCC
>DASXLL010000303.1:0-7503 GCA_036496265.1 Pirellulaceae bacterium | reverse complement strand
GCCGTCGCCGGCCTCGGCGGCCACCTCGGCCGAAAATGCGATGGCGAACCCGGCTGGATCACTCTCTGGCGCGGCTTCGAAAAAATCCTACTCCTCGCCCGGGGTGCAGATGCGCAATACAAATGTGGGTAATACTCAGGCCTATGGCTCATCCACCGATTCCTGCCAATCCCTTGCGGTAAAAAACAAAAAAATGCCCCGCACGCCGCCAATGCATAATCGTGCATAGCCATGCATATACAAATGTGCAATAATGCCTTTCGCGACAACAACTTGGAGAAAATGCACGCTCCAAAAAAACCAAATGCATATGCATACGCCTAACGGAATTCACCACCCAAATCACGTATACTATACAATATATCACATAACGACTGGAGATTCACCGCCGCGCTTTGCACGTCGGTCGGTCCGCAGGCTACTTAGACAACCACCTCCGCGCCTTTGCGCCTCTGCGTGAGAATATTTCCGCCCAATGTTTTGAATCTCAAGCCTCAGGCCTCAAGCCTCAAGTCGTGCCACTTGGCCGCGCAAATCGCCAGCAGGCGGCCAGGGCGGCGGCGACGGTGAGGACGACGACGAGGCCGGTGGGGGCGTACCACTGCGACCAGTCGAGCGTGATCGGCGAGTTGTTGACGGCATAGTACGTCGCGAGCGCGGCGATCGTGGCGAGGAGGCCGAAGCGAATCAGGACGAAGGCGGCGATCGAGAGGAGCAGTGTCCGCGCGGCCCAGTCGATCGGCGAGATGATGCCGCGGCCGAGTATCGCGGCAGCCGCGAGCGCGGTCACGAGCACCACGGCTGATAGCAGCGTCGATTTGGCCACGCGCTTCGTGACGACAACAAGCGTGAGCAAGAGCAGCGATTCGAGCACCGCCATCAACAGCGCGCCGGCGAACACGGCGATCTTGTAGCGCAAGCCAAAATGGTCCAACAAATTCTGGCTGACATCGAAATCGTTGAGCCCGCTGACCGGAACGCCCAGCAGCTGATTCGTCAGCGTGCAGGCTTGCCGCAGCAGCACCGATCCGAGGCCGACGACCACACCGAGCAATACATCAGCCCAAATGCCGCGATCGGCCAGCCGCCCATCCAGCAGCCGACGCAGCGTGATGATCGACCACGGCCACCAGCGCCGCGCGCTCGGTTCGACCGCCAAATAAGCGACGCCGGCGATCGTGCCGCAAAACACGATCACCTGCAACCACGCCATCGCAGAGGCCAGTTCTTCGGTCAGCACGAACGAGTGCCGCGAGCCGCACAGCCAATCCAAAATCGCCAATGCCGCCACAAACCCCGACACGCGCCACGCTCCGCGCCAATCGACATGCCCCTTGTTTACGTGCCAGCCCGCCAAAACTGCCGCCACGGCGATCGCGACGAGCCACACCGTCGTCCGCAATGCCACATACCGCGAATACTGTTTCCGCGATCGCGCGATCGCTCCGCTTTCCGCCTCCCACGGCTGAACGACATCGAAAAAAACCAGGTTTCCGGCGCGTGCCGCAGCCGATACCCGCACTTGCTGCGTCGGATAGGCGACAAACGGTCCTTCCCACTCCCGCACTTCGTCGGCAAAGAGCGGCGGCGTCCGTTTGGGCGTCGTTTCACGAAACTCGGCCCAGTTCAGCCCGGCCATTTCGAACAACTGCTGCCAGTCCGGCCGCTGATCGGAATTACCCGCGTCCTCCGCCGAATCCACGATCTGCAGCGACAATAGTTTGCCGCGACCATCGAGACTCACCGCCGCCGCTCCCGGGATCGCCGCCGGCAGCCGCGGGTCTTGACCGTCGCCCAGCAAATCGGGCGGCGGCAATCGGCCGTCGCCCCGCCGATACCAAAACAAAACCGCCGGAATCTCGCCACTCGCCACTTTGCTCCAGGCTCCGCGGATCTCCGGATGATCGCGCACGTATTGCAAACAATCGGTATCGAGCGCCACGCCGATCGCACTCGCCTGCGAAGCGCCCGCCACCGAATTTCCGAATCGATCGAGCACCTGCTCTGCCGTGTCCCGCAAGACCTCCGGCGACTTCACCAACCCGCATCGCGACAAAAACAGTGTTCGATCGGAGAGCAACAAAATCAAAAGCAATGCCGCGAGCCCCGCGGCCAGCAATCCATCGATGACTCGGCTGCTCGGCATCCAGTTCGCTGCCGCCGCCACCAGTTCGAACGACGGCAGCCGGCCGGCTCGCAGTGCCTCGCTGAGCGGATCGCCGCCGCCGAGGGCCGCCACCAAGTCGTCCGCCGATTTCGGCCGCAAATTCGGATCCGCCTGCAGGCATGCACACACGCACTCCGCCAACTCCGGTCCCTCACCCGACAAAAACAGCGCCTCGCCCGCCTCCTCGCGACTCACCTTGCCTGTTTTCGGCAATTTTCCCGTGGCCGCGAAATAAATCACGAGCCCCCATGCATACATATCGCTTTGCCGCGACGGCTGCTCACCGAAGAGCACCTCCGGAGCAAAAAACCCTGGCGTCCCAGCCAGTCGTGCCAACATGCGTTCGTCATCGACGGCCGACGCGATGCCAAAATCCAAAATCCGCACCTTGCCGGCGTCGTCGATCATTACGTTCGCCGGCTTCAGATCGCGATGCAAAATGCCCGCGTCATGCGCCGCCGCCAATCCGCTCGCCATTTGCCGAGCGATCTGGCGGACCTTCGCCTCCGGCAATGGACCGACCCGCCTCACGAGCGATTCCAAATCTTCTCCAGCTACATATTCCATCGAAATGAACACTTCGCCGTCGCACTGGCCAATGTCGAAGACTCGAACGACATTCGGATTCGTCACCTGCCGCGCGGTCCGCACCTCGCGTCGCAAGTACTCCACTGCGTCCGGCCGATCACGCAGCTTCTCGCCCAAGAACTTCAGAGCGACGGTCTGTCCGAGTTCGACATCGTCCGCCCGATACACCACACCCATTCCGCCGCGCCCCAGCGGCGACACGATTCGATATCGCCCCGCAATCATCGTCCCTGCCGAGCGCACAACCCGCTCGGCGCTCGCCGCCTTCGCGTGCATCTCGGCTCGCGCGAGCGCCGCCTCCGTCCCGGTATCCGTGTCCGACGGAACGGCACTCACCTCAGTGCTTATTTTTGTCCCCCGGCCCAACAGTGTCTCCGTCCGATGGTTCGCCAACAGCGACTCAACTTCCGCCAGCAACTCCGCATCATCACGGCACTCGCGCTCCAAGAACGATTCGACTTCACCCGGCGCAAGTTCCACGGCCGCCAGAAACAGCCGCTTGATCTGCTGATGGCGCTCGGGAGTCATTCGCTGTCCGCCGCTTGCAATTCCCGCCGCAACCATGCCTTGGCCGCGGTCCACTCGCGTTCAGCCGTCCGTTTCGAAACGCCCATCTCATCAGCCGCCTCCGCCACCGTCATCCCGCCAAAGATCCGCAGCTCCACCAACTCAGCCTGCGCCGGATCGATCGCTTCCAACTTGCCCAAGATGGCGTCCAGATCAAGCAGGTCCTCGTCGCTGGCCCCGCGGATCAGCCGTTCGTCCAGCTCGACACGGACTCGCTTCCCGCCGCGCTTGCTTGCCTTCTTCCGCCGGGCATGATCGACCAAAATCCGCCGCATCGTTTGAGCAAACAGCGCCCGCACATGCGTCGCGCTCAATCCTGCCATGCTCTGATGCCCGGCGACTCGCAAAAACGCCTCATGCACTAGCGCCGTCGGCTGCAGCGAATGCCCCGCTCCCTCGCCCCGCATGAACCGCTCGGCAATCTGTTTGAGATCGGCGTAGACAACCGATGGCAGCTGCGCGTGCTTTCGCGATTTCGCGCTCTTCGACTCTGTCTGGTTGAGCGATTGTGCCTTGTTGCCCATAACCGGCGTCAATTCCGAGAAAGTCCAGCAAATTCGCCGCCTATGCGCATTCTTGGCGGAGTTTTCTCGCCCTTTACGCCTTCATGTTAGACGGACGCCAAACCGCAAGCAAACAAACCAACCGTCCGAAATTGGAGCCAAGCCATGTTGCCCGTGTCTGCCCCCCTCGCCACTCGCTTCATCGCCAATCTGCAGCAGGTCCCGGATACATCCCGGCTGCCGGAACCCACTGACAACCAACTCATCGCTGCCGCCAAGCGCGGCGACGCCGCGGCGTATGGCGCACTAGTCAGCAAATATCAAGTCCGACTCTGTTCGTCACTCTGGCACGTTTGCGGCTCGCGGGAAGTCGCCGAAGACACCGCCCAAGAGGCGTTTCTGCGTGCCTACCTTAAGCTCGGCAACTACACGGGCGCGAGCGCCTTTTACACCTGGCTGTATCGCATCGCCGTCAACCTGATCATCAGCGATCATCGGAAGCGCAAAACGCAAACTTGCACGGAGCAGAACCGCATGCTCTGCGATCAGTCGCAGGGCGACAACTCCGAGCGCCCCGATGATTCGCTGCTCCGTCAGGAGCGCGTCAAGCAAGTGCAGCAGGCTTTGAATAACCTCAGCAGCGAGCACCGCACGATTCTCGTACTTCGTGAGATGGAAAGCTGTGACTACGACGAAATCGCCTCGCTCCTCAACGTGCCCATCGGCACCGTCCGCAGCCGACTGCACCGCGCCCGCCTCGAGCTCCGCCAGCGGCTGGCGGTGATGGAAGCGGAAGTGACGAGTGAGCGGCAGTAGTTTTGTCGATTGCATCGTTTCGTCTCCGAACGAATGAACTCGACGCCTGTGGCTGCACGGCAATTCGATGGTCGGGCATTAGGTGCTGGAGGGCAGTTCGTTCGCAGCGGCGATGTGTTGAACGTCGCTGGGAGCTGGCGATGTTGGTTCGGTTGGCGGGGTGACGGGCAGGTTGGGGCCGAGGCGGAGGATGAAGTTGGCGCGGGATTGGCGGATGCCGGCGAGTGATTCGTTGAGGCGCTCGAGGCGATCGGTTTCTTGGGGATCGATTTGGCCGATTTAAGTGAGCAGGTTCCGCTCAAGGATTTCGAGGCCTTTGAGAGTGTCGCGGGCGTTTTCGGGTTGGAGGAGTAAGTCGGTTTCGGGCGAGGGAGTTAGGTCGGCTTCGCCGAAGGATGAAGGGTGAGGGCTGAAGGATGAAGGGGTGCTGGGTGAGCAGTCCGCTTCCGGGGGGAAGGATGAATTAGGAATGCTGAAAGGGGGCGAGGGGGAGAGTGGGGGAGGGGGAGAGAGGGAGGCGGCGGAAGAGGCGGCGGAAGCGCCAGGTGCTGTCGGGTTGGGGACCGATTCGTCCTCGCTTGCGCGTCGGGTTAGTGTTTCAGGGGAGTCGTCGGAGAATCCATTCTCGGCAGGCTGGAAGCCTGCCCCACAACTCTCGGCAGGCTGGAAGCCTGCCCCACTGTTGGCGGCGAGGGAGTCGAGGGTGTGGGAGTGGGCGCCGAGGCGGGCGAGGGCTTGGATGGCGCGGGTTTGTTGGCGGAGATATTTGGGATCGCCGCTGCCGTCCCAGTAGTTTTGGAGTTGCTGGATCTGGTGCCGGAGCTGAGCAGCCGCGAGATGGATGGCGAAGCGTTTTTCTTTCTCGATGTCTTGCTCCGACTTCACGGGCAGCATTTCGGTGAGCCAGTCGGAGACGTGGGCGATGATTTGGCGGACGCGGGTCTGAGAAATCTCGTATTTTTCGGCGAGGCGGCGGGTGGAGAAGAATTCGACGAGAGAGAGGCGGTGGATTTCGAAATCGCGGGGAGAAGGGGGGCTCGGGATTCGGGGCTCGGGGCTGAGGGAAGCGGAAGTGAGCATGGGAAACTCCTGGGTTGGGAATTCAGAATGCAGAATTCAGAATTCAGAAATGGAATTGCCCAGGAGTGTACGAAGGGGTGTGGACTAGTCTGGTCCTTTTCAGTCAAGCGGAAAAAAGATTTTTCGAAATAGTTGGGGGCGGGGAGTTTAATGGCTGAGGCGGAAGCAATTCTGGCGAGCTTGATCGTTTCGACGCGCCAGGACGGCGTCCCGTCGGGACTTTAGATCCGCTTGAGGGGCCATAAGTCGCATACCGTCGCCGCTCAATTTCCCGCCAAGCCGGACGCGCGAATTGCGCTAGCTATCTGTCGAACGCAACTTTCCGCGTTGCCTGCTATTTCGTGCTCCCAAAACCTGAGCACTACCCATCCATGCCGTCGCAGCATTCGAGTCTGCCGTCGGTCGCGAAGTCGGTTATCCGCTATTTTTTCGGTCCACCAACTCGTGTTTGTCTTTGGTGCCCGATAGTGTTTAGGGCAGCCGTACCAGTAACAGCCATCGACGAAAATACAAACCCTTGCGGAACGGATGACGACGTCGGCTTTGCACCTAATTGTTCTGACGGGAAACGTATTTAGTCGATATCGCAGCCCACGGCTAAAGATAAGCTTCCGCAGTTGTACTTCAGCGTCGGTGTCCCGTCGGCGCATGTTCCGCATAACTCGCCGCACGAGTGCAGTCGATGCGGACGGAGCTCGTTTTCGGATGGAAGACATCAGCCGGGCAACTCATCTGCAACATCGTCGGGCAATTCGTCGCCTTCCGGTTCATCTAAGGCGGTTGGAGCGCGACGCTCGATCACCAGCTCGTCAGTGCCAAGCGTTAGCATGATGCAATGCTCGTCATTGCGAGCACCAAAGTTTGGGAGAGGATCGTCGGCGTGCGCCAAAAGTCTGTCGAGCGGGCTGCGGACATACTTTTCAAGGAATCGACTCATTGTGTTGCCTGCCAAAGACTCAAGATGACCCCAGGCGGCACCTCCCAAGTATGTTTCACCGCCTTGGCGCTCGAAGGCTCTGACTAGTTCGTTAAGTTTGGGATTTGGCGTGCTGTCGAGGACGACCAACACTGGGACAAACCCGCTCTTTTTGCAGTCAATCGGGTATTCCAACTCTTCCTTCCAACGGCCTTGCCCAGACGCGGCGATTGTAACGCGTATTTTAAATTCATACGCCTTCTGATTAAGGATGCAATCAACTTGGCGTCCTTTGCTCCGCGCGCGATGGCGCTTCACTGGGCTTCTGGCAGATGGCGCGGGCGCTCCGCCAATCGAATAGGCAATAATCGGTTCAAAAAGGTAGCCCGTTTCCTGTCCAGCGCGATTGTCAATGTCAAAGAACCACTTTCTCCAAAACAGAAGTCCGGCTAAAGCACCAGGTGGCAACTGTCCGAACTGCAAGAGTGCCCGTGGCCCCACCTGTTCGAGTGTCGGCATTGGCTGCGTTTCTAAAATGGATTGATACTTGAGACGCGCCTTGTGAAGCGTCGCGAGACACGCGTAGTACGTATCCGCATCGCCCGCGAGAGCAACAAGACGCTCAAAGAGGATTTTGCCATCATGGGTTGCAATAATTAGCTCGGCTAGGTCACATCGATCGAAAAATTCCGGTAAGTTTTCTGGCACTTCGGGAAAATGCGATTTCAGGCCGAGGTCGACGGCAATTCGGCCAACCAGATAGCAGCACATAGGGTCGCTCAGAACCACTGCTTGTCCGCCCGCACCGATTGCGCGCGATTTTTCCCAAATCGACTGCTGGGCCTTCGTCAGTGCCATTGGAGATT
>DASXLL010000302.1:0-1970 GCA_036496265.1 Pirellulaceae bacterium | reverse complement strand
CTCAAACCGAAATCCGGCGACAAGCTCAAGGTCGGTAGTGCTGAACACACATGGAAGGCGCATACGTCCAGCGAATACTTGCTCGATTTCAATGCGATGCTGGGCGGCCAAACGGAAGACAGCGTCGGCTACGCGGTCACTTTCATCACCGCCCCGGACCAGATGAAAGACGTCAAAATGAAAATCGGCAGCGATGACCAATGCAAGATCTGGCTCAACGGCAAGGAGGTATTCAAGTACACCGACGAGCGCGCCGCGGACAAAGATCAGGACACAGTCGATGTCAACCTGCAGAAAGGCGTCAATGTAATGGTCGTGAAAGTCGTCAACGTGAAAGCCGATTGGTCATTCTGCGTGCGATTTACTGATAAGAGCGACAAACCTCTGCTGAAGCTGAAAGCGAATTCCGCGGGATAAGACCAGCTCCGACCGCTCACGTGTTTTGGAGCGCGCTCACCGGTCGTCAGATCCACTGCGCGTACCTTCGGCTCATCGCACGTCACGACAAATGGAATGAATCTCGAATGCATGCCGCACCCGATTATCTGAATCCGAATCTCCCCGCCCACTTGCGTACCGTTCGCATGCCGGTTGTCGCCGCTACAAACGAGGCGCTTCGCGGCTTGGGAGTCTTGGTGGATGATCCTCAGTCGGTGAAAATTGAAATCGTCCGCTGGCCGTCCACAGGTCGGCGGCCCGTGGATCCAGATAGCGGCGATGAAGGCGGCACAACCGAGGGCTCCTTCATCTGCGAATGGAAAGGCGATGTGCTGTACGGAAGAAATGAAGCCGTCGGAGGACACTATCTCCTCGGTTATGCGGTCGACCCGGCCGAGGCCGACGAGCGGCACCAGCGCCCGCCGCAGCGCGTTCTACTTTGGCACGCCAATTATCACCCCGACGGCGGACAACTGTTTTTCCCACTAGAGCCTGGACCCTTCGTCGTTCCGCTCGCCAAACCCGGCGACGACGTGAGATCCGAGGATTTTGTCTGCTTCCGATTTGATGGCTCGAAAGGACTCTACATTCATCCGAATGTCTGGCACGAAGGAGTTTTCTCAGTGGCTGGGCGACAACGCTTCTTCGATAAGCAAGGCGCTGTCCATGCTCGTGTGTCCGTCGATTTCGCGCGCGAATTTGACTGCCTGATCGAAGCGCCGCTCGGCTCGCTATAGAGATTTCTTTTGAAGCGGAGAGGATGGGATTCGAACCCATGATACGGTTTAAGCCGTATACCGCATTTCCAGTGCGGCGCCTTCGACCACTCGGCCACCTCTCCGGGTGGAGTTGATGGTATTGCAACAGTTAGCCCCCCGTCAATGACGGGGGCTAAATGAATCGGTTCACGGGTTTTTCTTCGGCGGCGGTGGAGGCGGTGGCAGTGTTCGCTCTTTGGTCTTCAACTGTTCGAGAATTACCGCGATCGCTTTGTCGAGCTGCTCATCCGTACCCGCGTATTCCTTGGCCGGATAGTTATCGACGACAATGTCCGGATCGACACCGTGGCCCTCGATGATCCACTCCTTGCCGGTCACATCGTAACGGGAAAATTCGGGCCGGTTCAGCGTACCGCCATCGAGCAATGGAAGCGTGCCGCGAATCCCGACCACTCCACCCCAACTGCGCTTGCCGATGAGCGGCCCCAACTTTTGCTGCTTGAAGCGATATGGAAATAAGTCGCCGTCAGACGCGGAGAACTCATTCATCAAGCAAACCATTGGGCCATTCAGCAGGTCGGATGGTTCGACGGTCGGAACGCCATTGCGTGAAATCGCCACCATGACTTGCTCGCGCCGAAGCCGCTCGATGATCATCGGCGAGACGTTGCCGCCACCGTTGCCGCGAACGTCGACGATCAGCGCCTTTTTGCGGAGTTGCGGCCCGAACTGGCGGACGAATTCATTGAGCCCCGGCTGCTGCATGTCCGGAATGTGCACGTAGCCGACTTTCCCACCCGTCGCCTGCTCCAC
>DASXLL010000301.1:0-37921 GCA_036496265.1 Pirellulaceae bacterium | reverse complement strand
CACCGGATGGCTGCAATTCCGCAAACGATTGCTTGAGTGCTAGCTGCGGCCTCTCGCTCTCACGGGCGTCGAATAAGTCGATGCCACAATAGCGAATTGGCTCGCTTTCCGGCCGCCAGCGGGCAATTTCCAGTATCCGCTGCGTGCGGCTGAGCGAGCCGATGCCCAACTCGACGACCGAGCGAATGGTCCGCTTGCGAATAGCCCGAAGTAGCGGCCGGTCAATTGCCGGCTGCGAGAAATAAAGCAGGTAAGCCCTGCGGAAGATGCCTGCCAAGGTCGCATTCCTTTGCGGCCAGATGATGTTGTCTTCTAATCATTCGGCAGGCTGCTGGCAAAAGTTCAGAGGTGACGCGTCGAACCTCAACGCAGGAATAGCCACGAAAAACACAAAGAGGCACAAAAACCGACGGTTCACCCTCTGTACTTTTTTGTGCCTTTTTGTGTTCTTTGTGGCTATCTTTCCTATCGCCGTGCGGTTTATCCCGTTTATTCCGCCCGCAAACTTTGCCATTTGCCAGTGGCCGTGAACACCAACCAATGCCCTGCCGTAGCCAATGACGTACTGTTTCTCGCTCCAGCCGCACGGATGTTTTTCGGCTGCTAGTCCCCTCGTGCCCGGTTCCGGGCGACAGCGGCCGCGGTGCGGCTGAAGACAACTTTTTTGTAATGCCACCGACGGCGCCACTGCTGGCTTGTCCAACAGGGCCGCGTGGGCATTTTGTCTTCCAGCCATAAACGCCTCCTGCCGCTTGCCTGGCGCGCCATTGATGCCGCGCCGTGCCCGGAATCGGACTCACCCCGATTCACGAGGCACGCTGGATGTCACGTTCCGAAGATGCCGGCTTTCGCGGCTGGCGATTTGAAACCTTCGAAGACCGGCTGGCTCTTTCTGCGCAGCCGGTGGCCGATTTTTGGTACGACACGTCGTCGCAGTCCGACGCGGCGGCGCAATCCATCGCCGAGCTCTCCTCGACGTCCATCCAACCATTAACAACCGTTCAGCCGCTATCGACGGCCGAAGGCCACGGCTGGACCGATCTGGCCGCAGCCCGCAATCAATATGGCCTCTATGGGCAGGGCCAGACCGTCGCGATCATCGACAGTGGCATCGCCTACGACCAAAAGGCGCTCGGCGGCGGCTTCGGCACGTCATATAAAGTCGTCGGTGGTTGGGACTTCGCCGAAAACGACGCAAATCCTTATGACGATGGCCCCGCCGGCTTTCACGGCACGCACGTCTCCGGAATTGTCGGCTCGCAAGACAGCAAATATTCGGGCGTCGCACCGGATGTCGATCTCGTCGGCCTCCGCGTTTTTGACGACCAGGGCAATGGCTACTTCACTTGGGTCGATCAAGCCCTGCAGTGGGTGCATCAGCATCGTAACGACTATGAATTTCCGATCACGACCGTAAACCTGTCTCTCGGCACCGAATGGAACGCCAACACGCTGCCGCAGTGGGCGACGCTCGAAAGCGACCTCAAGCAGCTCGCCGACGACGGCATCTTTATTGCCGTCGCTGCCGGCAACTCGTTTAAGCAATACAACTCGCCGGGCCTGTCTTATCCGGCCGTTAGCCCGTATGTGACGCCGGTCGCCAGCGTCGATGCCAGTGGTAATCTGAGCAGCTTCAGTCAGCGGAATCAGAATGTGCTGGCTGCGCCTGGCGAAAAAATTACGAGCACGGTGCCGGACGCGTTTTACGGCGGCGATCCGTCGAAGAACGATTGGGGCGCCGCCTCCGGCACAAGCATGGCGTCGCCCTATGTTGCCGGCGCGAGCGTCCTTGTCCGCGAAGCGATGCAGGACCTCGGCTACTCGAACATCACTGAAACGACGATCGATAAGCTGTTCCATCAGACGGCCGATAAGGTTTTCGATTCAGTTACCAACGCCAATTACGATCGGATCAATGTCGCGCGGGCCCTCAGCTCGCTGGTCGGTGCCGACGATTACGGCTCGACATCGAGTGCGGCAACTGCCGTCGGCAATTTGACCACGAAGCTTGACGTCAGCGGCACGATCGGGAGCACGACCGATCAGGACTACTTCCGCTTCACCGCGACCGCGACTGGCCAGGCGTCCTTTACGCTCACTGGCGGCCAGCAACTCGGCGCAACGTGGGAACCGGCGGCCGGCGAGCAGATCGTCGGTCACAAGTTGACGATGAATGTTGTCGCCGGCCAATCGTATGTCGTCGGCGTGGGCGGCGGCGGCGTCACGATCGGTAAATATTCGGTCGATATGCAGCTTACGCCCGCGTCTACGACGCCAACCATCAATCCGATTAACTGGGGCACGATAGATCAGCGGCAGATCAACAACATCGCGGTCACCGGCGGCGACGCCTGGTTCCAGGTCACTGCCAGCCATTCCGGCCGCTTCACGGCCGAGGCATTTTCCAACCAAACCAGCGGCAACGTCGATCTGGAGCTTTACGACAGCCACCAGCACCTCGTCGGCTCTAGCTCCGGCCTGACCGGCAGCGAACGCATCGACATCGACGCCAAGGCCGGCGACACATTCTTCCTGCACGTCAAGGGCAACAACTCCGACGTCGATTTCCGCCTGACGAATCTCGTTTCGATCGCCGGCAACACGGCCAGAGTTTCCGGAACCACCGGGAATGATCTCGTTCAGTACCAATCCAACGGCCAGATCGCCGTCAACGGCGTCAACTATTCGCTGGCCGGCGTAACGCAAATCAGCATCGATGGCAGCGGCGGCAACGACACGCTGACGCTATCGGGCGGCAACGTCGCTGAAACGATCGTCTTCCGCCCAGGCTCAGCCGATCTCAACTCAGCGACGACGCACGTTATTGCTGGCGGCTTCGAAACAATCCAGTTCATCGGTGGCAATGCCGACCGCGCCACGTTCTACGATTCCGCCGCCAACGACGTTTTCGAAGCCCAGGCCCGCTTTGCCCGCATGATCGGACCCGGTTTTGCAAATTCCGCGACCGGCGTGCAATATGTCCAGGCGATTTCCTCGGCTGGTGGCAACGACCGCGCCAGCCTCACCGGCAGTGACGGCAACGACGTCCTGGGAGTTTGGGCCGGCAGCCGCACACTATCGAGCGCCGGAACACAAATTGGCGCCAGCGGTTTCCAGTTTGTTCAATTCAATGGCGGCGGCGGCTTCGACTATATCGACTACTACGCGGCCGACCTTACGCCGTCGATCTACGGACGCGGCGGCTATGGCGACATCATCGATCAGGCGTTCGAAACGCAATTCTCCGGCGTCGAAATGATGCTCGCCCGCGTCCGTACCTCGCAGCGGCTCCAAAGCGATCTCGCAGCCCTCGATTACGCATTCCAAAAGATTGGCCGCAATTAAGTTCGGCCGAAATGTTCCGCCATCTTCCGGTTCAAATCCGGAATTCGCCGCCGCAGCCGCTGGCTCAACCGCCCCGCATCGCTGCCCTGATACAAATCTTGCAAGTACCGCTGCAGCTCCTCCTGCGCTTCGCGCGGTCCGTGCAACATGAAATGCACCCACGCCCACGCGTCGCGATACTCGTCGCGTCCCATCTCATCGAGCGCGTCCAGCGTCTCCAGTTCCTCCAGCCGCGGCAACTGCGCGCTCGCAACCGCCACTTGGACGATCGCATGATGTGGATTCTGCCGCACCCGTTTTTCGCGAGGCGCTTCGAAATACTCCGCCAGCCCCTCATCGAGCCACAGCGGCACCTGCGGCAGCCACGTATGCAACAGCGCATGCGTGCATTCGTGCCGCACGTCGATTTCGAAGTCGGCCCCCTGATAAGCGAATACCATCCCCGGGCCGCGAGCCTTGATGAACAGCGCCCGCCGATAGGGCACCTTCGGAAAATACTCCTTCATGTACGACTGATAGGTGTCCTTCGCCCGAAACAAGAAGAAGTGCATCTTCTCACGGGGCGGCGGCGATCCGAGCTTCAATTGCAGATCTTGCTGAAGCTGCGTCAGCTCATCAAGCAGCGGCTGATGCGAAGCTAGCGGAAAATCCGCATGACAGAGAAACTGGCCCGCCTGCCGCTCGTCGGGCCAGCGGTTTTGCTCGTCGCCAATGGCCGACACCGCCGCCAGCGGCAGAATCACCGCCAGCCAGCCGGCTGTGTTTCGACGTGTAATTCCACGCAGCCCGTGCGTCACTCCGCGATCCTTCGCCGGCGCTATAGCATCGATGGGTAGAAAGGGGTGCGGACTATAGCCGTGCCAGCTTCCGCCCGTCAAGAGTCATAACGGCAAGAGCCGCTACCGCAGACACCCCGCCCCCAGTTCGCTAAAATTGCGGCTCCACGCTATCTTTCCCCGCCCGCGGCCGCGCCAGCCGCCTTTCCGTAGCATTTCACATGGCCACGCCTAACGTTTTCGACCCTTTCAAGGCCCGCGACACTTTTCAGACCGCTAGCGGCCCGCTCGGCATCTATCGCCTCGACCGACTCGAAAAGCAAGGTCTCGGCGCGATCAGCAAGCTGCCGTTCAGCATGCGAGTGCTGCTCGAAGCGGTGCTTCGCAATTGTGACGGCTATCTCGTGACCGAAAACGACGTGAGGGCGCTGGCCGCGTGGCAAGCCACGGCCGTCGCCAAAGCGGAAATCCCGTTCAAGCCGGCCCGCGTTGTCCTGCAAGACTTCACCGGCGTGCCATGCGTTGTCGATCTGGCCGCGATGCGCTCCGCGATGAAGCGGTTGGGCGGCAATCCGAAGAAAATCAACCCGCTGATCCCGGTTGACCTTGTCATCGACCACTCCGTGCAAGTCGATTACTTCGGCAGCCCCGACGCGCTGACTAAAAACGTCGAAATCGAATTCCAGCGGAACCGCGAGCGGTACGAATTTCTCCGCTGGGGCCAGAAATCGCTGGCCAACTTCCGCGCCGTGCCGCCGAACGTCGGCATCGTGCATCAGGTGAATCTTGAATACCTCGGCAAAGTTGTTTTTCGCGGCACGGATCAACAGGGCCAGATCGCATTTCCCGATTCGCTCGTCGGCACCGACAGCCATACGACGATGATCAACGGTCTCGGCGTTGTCGGCTGGGGCGTCGGCGGCATCGAAGCCGAAGCCGTCATGCTCGGCCAGCCGCTCTATATGCTCATGCCGGAAGTCATCGGCTTCGAGTTGACCGGCGAGCTGAAGCCCGGCGTCACCGCGACCGATCTAGTGCTCACGGTGACGCAAATCCTCCGCAAGACTGGCGTCGTCGATAAGTTTGTCGAGTTTTTTGGCCCCGGTGTCAGCCGCATGTCGCTCGCCGATCGCGCGACGATCAGCAACATGGCCCCTGAGTACGGCGCGACGATCGGCTTCTTCCCGGTCGATAACGAGACGCTGAATTACCTGCGTGCTACCGGCCGCACCAAGGACGAAGTCGATCTCGTCGAGCGCTATTGCAAAGAGCAAGGCCTCTTCCGCACCGACGCGACGCCCGCACCCACGTTCACCAAAACCGTGTCGCTCGATCTTTCGGCCGTCGAGCCCTCACTTGCCGGACCCAAGCGGCCGCAAGACCGCGTGCCGCTCGCCGCCATGAAGGAAACGTGGCACAAAGCGCTTCGCGCGCCGGTCGCGGAACGGGGCTTCGGTCTCTCCGAAAGCGTCCTCGGCAAAAAGGCCGCCGTTAAAGAGAACGGCCATTCGTCTGAAATTGGCCACGGCGCCGTTGTCATCGCTGCCATCACCAGTTGCACCAATACCAGCAATCCGTCTGTCATGCTCGCCGCCGGCTTGCTCGCCAAAAAAGCCGTCGAGCGAGGCCTGCAGGTGCCGCCGCATGTAAAAACGAGCCTCGCGCCCGGCTCTCGCGTCGTCACCGATTACCTCGATCAAGCCGGTCTCACCGAACCGCTCGCGAAAATCGGCTTCAATACGGTTGGTTACGGCTGCACAACCTGCATTGGCAATAGCGGCCCGCTGCCGGATCCAGTCGCCCATGCCGTGACGGAAGGCGATCTCGTCGCCGCGGCCGTCCTTTCCGGCAATCGCAATTTTGAAGGCCGCGTCAATCCGCTCGTCAAAGCCAATTACCTGGCCAGTCCACCGCTCGTTGTGGCGTATGCGCTCGCTGGTACGACCGACATCGACATGACTACCGACCCCCTCGGCGTCGGTAGCGTCGGCGAGCCGGTGTTTCTCAAGGACATCTGGCCAACGAACGACGAGGTTCGCCAAACATTGGCCAAATCCGTCCTGCCGCAAATGTTCTCGTCGCGGTACTCGAACGTGTTCGAGGCCAACGAAACATGGAATAAGATCAAAGTTGCGGAAGGCGATCTGTATCAATGGGACGGGCACAGCACCTATATCCAGGAGCCGCCGTTTCTCGCCGATATGACGGTCAACGTTGGCTCGATTCCGCCGCTCTCGAGCGCTCGTTGTCTCGCGGTGCTTGGCGATAGCGTGACGACTGATCACATCTCCCCGGCCGGCAACATCAGCAAGACCAGCCCCGCGGGCAAATACCTGATCGAGCACGGTGTGCAGCCAGCCGAGTTCAACAGCTACGGCAGCCGCCGCGGCAACGACCGCGTCATGCTTCGCGGCACGTTTGCCAACATCCGCATTCGCAATTTCCTCGCACCGGGCACGGAAGGCGGCGTCACGAAATACCTCGGCCCGCCTCAACACGGCGCGGGAGGGAAAAACGTCGGTGGCGCTCCGGGTGGCGCTTCAGCGCATTCCACCGCTCCCAACAGCTCTTCTCAAACCTCGCCTGCCGTCCCCCTCGCCGCCGGCCGCATGACCGGCGAAGGCGGCGGCTCGCGCCCGCCGGCCGATGATCTCGCCAAGCCCTCCCCTGCCCTTCCTCACAGTGGTCACGACGCCGACATTGGCCAAGTTATCTCCATCTACGACGCCGCCATGAAATACAAGGCCGCTCATGTGCCCACAGTCATTCTTGCCGGGGCGGAATACGGCACCGGCTCCTCGCGCGACTGGGCCGCGAAAGGCACGTACCTCCTCGGCGTCCGCGCCGTCATCGCCCAAAGCTTCGAGCGCATCCACCGCAGCAACCTCGTCCTCATGGGCGTGCTGCCGCTCCAATTCCTTGCCGGCCAAACCTGGAAATCCCTCGGCCTCACTGGCGAAGAGACCTACGAGATCGTCGGTCTCAACGATTCGATCAAGCCGCGTTCCGAGGTCACCGTGAAAGTCACCGCACCCGACAACTCAGTCAAGACATTTCAAGCCGCCGTTCGGATCGACACTCCCGTCGAGCTCGACTATTACAAAAACGGCGGCATCCTCCAAACCGTTATTCGCAAGTTGCTGTAATCGCCCGGAGTGTTGAATCCTCACTGCAACGCCAGTTGTTGTTGTATCGCCGCTTCGAGTTCTTCAAAAACGCCTTTCCAGTCGCCGGCCTTTTTCTGACGAAATAATCGCATCGTCGGATACCAAGGGCTATCGCTGCGATCCAACAGCCAGCGCCATTCCGGCACGTGGGGTAATACAACCCATACTGCGACTCCGAGTGCTCCCGCCAAATGCGCAATGGACGTATCGGATGTAATGACCAGATCCAGATTCGCCATGATCGCGGCGCTGTCCATAAACGCGCCGTGTGCTCCATCGAGCTCGTCGCCGAAATCGATGATCGCCAAATGAGGGCAAGCGTCGATCTCATGCTTCGCACGCTTATCCTTCTGCAAGCTCACCAGTCGCACCGCCGAGTTCTGGGCCAGATTCGTAAACTGCTCGAGGGGAATATCGCGCTGCTGCGATGGATCATGACCCGGGCTGCCAAACCAGTTGATGCCAATTTGAAATTCGCCGATGGCATTTAACCTTTCGCGCCATTTGGCGACGAGCATCGCTTCAGCATCAACATAGGGCACCTCGCTGGGTATCGTATCCAGCGACGTTCCGAGGATTCCTGGCAAGCTGAGCAAAGGCGATTGAACGTCGAAGTCCGGCAATTCTTCCCCATAGCCAACCAGCCGATCGATGCCGCGACACCTCGTTAGCAACTTGACGAGCACCTTTGGGCATTCAACGATCACTCCCCCGCCACGAGCTTTGACGAGCGGCGCATACCGGATGAAATGCAGCGTATCACCCAGTCCTTGCTCCGCATAAAGGAGAATCGTCTTCCCGGCCAGCGAATCCCCGTCCCACCGCGGTTGGCGAAAGCTCCGGCTGGGGATCTGCCCGGTCATCCATCGCCATTCGTATTCCTGCCAGCCGTGCTCAAAGTCCCCCCGTAACAGCAGCAATTGGGCTCGATTCACATGCGCGTCTGCCAGCGAGGGATGGATGGCCAGCGCCCGAGCGTAACAATTGGCCGCTTCTGTCAGATCGCCCGTGACCTGCAGCGCGGCGCCCAAACCATTGTAGGCCTTGGCAAAATTCGGTCTGTTGTAGATGGCTTTTTGGTACAGCCCAATGGCGTCATCCAATCTCCCTTGCAGCTGACACATATTGGCCAGGTTGTATGATGCTTCCGGAAAGTTCGGGCTTAGCTCTAGCGCCCGACGATAACAAGCGATCGCGTCGTCAATCATCTCCGCCCGCTCGAACACCAGACCCAGATTCACGTGCGCTTCCGGATAGTCGGGCTTCAATTCGAGTGCCTTGCGAAAGCACGTGGCAGCCTCGGCTCCTTTATCCAGGCGAAGAAATCCCCGACCCAAATCGAGATAGGCCAGCGGATTTTGCGGCGAAAAACTTAGCGAATGCGAGAGATGTTGCACGGCCTCAACGTATCGCTCCCCGTCGTGACAAATTCTCCCCAGCAAATGCCAGCCAAGGTAGCTCGTTGGCTCAACCGCCAGGATCTGCTTGCAAAGCTGCTCTGCCTCGCCGAGCCTTCCCTCTTGATGCTGACGAATGGCAACCGCTAGTAATTCGTTGACGGTTGCCATGCGCATTGTCCGCCGCCGCATAGTGCTGCGGACTGATCCAACGGGTCGAAGCTGCTACAAACTCACCAGCATCGGCTATGCCGTTACCTTCAACAACCGGCATGCCTCCTCATATCCCGGCGCGCGGCCAAAATATTTGTCGTTGCGGTCGTAGCCATACGCACTAGCCGTAACGCGGGCCAATCCAACTAAATGCCGCCACCGAAACGCCGGCCGCGTGGTGCGAAACTCTTCCTGCACGGTCTGAAAATACTTCTCACCGTGCAGCCGGCCGTCTTCGCTGATGGTGTATTTGAGCATTCGCTGGTAAGCGGCGTCCGGTGAGTGGCCGGATTCGCAGTAGATGGCGATCGCGGCTGCCGCGCGGCCTTGGTTATTGTTGCGAATCGCGTCTTCGGCCTCGTCGAGCAGTCTTGTCGGATCAGTCGAATTGATCGTCGCCCGATGGCCCGGCAGTGGATACGCGTCACCCTTGTGCGGCGTGTGAACTGCCACATGATAGGCCGCCACAACCAGTCCGCTGGCTGCATGTCTCGGCTGAGCGACACGTGCCATGTTGCGGAAGGCGTTGGTGGCATCTGACGAATGCACGCCCGACGAATCGCCGTGCGTTCGCCAATTTTCCGGCCCTTGCTTGAGCACCATCATGTTCGAAGCGAGCGAAATCGCCTCGCCGACGACTTCAGGGCTGATTCCATCGGCCAGCGCGGCGGCCGCGGCATCGGCCGAGCGTTCCGGCGGACCTTGATAAATCGTGCGAGCAAGCGCCTCGACAGCTGCGTCACCCGGATCGCGATTTCCGAACTTTGGCTCGGCCAATTTGTATTGATCGAGCAGCTTGGGCATTAGTGCCCGGATCGGCGACTCGGCCCGCTTGCCGTCGATGCGGTTCCGTTCGTGGTCGCACGAAAAATGGACGCATTGGCGCAGAATCGTGTAGGCGTAATCCTTTCCCAATAATTCAGCCAGGCCACGCGTGCGATGAGCGAAAACGAACCGATGCACGTTGATGTCGTCCTGCATTACCGGCTGCAGCGTGTTGAACACTTCGTCGAGCGGGGCACCAGACAGCGGAGCGAACAGCCGTTCGGCTTTTTCGACATCGCCGACGCGGCACGCATCGCGAATCGCAATCTCCCGGCTTTCGACGGTCGCTTCCTCCGCCGCGTGCATTTGCCGCAGCGTCTTCTTCGCCGGACCTCCAAGCGCTTGAATCTGTGCCGTGTTGCGATAAAGGACCTTTAAAACCGGCAGCGCCTGCCGTTCGCTCGGCAATAGCTCCAGCATGTTCAGCGCCGGCAGCATGGCCATCGCCGTGTGAAATCCCGTGTAATCTTCGCCGCCAAACGCCTCGGCATTCGCCAACGCCCCTGCCGCCATTATCTGCTTCAGTTCGACATCGCCGCGCTGAAGCTTCGCGACCAACATCTGCTGCAACTTCTCAGGCGGCGTGCTCTGCATCAGATCGACCAGCGCGTCGTACGGCCCAAACGACAGCGGCATCGGCTCGCTATCCGCCAGCGCCCCCGCCAAGCCAAGTTCCTGAGCAAGTGTGCCTCCCAATCCCGCGATCAGCATTCCGCAGCCAACCGATTCCAGAAATGCGCGACGATCTTGACTCGCCATGACATTGCTCCTGAGAGAGGAGGCTCCTTAGAGGAAGCCGAGGGAGGGATTGCGACGCTGCGTTTAGTAGAGCACAGCGGCCGTGCAATTGCATCCGGCAAATCCGATTACCCGTCAATCGTGTCAGGATACACGACGATTTCGATCCGCCGGTTTTTGGCTTTGCCGGCGGGGGTGGCATTCGAAGCGAGCGGGTGATTTTCGCCCATGGCGAGAACGGAAAGTTGCCGCGCGGGCAGCCGGCCTCGCTGCACCAGCGCCTGGAAGACGGCCTGGGCCTGGCCAGTGGTCAGCGCATGGGCCGCAGTTGGATTTGTGCTGAGCGAATCATCGGTGTGGGCTTCAACGACAATTCGCTGCCGCGGATACTGGCGATGCACCGCCGCCGCGACTTCATCGAGAATCCGCGTGCCGTCGGTTTGCAATTGAGCCGTGCCGGGTGTGAACAGTTTGTCGCTGGGCACTTCGATGCGGATCACTTCGCCGTCCTGACGCACATCGAGGCCGGGTATCGTTACTAGCGCAAGCGATTGGCGAATGCTGTTGTTGGCGGTGATCGTCGCGCCGCCGCGGGCGCGAGTGGAAGCTTGAATGGCGGAAACTTGCTTTTCGGCCTCTGTCTTCGCGACCTGTGTGTCCTTTAGGCGATTGGTCATTTCGCCGAGCTGCTTTTGCAACAGCGAGACCTGATCTTGCGACGTCTGCCGGGCCTGTTCCGCCTGAGCCAGCTGCCGATGCAGGTCCGCGTTGTTGAGATCAAGCTGGCCGACGCGACGATTGAGGTCCTGCACCTGAGCCGCGATCGCCGGCGATTGCTGCGGCTGCGGAAAGACCGCCGCGGCTTTGGTTGAGCCGGCCGGCGGCGCAAACGGTCCTTCCTTGCAGCCGGCGAGGCAGCTTAGTAGAAGGAGCGATATTAGCAGCCACGGCTTCATGGTCTTGATGCCCGAAAAGCCGACAGCGGCGCGGGCACCCACTTAATTCTGCGCCAGCGCAAGCAATTAGCCGCTCGTCGCCCGGCGGGCAGGCGGATGGTAGCTTTGCGGTCAAAGCGCAACAACGGCAAAACCGGCAAAGTGGGGCGTCCAAGTTTGCCTAAATTGACATCTGTCAAAGTGGATCGTCGAGGCCCTCGTCGGTCTGCATCACAAATTGAGTCCTTCGGCAGTAAGGGCGTTAAGCCGACATTTTCTCGCGGATCCGCTCCAGCAGCTTCTTTGTCGCTTTAATCCCTTCGGGCTCGCTCAGTCGGGTGCCTTCGTATTCGATGCCGCAATAGCCGTGATAGCCGTGCGATTTGACGACAATGTCCATCATCTTGAAGTAATCGATCTTGGTTTCATTGCCGGCTTCGTCGAAATCATAGCTTTTCGCGCTCACGGCCTTCGCGAACTGCATCAGCTCATCCACGCCCTTGTACTTGTCGTATTCCTTCCCTTCACCGAGCCGGAAATTGCCGAAGTCGGGCAGCGTGCCGCAGTTTTTGCGATCGACGAGCTTCATCACGCCCGTCAGCCAGGAGCCATCGCTCGACATGCCGCCATGATTTTCCACGATCACATTGATGCCGTGCGGCGCGGCAAATTCCGATAACCGGCGCAGCCCATCCGCCGCCAGTTTTTGCTGTTCTTCGGGCGCGAGCTTCGCGTTCGACTGGGCATTGACTCGAATCGAGTGGCATCCAAGAGCCTGCGCCGCCTCGACCCACTTGTGATGATTTTCCACCGCCGTCGTCCGCTTGGCGGCATCCGAATCGCCCAGCGCCCCTTCGCCGTCGCACATGATGAGGAGCGTTTTGACGCCCAAATCCTCCGCCCGCTTTTTCAGCTCCGCGATATAGGCCGTGTCCTTCGCTTTGTCCTTGAAGAACTGATTCACGTACTCGATTGCCTCGATGCCGTAATCCTCTTTCGCCGTTTTCGCGAAATCGCGATTGTCGAGCTTGCCTTCTTTCAATGTCCGGTGCAGCGACCATTCGGCCAGCGAAATCTTAAACGGCGGCTGCTTCCCTTGGGCCGCAGCCAAACGCGGCAAGGCGGCCGCAGCGGCGACTCCGGCGGACGAAGCGAGGAATTGGCGGCGTGTGGCGCGTTTCATGAGAGGGCCTTTGATTTGTTAAAGGTTGAGTTGCTGACGGCCAATATACCGACCAAAAAGTCGAAAAGTGAGAGGGTAACGTGGTTGTCGTGTGTGGAAATTTAAGCCGTCGGGTCAAATGAAGCCTCGGAGGAATAACTACACTGAATGCTAAATTCAATTGTCAATGACCGTCTCTTTCTGGATCCCTCGTGAACTCGCATGAAAGTTCAAGACTTCCTCGATCACCATGGCATCGCTCGCAATCCGTTCGCCGAGGAAGATGCGCAGACGGACCCGGTTTTCAAAGAGTTCTGCATCGAGAGCACGTTTCATCCGTCGTGGGACAAGGTGTATGGCGATCCGTCCGAGCCGGCGACGTCGATCATCTTTGGCGAGAAGGGATCCGGCAAAACGGCGATGCGGCTGCAGCTTGCGCGGCATTTGGAGCGCTACAACGAGCGGAATCCAGGCCGGCGATTGTTCGTCGTGCATTACGACGACTTCAATCCATTTTTGGATCGGTTTCGCGACCGGTTGAGCAAGCGGAACCGTACGTCGGAGCGAGTGCTGAAGCAGTTCCGGCTGTGGGATCATATGGATGCGATTCTGTCGCTGGCTGTCACGGGCCTCGTCGATCGAATACTCGATGTGAAACAGCCCAGCGTGGCGGTGATTTGCGATGTTGATGCCAACTCGATCGACAAGCTCGACCGACATCAGGCTCGCGACCTGCTTTTGCTCGCCGCCTGTTACGACCAATCGACGGCGGAGACATTTCCGGCTCGCTGGCATCGACTCCGGCGACGGCTGAAGTTTCAAACTTGGCAATCGCAGTGGCCATTGGCGTTGGGTTGGGCGTGGTTGGTCGCTTGGATTGCTCTCTGTATCGGACTTTGGGTGAACGGGAAGGCGAACTACATCTGGCCGCTGTGGCTGTTTGCGGTGGTGCCCTTTGCGGGATTCATTCCGTGGGTTTGGAAGGCATCGAAGGCGTTCTGGCTGGCTCGCGGCATTCTCAGCCGGATGCGCGTCGGCATTCGCGAGACGAATCCGCTGCGGCGAGTGCTGATGCAGTTTTCGCCGGCCGAGCTTTCGGGTCAGCCGTTGCCGAATAAGGACAGCACCGATGATCGATATGAGTTGTTGATGAAGTTGCAAGGGTTGCTGCAGCAACTGGGACATAGTGGGATTGTTGTTCTGGTCGATCGGCTGGATGAACCGCATCTGGTTAATGGTTCGGCGGAGCTGATGAAAGCCCTGCTCTGGCCGATGCTGGATAACAAATTTCTCAAGCATCCGGGCGTCGGTGTGAAGCTGATGCTGCCGATCGAGTTGACACGGTTTATCGAACGTGAGGAGCGCGATTTTTATCAACGGGCGCGGCTCGATAAGCAGAATATGATTCCGTCGTTTGAGTGGACCGGGGAGGCGCTGTTCGACATCGCCAACGCTCGGCTTCGGGCTTGTGCGAAGTCTGGCACGACACCGAAGCTTGCCGACTTGTTCGATCCCGGCGTTACTCAAGGCCGGATGATCGATGCTTTCCGGTCGCTGCGCGTGCCGCGGCGGCTGTTCAAGTTTCTGTACACGCTGATTGCTTCGCAGTGCAACGCTCATACGGATCAGCAACCTGTTTGGACGATTGCGCCGACGCTGTTCGAATCGACGCTCGCCCTGAGTCTTCGCGATCAGGATGCGTTTGATCGGGGAGTTGGGGCGGGATAGGATCAGGCTGGAAAATCGGTGTCGTAAGCTATTACAATGTTGGTATGACAACGGCTCAACAAATTCGCGACGTGGCACTGGGCTTGCCGATCGAGCAGAGGGCGGTTTTGGCGAGAGACCTTCTCGCCAGCTTGGATGTCCACGAGTCGCCCGAAGTGGTCGAAGCGGCGTGGGCCGATGAAATCGAAGCCCGTGCGGAAGCCGTTGCACGCGGTGAAATGAAAACCGATGATTGGCAGGTGTCGCTGGAGCGGGCACGGCAAAGGGTCCATCAAAGGCGGCAGTCGTGAAACTTCGTGTTGCCGAAGCAGCCGAAGATGAATTAGTCGATGGCGCCGCATGGTACGACGAGCGGGAAGTAGGCCTGGGCGACCAGTTCATTGAGGAATATCGCGATGCGATTTTGCGCATTCAGGCATCGCCCGGCATGTATGCCCGTCTCGAAACCACTCGCTCGCGCCGCAATCTTCGTCGTTGCTTCTTGAAACGCTTTCCCTACTACGTCGGCTATGAACTTTTCGAGGATGAAATCGTTGTTCTCGCCGTAGCGCATACCAAGCGACGGCCGAACTACTGGATTCGCCGCCAGGGATGATCTTGTGATAGAGTGATGGCATGATGGTTCAAGCCTTTTGAAATGTTAGCTCACGGGCCGTTTCAGCCGCATGACATCGCAAGATAAGCCTTCTCCTAATCCCTATGAATCGCCGCAGTTTGCTGCAGGACTCGACACGGAAACTCGCGAACCCCGCGATGCCCAGTTAGTCCCGCCGATCCACGCCTCCGGGAAATTGACCAAATCGGACCTCTCGCAAGCGTTCGCCTTGTTGGAAGGACGAAATTCGAATGGTTCTGGCTTTCCGATCGTCACGATCGTTGTCTTAGTCGGCATGGTTATTGGCGCGATGGCTTTCATCGCTGAGCATCCCACAGCACCCGTGGGATACTTGTGGCTGGCCGTTGCTGGCGGGTTGCTCTATTTCATCGGCTTCTATCTTCCCATGCTCAGACGAGCGTTCATTGCAAAACGGGCTGCAGCGGCTGTCGACGCGGAGTTCGTCTTCTCAACCGATGGAATTGCTATTCGCACAGTGGGCAAGGATGACATGATTCGGTGGAACGAGTTTCGTGGCTTTCGCGATTCAAAATCGGTTGTCGTCTTTGATTGGATTCACGGTCAAATTCCCGTCGCTCGAGAGTGGTTTAATAATGAGGCAGATTTTGAGCGGCTGGTCTATTTCCTCGGCCACAAGATTGAAATGCTTGATTCGCCTCCGACTGGTTAGACAAACTTCGTTATGCCTGGCATTGCTACTGGCGGCACTTCGAGCTTTACGTTCCAGTTGTAGGCGGGTGGGGTGAGGTCTTCTTCTGAGTTTATGGCCATCTCCCAGGTGATGGCTTGGCCGGTGTAGGCGGCCATGCGGCCCATGATGGCGACGAGGGTGCTTTTGGCCATGTAGTCGCCGTTGTTGATGGGGCGGCCGTTGCGGATGGAGGCAAAGAGTTCGTCGTGCTCGGTTTGGTAGAGGTTGTTTTCCTCGCCGGTATATTTCCAGACGTCGCCGCCGGTCTTGCCACCGGTTTTTATAGTCATGCCGTTGCGCTTCTCGCCGAGGTGAGCGATGCCTTTGGTGCCGTAAGCGTGGCAGCTCATGTCATTGGCGCAGCCGGCCATCTGGCGGCAGTTGCTGATGAGCTTGGTTTCGTCGGCGTATTCATAGACTATGGAGAAGTGGTCGTAGATGTGGCCGTATTCGGGGCCGGTGCGGACCTGGCGGCCGCCGAGGCCGACGGCTTTGATCGGATATTGGCCCTTGAGCCACGAGCAGACATCGAGGTAGTGGACGTGCTGCTCGACGTTGAAATCGCCGCTGAGCCAGGTGAAGTAGTACCAATTCTTCATCTGCCAGGTCATATCGCTCCACTCCGGCAGTCGCGGCTTGACCCAGATCGAGCCGCGATAGTCGTTGGCTTGCAGCGTCTGAATGTCACCGATCTGACCGTCGTGAATGCGTTTGACGGCCTCTTGAAACGGATAGCTGTAGCGGAGGCAGAGGCCGGAGACGACGGAGAGGTTTTTGGCTTTGGCTTGTTCACAGATTTTCAAAACGCGGCGGACGCCGGGGGCATCGACGGCGACGGGCTTTTCTGCAAAGACGTGTTTGCCGGCGGCGACTGCGGCTTGCAGATGCAGCGGTCGAAACTGCGGTGGAGTGCAGAGTAGCACCACCTCGCAGCACTCGATGACGTTTTTGTAGGCGTCGAAGCCGATGAAGCGGCGTTCTTTGGCGACTTCGAGCTTGGGGGCGACTTCTTCGATTTTTTCCAGACTGTTCAGACTCAGCTCCAGCCGATCTTCGAAGGCGTCGGCCATGGCCCAGAGCTTGACCTTGGAATCGGCCTTGAGCGCCTGGGATGCTGCGCCGGAGCCGCGACCGCCGCAGCCGATGAGGCCGATTTTCAGTTCTTCGCTACCTGCGGCGTGGACATTTCTGGGCGCGGTTAAGGCGGCCAGCGAGCCCGCGACGGCGAGCGATGACGATTCCAGGAATTGACGGCGGGATTTTTCTCGTTGGGTCATAAACGTTGATTCCCGAAACGCGCTAAAGTTCAAAGTTTTTTCATTACGGAGGGCTTTAGCGCGGGTTGTAAGGTGTTGCTTGTTGGGCAGTTGGGATTTTCGATTGAAATGCCAGTGCGCTAAAGTTTAGCGCGAGGTTAGTGGTGGCTGGCGATTCGTTAAGGGATGACGCCGCCTGGGGGCGGCGGCTAAGCGGTGAGACGACGAATCAATCGAGGCGCAATGTAGGCCCTCCTAAGGTACATTGCAATTTCGCCGAAAAACCGGACCAAAAAATGGCGACTTTTCAAAAATTGCGGGAAAGCGCAGGGGAGGGTCGTGATACCGTTTGAGCAAGTGTCAAGGGAAAACTGACGTAGGCCGCATCGGGCCAATTAGACACATTCATCACTCAAATTTGCAACGGACGTGCAGTCAGGATACGCTCTATCGATCCTGAATATGAGCGAGCACGATCCAAAGGCGTTTCTCCATACCGCAGCCGAAATCGGGGCTGTCGCGGCTGGTGTCGGCGCACTATTGGCCGTGGACAAACTTGGACGGATTGAAAGCGCACTACGCGAGGCGGCATCCGAGGCTCAATGGCAGCGGGATCGAGAGCAGGACGCAATTATTGCCCAGAAGCTGCAAGAGGCAGCGACGAAGTTAAACCGTGATTATCTCGCCCGCGTTGCGAATGAGGATAATTGGTTCGCTCCGCCCCCTGTTGAATCTAAATCTGATGAGCCAGAAGCACCGCCGGTTATCTGTGCTCCACCGCGTAATCCACGGGGTTAGAGTTCTATCCAGAGCGATTGAATGGCATGTCAGCCACTCTTCGCAGCTAGCTTTCGGCCAATGTCAAAGCCTTGTCCGGTAAGCCGAAACAAATCGTCGCCGTTCTGGTCCAGAATTAAACCGCGCTCACAGAGGCTAATGAAGGCGTCGAGATAATGCGCAGTAACTGCCGCATCATTCGGATCCGTGAATTCATGCGAATTGGTAGCGACAAAACGACCGTCGAAGTCGTTTTGTCCAAGGTGAAAAATACCGTCCCGGCTGGCGCTTACTAAAAGTTCTCGCTCGCGCTCATTCAGCGCCGAGTCATGCCAAGACTTGAGTGTCTTGCCAGCGGCCAATCCAGATCGACAGAGTTGAACAATTGCCATTATCCAATCCAACATTTGCAATAGCCCTCGGCTTGACGTTGAAAAGCCGGAAGGCGCACAATGCAGTTGTTGAGACGCATTGGCTTCCTGGCCTGCGAATCTGAAAGCCCGCGAGTTTGCCGCTCGCGGGCTTTTTTATTGTAGCGACTAGGACAGCAATTCATCGAACGTCCAGCAGTGGCCTGTCAATCCCGCCGCTTCCGCGGGCGTGTACTTCATCGTGCCTGGACGCCAAGAAAAATTGTAATAGGCCATGTGCAGGCTCACGGCGGCCTGTAGGTTCTCAATCTTGCGAGAGAAGCCATTAGTCAGCCGGCAGAACCGCTTCATAAACGTGCGGATGGTTCCGTTGTTCCGCTCGACATGCGACGTGCATATCGTTCGTGGAGTCAGGCCCCCTCGCATCGGGCGGCGCTTCGTGCCAACTATTTCACTCGGATCATATTGCAGTTTCGCGTTGCGGTACTGCTTGATAATGACGCCGAGCTTGCAATCTTTGCCGAACGCGAGGTCAACGGCTTCGGGATAAGCCGCGAAACCATCGACCGAGATTTGCGGAGAGCCATAACCGCCATTCGGCTGCGAGAGGTTATCCGCCAACCGCACCATGAAGCGCCGCGCGTTATCGGCAGACCGCTTGCCGAGCAGGTGATGGGCAATCAACCGGCTGTCTTGATCCTGCGCTGTCCACAAGTAAACGTCGCCGATGTCGTGCCTCAAGGCGCGCTCTTCAGTCGTAAGGCGGGCCTGCTTTTTTGAGCAGAAGGTCCAAATTTCGTCGCACTCCAGGTGCCGACATTTGAGCCCTTGTAGCTTCTCATCGAGCAAGTCCGCACAGTGCTTGCCGGCCCATTCGAGCTGGCGCAGGACACTTGGGATATTCGTCTGCATTAACCGGCAGACCGAACGAATGGAATTACCCTCAACAAGCATCCGCAGAATCGTGTTCCGCTTCTCAATCAACATGACGTTCGCCATTCCAAGCTTCCCTTTAGTAAGGGCTGCTCGCTAGAATGGAGTTATCAGGCTCAGTCTGGCGAACAGCCGGATTGTGTTGGCCCCGATGGTTGCTTCAACAGCCAGCGGGGTTTTTTCGTTGGTCTATTGCCAACGCATGATTTACAGTATATATAGTTAATCGTTGAAAGCAATCCCGTATCTCGATTTTCTGTATATATTTTTTATGGCAAAGAAAGCAGCCCGTGGACGGCCTAAGTTGCCGGACTACGAGAAACGCGACGCGGCGTTTCTCTTGAAAATGACTACTGCCGAATTGGCCTTACTGCGTGAGGCTGGCGGCGACAATCTATCGGGCTGGGCGCGGGATACCTTGCTCCGCGCAGCCGAGCGGCATAAAAAGAAACATGGAGCCGCCGGGAGTTGAACCCGGACGCGACGGTTTATAAGACCTAGCGGCCAACCTGGCGGCCCCGTTTAAGGCCATCCGTGGCCGCGGTCCTATCTTCTACCGGATGGGAACCACCGCATCGCTCGCCTCCTTTCTGAAGGGTTAGGGGACCGAGTTATCAGAAGCCCGGCGGACTTGCACTCTGCCGGGTTTCTTTTTGCGCACGAAAAAAGCCGGACGCGGCCACAATCATTGGCCATGTCCGGCTTCGAGGATTTCGACAGCCGTTATGTCAATGGACGGGGCGCGATGAACACTGTTCATCACCTTGCCCACGTCCTCGCGGGACACCGGAATCCGAGTTACTGGAAGACCGGCAATATGTGTGGCGACGAAAAAAGCCGCCCTAGTTTGCTACAACCAGCGGGCGGCTTCTAACTCAACGCCTTGCGGCGATTAGCTCAAATTGTCGAGCTGGTTGTAGCGTCGATAATCTTAGCGGAGACAAACTATCTGGCAAGTCCTTTGCGCTTTTTCGCTCTGTAGCGCAGCCTTGCATAGCATTTCAGGCAAAGTCCTTTAGCACGGGCCTTGCGACGGCAGAGTCGGCATTTGGGCCGATTCGGCGGCGGCACGACTTCCTCGCGTGGTCCCTCGCCTGTTGCAAAGAATTCCCGCCGTAGCCGCTTCTTAGCCTTCCGATTGCCATGATGCGGTCCTAATCCCAATTGATCGCGCCGGCTGCGCACGGCCTGATACGTGCGCCCTAGCAGCTCTGCGGCCTCGCGTGCCGGGAATAGATCAACGACGGAATCTTCAACGTCCGTCCAGCGCTGCCATTTATTTGGAGCCGTCGCCATGCCGCGAATCGTAGCGGCGACGTGATAGAATCAAGGCGCTCGACCGTTTTTAATGATATATACCGAAATTACTTTACTAGGCGGCAAACGGTATCACGACCCAGGGGAGGCTTGAGGCTTGAGACATGAGGCGTGAGGTTTCAGAATTTGAGATTTGAGATTTGAGAGTTTGTCATTCACGAGGGAAAGTTCGCAATGGTGGGTCGCGGCTTTCTGGGAAGTTTGATGCTAACTGCTTTCGTGGGGGCTGGTGCGCGCGGAGGGCGAACAGCGGAGTTGGATTTTGATCGGCAGGTGGCGCCGATTCTGGCGGGGCGGTGCATGGAGTGTCATAGCGGGGCGGAGCCGAAGGGGAAATTGGACCTGACGAGCGCGGCGAAGACATTTGCGGGAGGAGAGAGCGGAAGCGCGATTGAGGCGGGCAAGCCGAGTGCCAGTAATTTGTGGCAGCGGATTGTGGCCGATGAAATGCCGCCGAAACATCCGTTGCCGGCGGGTGAACGAGAGATTATCAGGCAGTGGATCGCCGCGGGGGCGAAGTGGGGCACCGATCCGATTGATCCGTTTCGTTATACGAGTGCGGCTCGCGCGGGATATGACTGGTGGTCGCTGCAACCGTTGGTCGCAGCTTCTGAATCCAGCAGCCAGAATTCAATCGACAAATTTGTTGTGGTGAAGTTGAAGGACGCTGGCCTTGTCGCTTCGACACCGGTTGATCGCCGCACGCTCATTCGCCGGTTGTATTTCGATCTTGTGGGCCTCCCGCCGACAGCGGAAGAACTGAATAACAGCGAAACCTACGAAGCAATTGTTGAGCGACTACTCCAGTCGCCTCACTACGGTGAACGCTGGGCTCGGCATTGGCTGGATGTGGTTCATTTTGGCGAGAGCGACGGTTTCGAATATGACAAAATGCGGCCGCATGCGTGGCGGTACCGCGATTGGGTCATCGATGCGCTGAATCGCGACCTGCCGTTTGACGAATTTGCCCGGCTGCAGATTGCGGGCGACGTGCTGAGGCCGGGCGATCAGGATGCGATCATTGCGACGGGCTTTCTCGTCGGTGGCGTGCATGACAGTTTGCTGCCCAAAGGCGAGACCATGCAAATGATCATGCGGCAGGATGAGCTGGAGGATTTGGTTGGCTTGGTCGGCCAAACGTTTCTCGGCCTGACGGTTAATTGTGCCCGTTGCCACGATCATAAGTTCGATCCGATTCGACAGGCCGACTATTACCGATTAGCTGCTGCGCTGGCCGGTGTGAAACGCGGAAATCGCGACATCCCTGCAACGCCCCCCGCGGAGTTACTCGCCCAGCATGCTCAAGCCAGCCAAGCGTTAAGCGAAATCGAGAAAGCCGCGCGGACGGCGGCCCTGGCCAAAAGAAAGGCAGACGCTGAGCGACGCCCCGCGCCGCCGCGGCCGCTGGCACAGTGGGATTTTGAAACCGATGCGAGCGACACGTTTGGCACGTTGAATGGAACGGTCGAGGGGGTGGCAAAGTTTGGCAAGGGAGCGATCACCGTTGATGGGCGCACGGGACATGTGGTCTCGACACCCCTGGTTCAGGACCTGCGCGCTAAAACGCTCGAAGCGTGGGTGCAGCTTGGCCATTTGGAGCAGCGCGCCGGCGGTGTGATCGGCGTGGAGACGCTCGACGGTAAGATTTTCGACACGATTGTGTTTGGCGAGAAGCAGCCCAAACGCTGGATTGCGGGCAGCAACAACTTTGCGCGAACCCAGGCGATCGACAAAGCGACGGATGAAAGCGAGGCGGCGAATCGGGCCGTGCATCTGGCGGCTGTCTATGACGCCGACGGCACGATCCGCCTGTATCGGGAAGGTCAGCCGTATGGCCTGGCTTATCAAAGCCAAGGGCCGGTTGTATTCCCGGCTGGCAAGAGTCATGTCGTGCTGGGACTGCGGCATTCGCCGTCCGGCGGCAGCAAGATGCTGGATGGCAAAATTGAAACGGCGCGGCTTTACGACCGGGCTCTTTCGCCTGACGAGGTCGAGGCTTCGTTTCGCGCGGTGAGCAACCAGGTCAGTGAGGCCGAACTGGTCGCCGAAATGAATGAGTTTGATCGTCAGCGTTATGCGATGTTAAAGGCCAAGGTCGAGGCACTCGCCGTGCAGGTTCGTGATTATCGCGACCGTAAGGCTTTCGCCGTAACTCCGCAGACGCCGCCGGTCATGCGGCTACTTGCTCGCGGCAATGTGCAGCAGCCGGGGGAGCCGATTGCCCCGGCTGGCATTGAGTCGCTTTCGGTCAGCGAGCCGGAGTTTGGGTTAGCGGCGGATGCGAATGATGCCGAGCGGCGGACGAAATTGGCCGCTTGGATTGCGAGCGAGAAAAATCCGTTATTTGCGCGGACGATCGTGAATCGCGTGTGGCAATATCACTTTGGCCGCGGCCTTGTGGAGACGCCGAGCGATTTGGGTTTTAGCGGCGGGCGGTCTTCGCATCCGGAACTGTTGGATTTTCTCGCAAATGAATTGATTGCGAATAAATGGAGCCTGAAAGCACTGCATCGCGTGATTGTCACTTCAGCTACCTATCGACAAGCGTCGCGACCGCGTGCGGAATGTTTAGCCGTCGATGCCGATAATCGGCTGCTGTGGCGATTCAGTCCGCGGCGGTTGGAAGCTGAATGTGTGCGCGATGCCATGCTTTCCGTCTCGGGCCAGCTCAATGAGCAGCGGGGCGGGCCGAGCTATATGGATTTTCGGCCGTACGTTTATAAGACAACTCAGTATTACGATCCGATCGATCCGATCGGCACCGCATTCAATCGGCGGTCGATTTACCGGTTTTGGGCTCGCGGTGGCCGCAATCCACTGCTCGATACGTTCGATTGTCCCGATCCTGCGACGGCGGCCCCGCGGCGAGGCAGCACGACGACACCGCTGCAGGCGCTGTCGCTGCTGAACAACTCGTTCACGCTGCGTTTGTCTGAAGATTGTGCCGAGCGATTGAAGCGCGAACGACCCGCGGAAAACGCAGCACAAGTGAAACGCGCGTTTGAATTGGCCTATGGACGATTACCTTCCGACACGGAGGTTGATGAATCGGTCGCGTTTGTTGCGGAGAATGGTTTGGCGGCGTTTTGTCGCGTGTTGTTTAACTCCAATGGATTTTTGTACGTCAATTAGAAACAACGATCATGAATAAATTCCCAAGTTTCTTTGTGAACAGGAGATAACAGAGGAAGCGGAGAAGATTGAACAGAAGGCAGCAAAGGAAGCAAAGAAGTCCGTTCGCTGTTTCTCTTTGCTGCCTATGCTTTTTTTGTTCATTTGCCTCTCTGTTACCTCTGTTTGCTCCTGTTCAATTTCCTGGGGGATTCAAAAATGGTGGGCCGGCGCGAGCAAGCTCGCTGGTCCCACCCTACGAGGAAGCGATGGCCGGGAAAACTCAACATTCAGAATGCGGCGATCAGAATGTTTCGGCGCTGCCGCGTCGCGATTTCTTCTCGTTTGCCGCCAATGGCATCGGCGCGGCGGCTTTCATGTCACTTTTGGCGCGCGACGGAATCGTCTTGGCGTCGCCAATCGCCGGCGAAGCCAAGGATTCGCCGCCGCATCATCCGGCGAAGGCCAAACGAGTCATTCATATTTGTTGCTGCGGTGGCTTTAGTCAGCTTGACACGTTTGATTACAAGCCGGAGCTGACGAAGCGGCATGGGCAGCCTTTAGGGGGCGATGAAAAGCCCGATGTGTTTTTTGGGCAGATTGGCTTGCTCAGGCAAAACGATTTTGAGTTCAAACAGCGAGGCAAGAGCGGTTTGTGGGTGAGCGAATTGTTGCCGAACATCGCTGAGGTTGCCGATGAGCTGACGATTGTGCGCTCGATGGTGGCTGAATCGTCGAGCCATACGCCGGCGACGATGCATGAGAATTCGGGCTTTCGCCTAAACGGGTTTCCGACGCTCGGCTCCTGGCTCTCCTATGGCCTCGGCTGTGAAACCGACGAGCTGCCAGCGTTTGTTGTGTTGCCCGACACGCGCGGCCTGCCCGCCGGCGGCACCAACAACTGGACGAACGGATTTCTGCCGGCTCAGCACCAGGGAGTGATGTTTAACAGCAGCGGCCAGCCGATTCGCGACTTAGCGCCGGCCCTGCCGATCTCCGAAAACATCGAAGCCGCCAGTCGCAAGTTTCAGCGACGGCTGAATGAGCTTTATCAGGAGGAAGTTGGCGAAAACAACGAGCTGTCGGCTCGCATGCGGGCCTATGAACTGGCCGCGAAGATGCAGCTTGCCGTGCCGCGCGTCGTCGATTTGTCGCAGGAGACGGCGGCGATCGAAAAACTCTATGGTCTCGATCAAGAACTTACCGCGCCTTTCGGTAAGAGCTGCCTGACTGCCCGGCGGCTGATTGAAAGCGGAGTCCGATTCGTGCAGCTTTTTTCCGGCGGGGCTTTTGGGAGCCCGCGAATCAACTGGGACGGGCACGAGGATGTTAAAGCCAACCATACGCAGGAGGCTGCGCTGATTGATGTGCCAGTTGCCGGCCTAATCAAAGATTTGCGGCAGCGCGGATTGCTTGAAGACACGCTGGTCCTGTTCACGACGGAGTTTGGCCGCACGCCATTTACGCAGTCAGCCGCCGATCAGGTTGGGAAGGGGCGCGATCATAATCAGTATGGCTTTTCCATCTGGATGGCGGGGGCGGGCCTGAAGCCTGGATTCGCCTATGGCGCGACCGACGAGGTTGGCTGGAAATCGGTGGAGAATCGCGTCACGTGGCCGGATTTTCACGCGACGGTGCTGCATTTGCTGGGTATCGATCACGCGCGACTTACCTATTATCACAATGGCATTCAACGGCGGCTGACGAATGTGCATGGGGAAGTCGTGCGCGGGATTTTGGAATGAGGTATAATTAGGTGTAACTGCCAAGGACACGACCGTGCCCACGACAAAACCCCGTTACAGTAAAGAAGAGTTCGCCCGTCGTGGCGATGCAATTTACGACCGCGAAATCGCCCCGCGATTGGAAGACCCTAACCGCGGAGAATTTGTCTCGATCGACATTGAATCAGGCGCTTTCGAGATCGACGGCGATGAAATCGCGGCCACCAAGCGATTGCGGGCTCGTATCTCTGACGCGCAAGTCTGGTTCCGCCGCGTCGGTTCCAAGTTTGCCCGCCGCTTCGGCCCGCGCCCGCAGCGGGCAGAGCAATGATCGGTGGGCCACTTTGTGAAACCCTTTCAGGGTTTATACACATGCACACATTGCCTACCCAGCGTGCGCTGCGCGACGCTGGGCTTTGTTGTTAGACACCTTCAGTGTCAAGAATTAGGGCTGGCTGACGAGCACTTTGCCCACGAGCTGGCTGTCGGGAAAACTGGCCAAGAGATAGGTGTTACGTCCGTCACCGATTCGGATGTGCTGGGTTGAGCCGCGGCTGACGGCGGTGCCGCCGGCGTTTAGCGCCTTTAGCGTGACGTCGTGGTCGCCGGCGGGGAGTTCGACGCGGAGGACTTGGATTTTGTCGGGGAGCAGACCCCAGGCGCGGGTGTCGGCGTTCTCGGTGGCTTGCCAGGCGAGGCCGGCGAGGTCGATGGCGAGGCCGGGGAGCGAGCCTTTTTGGATGCCGATGGCTTCTTTGCCGCCGTAGAGGATGCCGTCTTTGAGCACACGGCGGGCGACGGCGCGGGCGATGATGGTCGGATAAATCGCTTCCTGCTGAGCAATCGCGAGCTGCGTGACATCCGTGATCGTTTCGGTCGCGCCGACTGGTCGACCGCCGACATCGACGCCGATGGCGCCCGTACGGCCGCCGCGAGCCACCACGCGCGGCACTTTGACGGGGGCGATGTTCGGCGGCAGCGTTTGATGGCCTAACGCGCTGACAAGTTCGCCCGCGATGAACAGCGACACGGTGCTGGCTACTTCCGTGGCCTCTTCCTTGTAAGGACCGCGGCCGGTGAGCGCGAACACGTAGAGCACGCCGTTGCCGGGCGAAGAGTGTTGCCCATGCGTCGCGCGATCGAGATCGAAGCGGCCGGGACGAAAGCCGGGCTGCCAGCTGACGACCGAAGTGTACGACCGCTCGGCGTCGTCGTAATCGAGGTGCGTGGCCTCCCGCAGGATGCCGCGCATGTACGGGGCCAGCGCCATCTTCGGATAATCGGCTTTCGGGTTGTTCCCTTTTTTATCAACACCAGCTGCAATGATCTGATCCTGCTTCTCGATGAGCTGCAGGCTATAGGCTTCGGCATCGCCGCCGTCATGCATTAGGTTGGCGAGAGCCAACATGCCGCGGATGAGGATTTTTTCATAATCTTCGCCGCAATAGGAGCGGCGGTTATCGTCGGAGAGATACGACGCGGTGGTTTCGACGAGGGAGACGCCTTCGAGCTCGTCGAAATGATCGCGAACGACGCGCAGCTTTTGCTCGGCGGCCTTTGAGTCGCCAGCCGCAAGATCGATCATGGCTTGATCGAGGCGGATCAGGTCGGCGCTGGTCCATTCGCGCTTGAGCTGCGAGTCGGCGGTCGATTTAGCGAGGTCGAGCTGGTTGTCGTAATAGGCGTTATGCAGCTTGAGCGTCCGCTCGGCGTAGGTCGAACAGCCGGCGGCCGCGAGGAAACAAATTACACAAACCCGAAGCGTGAGCGAGGGCGCGTACCGGAAAATCTTATGCCCTCGCTCACGCTTCGGGTTACTATGCGATCCCACGGTCATTTGCATTAGAACCAGCCGCCGGCGGAAAGGGCTCGGCTGGTGCGCGAGTGATGATAGCCCTTGCTGATCCCGGCAGTTTGCTTGTCTTGCTCGCCCGTGCGAATATCGACGAGCTCCAGCGTGAGCTCGTAGTCGCGCTGATAGTCCTTATTTTCTCGCGTCGTCCCGCTGGTCAGCTTGGCAAACAGCAAATAATCGAACGGCTGGCCTTGCTGGTTCATCAGGCCGACGAACATGTTTAGATTGTCGGGCACGAACAGTTGATCCGGCCGCAGGCGGAGTTGGCACAGCCCGGCTTCGACGTAGCGGCGACTGATCGGTGCGCAGGTGCCGCATTCGAGCAGCCGGGTGTCGATGTTCTCGTAGATTTGTTCTTTGAAATCGCCGATTTCCTCAGCGGTTTTGTTTTCAACGCCGACGAAGCAGACCCGCATCTTCGGCGGCGGCAGCGGTTCGGCGCCGAGGGCCGTTTGGTGCATGATCGGCGGTCCGGGCGCATGCCGCGCGACGAGCTTGGTCACCGCTTCATCCACCAGCGGCTTGAATGTCTCCTGGCCGGCCTGATGGCTGCCGACCATTTGCTTCTCGCCGGGTTTGATTACGCGAGCGTATTGCGCGCCGTGGCAGCCGGGGAAAATCGCCACCGTGCCGGCGCTCGAAATCAACCAACCAAGAAAATTGCGTCGCTGCATGAGGTCCCGTCCTTGGGAATGCACTGTAGGTCCCGTCTGCCGGACGGGACTTTGCACGATCCGTGCTTGCCGCTAAGGCCTTTTCAGGGCCGCCCCGGCAGGGCGGACCTACTAGGGAATATCGGCACGAGCCGGCAAAGGCCGCAGACTCTAACAAGTGCCTCACTTAGCGAGCAACGCTGGTTCGCTTCACTGCTAGCGCCAGCAGTGAATCAGCTGGTGGTGGGTCAAATCGGTGAATCCGGGCTCCTCACGCGGAGCGTGAGGGCTACAAAGTCAGCAAACGCATCAATTACCAATCAGCTAGTCCGCAGCCTTGGCTTTTTTCGCCTTTTTGCCCTTCGCCGCGGTCTGTCCGGGCTGCGGCAAGCTAGCGGGGCGAGCATCGCGATATTCAGTAAGAGCGGCCTCGAACTTTTTGGCGGCATCGGCTGCTGCGCCAGTCAAAGAGCCGACTTTCAGCGGCTTCTTTTCGTCCGGATCGGCAGCCACATCGAAGAATTCGCCGCTGCGATAGAGTTTGTAATGCTGATCGAAGGCGAATTCGCGCAGGTTTTCGCCATGCGGGGCATACCAGCTATAGATCCACTGCCGCGGCGAGCCCGTTTCGCCTTTGAGCTGCGGCAGGAAGCTGTGGCCGTCGATCTTCCCCGCGGCTGCCGTGGAAACACCGGCCGCATCGCAAATCGTCGGCAAAAAATCCGTGCTATCGACGAGGTCGTCGCTGACTTTGCCGGTGGCGATCTTTCCCGGCCAACTGGCGATGAGCGGCACGCGCATGCCAAACGTGTTCGTGCTGCCTTTCGCGCCGATGACGACTTTGTCGCCCATCATCGATTTCGTCCCCGCGCCGGTACCGTTGTCGCCGACGAAGAGGACGAGCGTGTTTTCGCGGAGCGAGAACTTGTCGAGCGTCGCGACGAGCTTGCCGATGAGCTTGTCCATGTACTGAACCATGTCGGCAAAGTGCTGCGGGTCCTTGCTGCCGCTTTCCTTCGTTTCCTTCGGGTCCCAGTCCTTGCTGTCGGGCGTCGCCATGTAGGGGCCGTGGGTCAGCATCATCGGGTAGTAAAGAAAGAACGGCTTATCCTTATGCCGAGTGACAAAGTCGATCGCGTAATCGTTCACGATGTCGGGGCCATATTCGCCGTTTTTGAAATCCTTTTCGACGCCGTTGATTTCCAGGCCAGGATTCGGATAGCGCGACGGACGGCGGAGGTGTTGCCACAGGCAGTATTCATCGAAGCCGTATTTTTTTGGCTTCTCAAGCTCGCGGCCGAGCTGCCATTTGCCGGCCATGCAGGTGATGTAGCCGGCGGATTTGAACAAATTGCCGAATGCTACTGACTTGGGGTCCATTTCGCCAAAGTTGACGTAGTTCCGCACGTTGTATTTGCTCGTCATGAGCTGCATCCGCGTCGGCGTACAGAGCGGCTGCACGTAGCACTGCGTGAATCGTACTCCGCCGGCTGCGAGCTTATCGAGATGCGGCGTTTTATATGAGGTTCCACCGTTGACGCCGATCGTTTCGTAGCCGAGATCGTCGGCCATGATGAGAATGACGTTGGGCTGGGCAGCTCGAGCGCAGGGCTGAACTAGAACCAGCAACGCAAAGGCGACGAGCCACGAGAGTAGATGACGCATAATTAGATAGGAGTGTTGGATGATGGAACCAAAGGTGACTACTGGCGTTAAACGCTGACAGGAGGTAGATGCTGTCACCGAACCAATTATTTGACCTTGAGGCTCTTCACCATGTCCTGAAACCCTTTTTCGTTTTCATCGATCGTGGATTTGGGGCCATAGAGCTTGAGGAAATAGTTGCCGCGGTCCTTGGTTTGAATGATGGCGCCGAGCATGCGATAGTTGTCGCGATTGATTGTCTTGCCGCCGGCGAAGGGACCGCCAGGGGAGTCTTTGTAGGTGCCGGAGAGATCGACGATTTCGATCTCGGCACCATTGATGGTCGCTTTGTCGCGTTTGGCCTTGGCCGCCGCGCCGCCTTCGCCGGCGAATTGGCCGACCCAGCGGTCGATGTTGCTCTCGACCGATCCGCCGGCGCCCATGGCGGTCAGCCGGCCGGGTGTTTCGTCGCCTTTGGAGGGTGGTACCGCAAATTCCACTTCGATAATCCGACTGGCCGGCTCTTTTTTAGTCCACTTGGCCGGAGCGGTCAGCTCGAGCTTGCCCTCGCCGATTGTGAATGTATTTCCTTCGGCGGCAGCGCACTTTTCCCGTGCGGCTGACATCAGCAAAGCGACAGCGAGGAAAGAAAAAACAAATGACCTGCGCATGGCGAACTCCGGGTTGGAGGTTGATAGGCGATAACAATCTCGGCTGAGAAGCCAGCCGTATTCTAGATGCTGGGGCGTTCAATCCAAGGCGTCGGCCGGCTGCTGGCGATTAGGCGACCCGATTCATCCGCACGACGACGAAAACCAGAATGCCAATCAAAATCAGGCACAGAATGCCGAGTCCGACCAAAATGGCGACGGCCATCGTGTTGGAATCATGTTTTCTTGTTTCGTAACGCGAGACGGCGCGCTGGCTTGCCTTGGCGGACAGCGGAACGGTTGTCGATACGGCGGAGACGGCGGGTTGTGCCGCGGCATTCGATCCCGATTCGTTCAGCGTCGGAAAGAGCCTGCCGGCGTTCTGCCAATCGGTCCAGCCTTCGCGCCAGACGAGCGAATCGCTGCTGACTCGGCCCTCGGAGATCCATTTCCGCATGATGTCGCCGCGGGCGGGTCCATATTGCCCGCCACTTGGTGGACGAACATACCAGATTGCGGCCGGCGCTTCGGCGATCGGATCGTTCGCGCCCGATGCTGCCGCAGTTGCGGGAGCTGCGGAGACCGCGGGAGCAGAAGGAGCAGCCGCGACGGAACCGGCGGCCGCGCTGCTAGCCGCTGCGATGGCGCCGGAGCCATTGCTTTTGACCGCTTGCGAGGGGTCGGTCACTTCCAAGTCGCTATCGCTCTCACTATCAGCAAGGCCCGCCTCGCTGACAGTGGGAATGAGCATCTTGGTCCCGCATTTGGGGCAAATGCCCTTCTTGCCGGCCAAAAAAGCCTTGACGTTCAGCTTGTGCCCGTTGGGGCAGTGAAACTTGATGCCCATCGCTGGTTGAATTGAACCAAGCTATCGCGAATGATCCCCGCCCAGCGGGCAGGCAACGGGCGTACCCCATCCTCAGTCGTCCCGGTTGGCCTATTATACACACACTCAGTCCTATTCGATTACCGCCCAAAAATTTCCTGGCGGCCGGGAATTTGCCAAGCCATGCCCGACAATATCATCGCTACGCCCGTATTTCCCACGATTGAACTCGACTATCCCATGCCGACTTTGAAACCAGACGTGAAACAAGACGACGACCGCGAAGCCCCTCTGGAAATTGCCATTTGCGGCGACCTGTCGGAGCACGAGAGCGATATCTGCGAAAAACTCCTGTCCGTGTCGCCTGGCGGCGAATGCACGCTGTATTTCAATTCCCCGGGGGGCAGTGCCTACGCGGCGTTGTCGCTGGCGTCGTTGATCGTTCTTCGCGGGATGAATGTGACGGGCGTCGTGCTTGGGGAATGCTCGTCGGCGGCGATCTGGCCGCTGGCGGCGTGCAAGCGGCGGATTGTTACGGCTCATAGCGTGCTGCTGTTTCATCCGCTGAAGTGGGAGAGCGGCGAGCATGTGGCCATCGACGAAGCGGCGGAATGGGCGCGGCATTTTGCGCATCTGGAGCAGGACATGGACGGGGTGTTGGCTCGGCTGCTCGGCATGCCGGCTGACAAGTTGGCCGCTTGGATGAAGCCGGGGCGATATGTTTCCGGCCACGAGTTGGCGGCGGCGGGGCTCGCGGAATTGGTGGACCTGGTGCCGCAGATGATCGGACCGCCGCGGCCGCAGCCGGGTGGCAAGCGGAAGAGGAAGTAATCGGCGGCGAAGTTCGCGGCGACAAGCAGACTGGTTGTCGGTACGATTGGGTCGCCATGCAGAAGATTATCGTTGAGAAGCCTTATCAGTTTTTGCCGCCGTACCGCGGTACGTTTTGGCCGGCGTTTTTTCGCGGGATTCGGATTCACGATTATTACTTGCGAAAGAATGAAGGCGTCGTCGCGCATGAGGTGCGGCATGTGGAGAGATTGCGGGCTTCGATCGCGGCTGGCGATGCGATTCTGGTCACGCCGAATCATCCACGGACGGCCGATCCGCTGGCAATGGGTTGGTTGACGGTCGAGACGCCGTGCCACTTTCACGTGATGGCAAGCTGGCATTTGTTTCAGCATAGCCGGATCTATGGCTGGGCGATTCGCGCGTTGGGCGGGTTCAGCGTCAATCGCGAAGGTGTCGATCGGCAGGCAATCAATACGGCAATCGAGGTGCTCACAGAAGCGAAGCGGCCCTTGATCATCTTTCCGGAAGGGGCGACGAGCCGGACAGCGGACCATTTGCATGCGTTACTCGATGGCGTGGCGTTCATCGCGCGGGCGGCGGCGAAAAAGCGATCGAAGCAATCGCCGCCGGGTAGAGTCGTGGTTCATCCGGTGGCAGTGAAGTATTTTTTTGGTGGCGATATTCGCAGTGTGTGTGACGATGTGCTGACGGATATTGAACACAGACTGACGTGGCAGCCGCAGCGGAGTTTGCCGCTTTTGGAACGGATGCTGAAGGTGGGGTCGGGACTATTGAGCTTGAAGGAGATCGAGTATTTCGGTCAGCCGCAGGAGGGTACGTTTGCCGCGCGGCTGGGGCGGCTGATCGACCGGTTGCTAGGTCCGCTGGAAACGGAATGGTTTGGGCGGGTTCAAACTGGCCCGGCTGTGCCGCGGGTTCGTAACCTGCGGGCGCGGATGCTGCCGGATATGGTTGGGGGGCGCGTCGATGCGACCGAGCGAGCGCGGCGGTGGCAGCAATTGGCTGATATTTATTTGGCTCAACAGTTGGCGACGTATCCACCGGGATACCTCGTGCATCCGACCGTTGATCGTGTTTTGGAAATTGTCGAAAAATTCGAGGAGGACATAACGGACAAAGCGCGCTTGCATGGGCAGCTCAAAGTCGTGCTGGATGTCGGTGAGCCAATTGTCGTCACACCCGAACGCGACCGCCGCGCTGCCGTCGATCCGCTGATGGTGCAGATTCAACAGTCGCTGCAAGGCATGATGGATGCCCTGGCTCAGGAATCGCCGATGCTGACGACGGTGGGCGAAGAGCCGACGGCGCGGGGTTGATTCAGCTCAGTTCAGTATGCCGGCTGCGACTTGCCGTCTGCTGTGGCAATGTAAGGCAACCAGGCGAGCGTTACGCCGCTGACGTTGATTTCTGATTTTTTGGGCTGGACAACCAATTCTGTAAGTGCGAGTTTGTCCGGAGAAAAGTCGGCCTGAATCTTCTCCATTTGCGATTTCAAATCATCTTCCATGTCAGTGGCCTGTTGCGCAATCGCTTCGAACCCCTCCCGGGTGCTACCGGCATCCAGGCGATCACGCATGACGATGTCACTTTGTCGCATGATGGTTGCAAGATTTCGCTGGTTTGCGCTACTCAAGACATCTCGCATCTTGCCACGCATTAAACTCGAAATAATGCGACTCAAGGCGGCGCCGCTGGTTAAGGTTGCCGGTAGTATTTTCCCCCAACCTTGTTTCTTCTTCGATTTCATTTCTTCCTTTTGCGCTCGTTCGTGTAATGCCGCCAATTTGGGCGCATATTTTTTACGCAGCTCTTCAATTGCCAAGTCGCGCGCTTCACGGGCTTGCTGAGACAGCCGAATGCGGAAGTCGGCTTGGCTTTCGCCGGCTTTCGATGTTTGTTTGAGCGAATCGCATTTCCAAAGTTGCAGCCTTTGATTGCGATACAAATGGTCTTTCAAAGCGGTCGATAGCTCGGTGTAGCGCTTGGGTCGCGAAAGCTCGCCGGGTAAAGCCGCGAATTTGGCGGCGGGTTCGGGTTGCGCTTCTAATTCGACGGCATCTTCGGAAGTCTCAGCCTTCCCCCATGTTTCGTTCGGTACGGAATCGTCAATGGGCAAAAGCAATGAGACATCCTGCCAGCAATCGACGCCTGTGGTGGCTTGGGCGAAGTGGAGCTTGGCCTGGCCGAGGAGGGCAGGATGGTAGACGAGGCCTGCGTCAGCTGGCAGATTTGCGCGGCGGGAAACGAATTGCTCTTTGACGTCGGGAGGCAGAATGGGGCGATCGGCACTCGCAGTGGAAGGCTTACCGCCCTCGCTAACGCTTCGGGTTAGTATGTTTGGTCCCTCGCTCGCGCTTCGGGTTAGTGTGTTTGGTCCCTCGCTAACGCTTCGGGTTACTGTTTTGCGGTCTTCCATGAGCTTGCTGATTTGCTCGCGGGTGAGCGGACCGCGGAGGAATGATAAAGCCCAACGCGATTGAAAGACGACGGGGTGGTCTTCGTGAACGTTGTTCATCAGGAAGACGCGGTTGCCGAGGCCGGAGAGCATTTGATCCATTTCGGCGCGGTTGAAGCTTGTTCCGGCGGCGGAGGACGCGCCTTCGAGGCCGTCGAGGACGCGGAGCTTGTCGCGCTCGGTTTGCAGGCGGCCGAGAAACCAGGTGCCGCAGTTGGAGAGGCCCTTGTAGTCGAGATCGACCGGATTTTGCGTGGCTAAAACCACGCCAAGGCCGAAGGCGCGAGCTTGCTTGAGCAACGTGAGCATCGGGCCTTTGGAGGGCGGGTTCTTCGACGGGGGGAAGTAGCCGAAGACTTCGTCCATATAAAGGAGGGCCCGCAGGCTGGAGGTGCCGCTTTGGCTGCGCATCCAGCCGAGGACTTCGTTGAGCAAAATGGTAACGAAGAACATTCGCTCGGCGTCGGAGAGATGGGCGATGGAGAGGATGGCGAGTCGCGGCTTGCCTTCGGGCGTGTAAAGCAGGCGCTGGACGTCGAGCGGTTCGCCTTCCATCCAGGCGGAGAATCCGGGCGAGGCAAGCAGGTTGTTGAGCTGCATCGCGAGGTCGAAGCGGTCCTTGGCGGGGAAAAAGCTTTCGAGATCGATGACGCCGATTTTGTCGAAGCCGGGAGTTTGCAGTGCGCGGATCAGGCCCGGCATGTCGAGGTTTTTGCCGTCGCGCCAGGCTCGATCGAGGATATTGGAGATGAGAATGTGCTCGCGGCTCTTGAGTGGGTCGGCTTCGATGCCTAGGAGGCCGAGCAGGCCGCTGGCCGCTGCGCTGACCGCGCCGCGCATGGCTTCGTTGTCATCGCGCGTGGTTTTCGGCGGCGCGTTGAAGGAGCGGAGGACGGTGAGAGGCAGGCCGGCACTGGAGCCGGGGGTGTAAATGGCGAGATCGACGGCGTCGCGGAAGCGTTGGATGCGGGCCGCGTCTTGACCCCAATCGGCGAGGCCTTTTTTCCATTGCTCGGCGGTCGCAGTGGCGAATTGCGCGGCGGTTTGGTTCTTGCGCTTGGCTTCTTCGGGGTCGATCCAGGGCTCGAAATCTTCGGGGCGAAGCTGCGGAAAGGTGAGCAGCAGGTTCGAGAGGTCGCCTTTGGGATCGATGATGATGGCGGGGATATTGTCGATGCCAGCTTCTTCGAGCAGCGCCAGACATAGGCCCGTTTTGCCGCTGCCGGTCATGCCGACGCAGACCGCGTGCGTCGTCAGGTCTTTGGCGTCGTAAAGGAGCAGGTTGTCGGTCGGTTTGCGAGTCGCGAGATCGTAGTCGCGGCCGAGATAGAAGACGCCGAGGCGCTCGAAGTCTTGCATTAGATCACGTTGAAATAATGGGTGAGGCAAACCGACTAATTAACGGATTGTAGAGTAGCTCAGGTTAGTATCGCCGTGGTGCGTGGTTGAATAACATACGCCCATGCATGTGATTACGCGAAAGCGCCTAAATGACTTTGCCGCAGAGCATCCGGATGTGAAATCCGCGCTCGTGAATTGGTATCGGTCGGTAAAAGATCACGATTTTTCGTCGTTCGCGGAACTGCGGCAGTCCTTTCCCTCAGCCGATCAAGTCGGCAAATTGACTGTGTTCAATATTGGCGGAAACAAGGTGCGGCTCGTCGCGGCCGTTCATTACAACCGGCGGAAAATCTATATTCGCGCCGTATTAACGCATGCCGAGTATGATGAAGGCAGGTGGAAGGAGTAATCATGCTGAGTCCCGATGTGCAGCTCGCCGCTGGTAAGTGGCCCGATTTGTCTCCAATCGTTTTCGTTCCTCACACGGAGGGCGAATATCAAAACCTCGTCGCAATCCTCGATCAGTTGATCGACGAAGTTGGCGAGGATGAATCGCATCCACTGGCTTCACTGATGGAACTGGTGGGTGTTCTCGTGAAGAAATATGAGGATGAGCGGGTTCCGGAAATTGCCGAATGACGACACCTCCTTGCATCCTCATCGAACGCCACAGAGGGCGTTCCCTACAGTGTCCCCAATGCAACTGGCACTTCTCCGGGACCAAGTTTGGTCCCGGCTAAAGACAAGCTATATCAATTCGCGGATGGGTTGGATGCCGGGGTCGATGAGGTATTGGGGGCGGCCACGGAGGTCGAATTGGCGGGTGTTGAGGTCGAGGCCGGCTTTGGCGTAGAGCGTGGCGAAGATTTCTTGGAATTGGATGGGGCGATCGACGGGATGCTCGGCGTGTTTGTTGGTGGAGCCGATGACCTGGCCGGTTTTCATGCCGCCGCCGGCGACGAGGGCGCAGTTGGCTTGCGGCCAGTGATCGCGGCTGTTGTGCTTGTTGAGGCGCGGCGTGCGGCCGAATTCGCCCCAGACGACAACGGAGACGTCTTTATCGAGGCCGCGGTCATGGAGATCGGTGAGCAGCGATGAGAGGCCGACGTCGAGGAGCGGGAAGTCGCGTTTGGAGTTGACGAAGTTCATGCCGTCGGGACCGTGCCAGTCCCAGCGGATGAAATTCATGGAGACGACGCGAGCGCCGGCTTCGACGAGGCGGCGGGCGATGCAGAAATTGCGGACCATGCGCGGGGCGCCGTCGCGCTCAAATTCGGGATCATCGACGCCGTATTTGCCGAGCACTTTCGGGTCTTCTTTGGTCAGATCGAGCGCGTCGGCGAGTTGCGATGAGGACAAAATACCCATCGCTTTTTTGGCGAACTCGTCGAGGCCATCCATCGCGCCGCTCTTGTCGGTCTGACGGCGGAATTTGTCGAGGCTCGTGCGGAGAGTCTCGCGGTCGCCGAGGCGGTCGAGCGTGACGTCTTGCAGGACCATGTTGTCGGATTTGAGGCCGGAGTCTTTGCCGCCGACAAGTTGGAAGGGCGCGTGGGCCATGCCGAGAAAGCCGCCGTCGCCCGCGTCACCCCATTGGCGGTGGCCGCACTTGTACATCAGCGTGACATGCGAGGGGACCGCCGGGTTTACGCTGCCTTGGAGCTTGCTCGACCAGGCTCCCATGGCGGGCCAGCCGCCGGGCGGGGGCTGCTCGTTCTTTTTGCGGCCGGTCATGCACTGGTAAGCCGTGTGGTCGCCGTCGCTGTCGCAGAGGGAGCGAATGAGCGTGAATTTGTCGGCCATCGCGGCGAGCTTGGGGAAGAGCTCGCAGATTTCGAGGCCGGGGACGTTGGTTTTGATCGGGTCGTATTCGCCGCGGATTTCGATGGGAGCGTCGGGCTTCATGTCCCACATGTCGATGTGGGGCGGGCCGCCGGGGAGGAAGACATTGATGATCGCTTTGTGTGATTTGCCGCCTTGAGCCGCTTCGAGGCGGAGCACATCGGGCAGCGCGAGGCCGCCGAGGGCCATGCCGCCGATTTTCAGGAAGTCGCGGCGGGCGACGCGGTCGCAGAAGCCGCCGTAGGTTTTGCTGCCGTAGATGGTGAGCATGGCGGGGCGGGGAAGGCTTGAGGCTTGAGACCTGAGGCTTGAGGGAGGAAGGCTGTTAGAAATTGTGTCGGTTGGGGGAGGGAAACGCAAGTTCGACATATAGTGAACTTATGTATATAATAATAGCTTGGCCGGTTGGCATCAGTTCCTTGTTCGCAATTCCTCTTGCCGGCGCGTGCAATGGTTATGCATACGACACATAATATGCCAGCCGCGATCATGCTGTTACTGCAGTCAGGTCAATCACTTACGTCAAAACACGTCTAGGAAAAAATCTCGCCTGCATGCATAAGCGGTCCGGCGAAGACCACCCCAAAGTACAAAAATCGATGTGGGCGACTTCCCTAAAGCCTGAGTATTACCCACATTTGTATTGCGCATCTGCACCCCGGGCGAGGAGTAGGATTTTTTCGAAGCCGCGCCAGAGAGTGATCCAGCCGGGTTCGCCATCGCATTTTCGGCCGAGGTGGCCGCCGAGGCCGGCGACGGC
>DASXLL010000300.1:0-18946 GCA_036496265.1 Pirellulaceae bacterium | reverse complement strand
TGCCCGAGCAAGACGCCGTGATCGCGATCACCAGTGGCGTGCGGAACATGCAGGCGGTCCTGGATGTCGTATGGGATCAATTGCTGCCGGCGATTAAGCCGGGGAAGCTGGCAGCGGATGATGATGCGGTGAAGAAATTGAAGCAGCGACTGGCGAAGCTATCGCTGACGATGCCGGAGAGCGGAGCGGGCGCGCCGGAGAAAGTCGTTGGGAAGAAGTTTGTGTTTCCCGCGAATGAGCAAAAGCTGGAGAGCTTGACCCTGGAAAGCGGCAGCGGCGGAGCCATGACGCTGGTGACGTGGATTGGCGGCGGTGAGCAGCGATTGATATGCGCGCCGACCGAATGGACGCGATCGAGCGTGACCTGGGCGAACTGGCCCGCGCGTCCCGCGGCCAGTTGTGGAGCGTGGACGACGAACGACACGTTCACCGCGAAGGCTTGTTTTTATGAAACGCCATTTGTGAACACAATTCGGCTGAGATTCAGCGGCGACGAAGTGCGGGCGAGTTCGGAGCAAAATGTCGGGTTCGGAGCGACGCGGGAGGCGGAATTAGTCGGCCGGGCTAAGTAAACGACGTCCCAGTCGGACATTTTGCCTCGGGAATTCGCAAATAATGGGTGTCCAGCGCGCATCTTATCGTGCGCGGTGGTCTCGTTCTCTTTTTGGGTATCCTGACGGCGGGAATTGCAATGAAACAAATTGTAAGCGCGGTGTTGTGGCTGACGGCTGTTTTCGTTTGCACGGCGATTGTGCCGGCGGCGAATAAGCCGAACATTCTGCTGATTTACTCGGACGACCAGGGTTACAACGAGCTAAGCTGCTATGGCGGCAAGCACGTGCCCACGCCGAATATCGATTCGCTCGCGGCCGGGGGTCTGCGGCTGACTCAAGGCTACGTGTCCGCGCCGCTCTGCTCGCCGTCGCGGGCCGGACTGATGACGGGTCGGTATCAAACGCGGTTCGGCCATGAAAATAACTCCATGGCGCCCGGCGGTGGCCTGCCGCTGACGGAAACAACGTTGGCCAATCGGATGAAGGCGCTTGGCTATGCGACTTGTATGGTGGGTAAGTGGCACTTGGGAAACTCGGCCGACCGTTTGCCGATGGCTCGCGGCTTCGACGAGTATTTTGGCGTGACCGGCAATCCCGGCTCCTATTTCAAGCCCGGCGGCTTCATTGACTCGCGAGTTTCGCCGCGTGTGCAACAGGTAGAGGATCCGAACTTTTATACGACCGACGCTTTTGCGGCCCGCGCGGTCGATTGGATCGAGAAGCACAAAGACGCGCCGTGGTTTCTGTATTTGCCGTTCAATGCGATCCACGCGCCGCGCGAAGCAACGGATAAATATCTGCAGCGGTTCAAGAGCGTCAAGAATGAAAACGATCGGGCGCTATTTGCGATGACTTCAGCGATGGACGACGCGGTTGGCCTGGCGCTCAACAAGATTCGCGCGCTCGGCCAGGAAGACAACACGCTCATCTTCTACATCAGCGACAACGGAGCGCCGAATCATCCCGATGGGAACGATCCGCTCCGCGGTCGTAAACACACGACTTGGGAAGGCGGCATTCGGCTGCCGTTCATCGTGCAGTGGAAAGGGCATTTGCCGGCCGGTAAAACGTACGAGAGACCGGCGGTGCAGCTCGATGTGATGCCCACATGCGTCACGGCTGCAGGCGGCACAGTCGATCCCGCTTGGAAGCTCGACGGCGTAAATCTGCTGCCGTACTTGGCGGGAGAAAACAAGGGTACGCCGCACGAGACGCTGTATTGGCGAATCGATGGCATGTGGGCCATTCGTCACGGCGATTGGAAGCTGGTGCATGGGCAGGCGAACGACGAAGCACCGGAGTTGTTCGATCTGGCGGCAGATGTCGGCGAGAAGAACAATCTGGCGGCGGCTCAGCCGGCGAAAGTGCAAGAGTTGCAAAAGTTATGGTACGCTTGGAACGCCGAGCAAGCGCCGCCCGTGAAAGAGAACGACAAAGCGGGGAAAAAGGCGAAGCGGGCGGCGAAGGCCGCAAAGAAGGCCGCGAAGTGACGGTTCGCGGGCTCGGTTTTTGGCGGAGTGTCATTGTTATTGTCTTTGATTCCAAAAATGGCGGTCTTGTCATGCAAATGCGCGTCATCGGTTTCTGGTCGTGGTTGATTCTCGTTAGTTCCTCGGTCTCTGCGGCGGAGCCGGCGCAACATTACATTGACGCGAAGACGCCGCAGGGATTGATGGACCTGCTGAAATACACTGGCGAGCCGCTGCCACTCGTAAGCGGGCATCGCGGCGGGGCGGCAATTGGTTTTCCGGAGAATTGCATCCCCACGTTCGAGCACACGCTCGCCAATACGTTCGCGATGCTCGAAATCGATCCGCGCTATGCGAAGGACGGCACGATCGTCGTCCATCATGACGCGACGCTTGAGCGGACGACGACCGGGAAGGGGCCGGTGACGGATTTTACCTTGGCCGAGCTGAAGCAACTTCGGCTGAAAGACCTGAAAGGCAATGTCACCGATTTTCAAATGCCAACACTCGATGAGCTGCTCGAATGGGCGCGGGGCAAAGCGATTTTGGTCCTCGATCAGAAAGACGTACCACCTCTGACGCGCGTGAAAAAGATCGAAGAGCACAAGGCCGAAGCCTACGCGATGGTGATCGTTTCGAATTTCAAAGACGTGAAGGCGTGCTACGATCAGAATCCGAACGTGATGATGGAGATTTTCATTGCCAATCTGGACAAGGTCGCTGAATTCGACAAGCTGGGCGTACCGTGGAAGAACGTCGTGCCGTTTGTCGGCCACGTCGTCCCCGAAGATCCGAAGTTGTATGAAGCGATTCATGCCCGCGGGGCATGCTGCATGATCGGCACATCGCGAAATTTGGATCGGCGGGTCAGCAGCGGACAGGTCTCCGACATCAAGGAGCTCGAACCGGAATATCACGCATTTTTGAAGCGTGGCGCGGATTTAATTGAGACCGACATTCCAGCGCAACTTGGCCCGCTGCTATACCATTCGGTAGAAGCGCCGGCCGGGAAGAAGCAATATTTCCAGGTTAGGTCAGGGACCAAATGAAGAACAGCCTCGTCGCCGTTCTATTGGTTTTCGTTCTGCTGGTGACCAGTAGCCGCGCGCAGCAGCCCAAGGCGGCGCAGAAAGGGCAGGGGGGAGCGCCAACTTTGGATCAGCTCTTCGCGATGCTGGATCGAGATCGCGACGGGCGGATTGCCAAGAACGAATCAGTGGGCGCATACGCTCAAAGATTCGCGGCTTGGGATGCGAATGGCGATGGCTTCGCCAGCCGGGAAGAAGTGCGGGCGTATCGCGCGATGCTGGGGTTTGACGATCAAGGCGTATACGACGGCAAGAGTCGGCCGCCAGCTGGGCAGCAAAAAGGCGGCGGCCCCAAGGCAGCGCCAGCGACAGCGCAGTTGCTCAAAGAGCCGGCCGATTGGCGTTTGGAAACATTTCCAGTGCCGCCGCCGTTTGCGCCGGACATCAAATTCACCGGTTCAGAGGAGGCCCGCTTCGCGCCGGGCATGTACGATACGAATTCGAGCGAATACTTCACGTATGTGATGGTGTTCGCGCTCGATGGAATGCAACAGCTCACTGCCGCTGACTTAAAGGAATTTGTCGAGAGGTATTTTGGCGGTTTGAGCGAGAGCGTTGGCCGGCGGAAGGGATTGAAAATCGACCGGTCGCAGATCGTCGCGACGGTGACGCCGCAGGCGGCCGCTTCCCCAGTGGAAAAGCGATTCGACGCGGATTTAGTGTTCTTCGATTCGTTCACCGATGGCCGCAAGACCACGCTGCATCTGGATGCTCAAGTCCTCCCGCGGCCGAACGCTAATAAGCAGTATTGGATTCTGCTGGTTTCGCCGGCGGCGAAGGATTCCGCATCGTGGGACAAGTTGAGGGAAATCGGCAAGAAGACCACGGCTGCCATTCTTGAGTAATTCGTTTGACTACCAGCCTATATCTCAAAGCGTTCCATGCCCCAAGTCGTTCGTTTTTCCAAGACCGGCGGACCTGATGTCTTAACGCTTGAGGAAGTCGCCGTCGGCGAGCCGGCTGCGGGCCAGGTTCGCATTCGCCATTCGGCGATCGGCGTCAATTTCATCGATACATATCATCGTTCGGGGTTGTATTCGCTGCCGCTACCCAGCAGCCTCGGTAGCGAAGCCGCAGGTGTCATTGAAGCGGTTGGCCCGGGCGTCACGCATGTCAAAACCGGCGATCGTGTCGCGTACGCTGGCGGACCCGTCGGCGCCTATTGCGAAGCCCGCGTGATGCCGGCCGATCGGCTGATCAAGCTGCCGGACTCGATTACCGATCAGCAGGCCGCCGCGATGATGCTCAAGGGCATGACGGTGCAGTATTTAATTCGTCGCACACATCGCGTCGAAGCCGGCGAGGCGGTGCTGTGGCACGCGGCGGCGGGCGGCGTGGGGCTGATTGCCTGCCAATGGCTCAAGGCGCTCGGCGCGAGGGTAATCGGCACCGTAGGCTCGGAAGAAAAAGCCTCGCTGGCCAAAGCGCACGGCTGCGACCACACAATCATCTACACCAAAGAAGATTTTGCTCAGCGCGTGCAAGACATCACCGGTGGTCGCGGGGTGCCAGTCGTTTTCGATTCGGTCGGCAAGAGCACATTCGAGGGCTCGCTCAATTGCCTGAAGCCGCGAGGGCTGATGGTCAGCTTTGGCAACGCGTCTGGGGCAGTTCCACCGGTGGAACCCACGCTGCTGATGCAAAAAGGCTCGCTGTATTTGACACGGCCGACATTGGCCAATTACACAGCGACACGCGAGGAGTTGGAAGCGACTGCCGGCGACCTATTCGACGTGGTCGCGTCTGGTAAAGTGAAAATTCCCGTGCGGCACGTCTATAAATTGAGCGACGTCCAGCAAGTGCATCGCGATTTGGAAGCACGTAAGACAACGGGTTGCGTGGTGATGGTGCCGTAGGAGTGAGTATGTTTCGGATTTCGGTAACGGGTAGCTTGCTGTTTTTTGTCTTCGCTGTAACGGCAGTCGGTGAGGATTTCCCGCTGAGCTTGCAGCTCCAGGAGTTGGAGCGCGATTTAGGCAGCCCCGACTATGCGGCCGTGCTGAAAACGATGATTCACACGGATTTGGCCGCGGAGTGGCAGCGGGTAGCGACGCCGGATAATTATCTGCTATTTGCGAGGGAACACGGCGGCGTTGAGAAGGTGGAGCGTCAGCCGGATTTAAAGGCGGCGTATGAACGGCGAAAGGAAATCGCGACACAATTTCTCGCGATGATTCGTTCGGCCTGCGAGCTCAGGAAGGCGAAGATGCCGTTTGCGGACGAGGCGGTATTGGTGCGGGCGCTGGAAAGCGGCGCAAAGTCGGCTGCACGACGAGCGGAAGTAGAAACGTCAATCGAGTTTGTCATGCCATGTCCCGGAGCAGAAAAGCAGTGGCCCTGTTTTCGCGGGCCGACGGGGCAGGGGATCGTTTTCGACACGAACATTCCTCTGAAGTGGAGCGATTCGGAAAACATCGCCTGGCGGAAGAAGCTGCCGGGCCGCGGCAATAGTTCAGCCGTCGTTTGGGACAAGCGTTTGTTTGTTACCGCGGAAAGTCAACCGCGGCCGGATGATGCGCCCCTCTTGGCGAAGGACGAAGCTCCGGATCGGCTGCTCTTGTGTTATTCAACGAACGGCGAACTGTTGTGGCAGCACGCCGCGCCGCGAACCGACGTCCACGAGGTCTTGTATTGGAAAAACACGCTGGCATCCTCAACACCCGTCACCGATGGCGAACGAGTCATCGTCTTCCTCGGCAACGCCGGACTGATCTGCTGCGACATGGATGGCAAGCAGCTGTGGCATGTCGATCTGGGCACGTTTCCGACGACGCACGGGCCGGCATCCGCGCCGATCCTCGACAAGCAGCTCGTGATCTTGATTCAGGATCAGAACAAAGGCCGATCGCTGTGTGCGGCGTTCGACAAAACGACGGGGACGAAAGTTTGGGAGCGCGAGCGGCCCAATGCGATGGGGTGGTCGAATCCGGTCGTGCTCAAGATCGGCGGGCGCGACGAATTGATTTTCAACGGCTCCAACGAGATCGTGAGCTACGATCCTCGAACGGGCGAAGAGCTTTGGAAGCAAGCCGGCACGTCGATCGAGTCGATTCCGATGCTCGCGACCGGCGGCGGCTTGCTGTTTTCGGCGTCTGGGCGCAATGGGCCGATTTTTGCGATGCGGCCCGGTGGCGGCGGCTCGGCGGTTCGGCAGCCGGAGGTCGTGTGGCGACTGGAACACGGCGGTCCGCATGTTACGTCGCCCGCATACTACGGCGGTCGGCTGTATTTGGTGAGCGACACCGGAGTTGCGATGTGCCTCAATGCGGCGACGGGCGAGACGCTGTGGCAGAAGCGGCTACGGGGGCGGTTTTCGTCGTCACCGCTGCTAGTCGGCGACAAGCTCCTGCTGACGAGTGAGGAAGGGACGACGTATGTCCTGAAAAGCGGCCCACAATTCGATCTTGTCGGCGAAAACGCCTTGAACGAGACGATTTATGCGACACCAGCAGTTGTTGGAGGACGGCTGTATTTCCGCTCCACAACGGGGCTGATTTGCGTCGGCAACTAACGCCGCTGAGCACCCGATCTACCGATCAGATCAGCTTCCCAGCATTCTCAAGTTATCTAAGGCATTGGAATTGCGGTTCTCTAGGTGGGAGAACTGGCCGTGGGAACGCTGATACGAACTCGGGGATCGCGCGGTGGCTGGCGGCTGATGGCGGGGTTGCCCGTCGTTGTGCTACCGGCGGCTGCGGTGTGGTTGTCGGTCGGTTGGCCCGGGTGGGGGCGAATGTGGCTCATGGCTGTGGCCATCTATGCGGGCTTTAAGTGGCTGACATTTGCAATCTCGAAGACGGCTAGAACGGCAAATTGGGGAAAGTCGCTTGGATATCTGTTCTCGTGGACCGGAATGGATGCCGAACAGTTTTTTGCAAACACAGCACCGATTGAACCGCCACGGTGGAGTGAGTGGGTGTGGTCGCTAGCGCAGCTGATGATCGGTTTTTGGTTATTGATCGGCGATGCACCACAACTGATCGATTCGCATCCGCTCCTGGCGGGCTGGGTGGCGATGACAGGAATAGTGTCGATTCTGCATTTTGGTGTGTCGCATTTATTGTCGCTGGTTTGGCGGTCGTTCGGCGTGAACGCCCAGCACATCATGCATAAGCCGCTGTTGGCGCGGTCGGTGAGCGAGTTTTGGGGAAAGCGGTGGAATCTGGCGTTTCGCGATGTGATGCATGGATTCGTCTTCCGGCCCCTGGCGCCAATGGTCGGCCTCAAATGGGCCACTGCCGCTACGTTCTTTGCGTCCGGCGTCATTCATGATTGCGTGATTTCATTTACCGGCCGCGGCGGTTGGGGATGGCCGACACTGTATTTCTTGATTCAACCGGCGGCGATGTTCATTGAGCGAAGCCGCTTCGGCCGACGAATCGGACTGGGGCGCGGCTTGATCGGCTGGTTATTTGCGCTCGCTGTCGTCGTGGGGCCGGCCGGCTTGCTGTTTCACGGACCATTCATTGAGCACGTTGTCGTGCCGATGGTGCGGGCCATGCAGGACTCCGGACTATGAATCTGGCACTACTGATTCTGATTGGCGGCCTACTGCACTTTGGAATTCTGATTGCCAGTGCGATGGTGCCGCGGGTGCTCGACTGGAAAGTTGAACTCGGAAAGCTCGCGCCGCTATCGCGGCAACTCATTTGGGTGCATGGAGCGTTTATCGTGCTGGTGATCGTGGGATTTGGCGTTCTGTCGGTGGCGATGCCCCGTGAATTGGCTTCAGGGTCGGCGTTAGCGCGCGGAATATGTTCATTCGTCGCGATATTTTGGGCAGCGCGGCTGGTCGTGCAGTTTTTCGTCTTCGATGCAAAGCCGTATTTGAAAAATGCGTTCTTGTCGTTGGGATACAACGGATTGACGGCCGTCTTTGTCTATCAAGCCGTGATTTATGGCCTCGCGGCCGTGCGATGAGCGATCTGTGGTCGCCGCGCATAAGTCGATTGCTCGTCGTTGATTTTTCAGCGGTTTGCGGCTAGTTTTGAGGCTGTAGCTCCTGGCCACGAAAATGACTTATTGGCGGCGCTTCCGGGACCAAGTTTGGTCCCGGCTGAGGGAATAGTAAGTCATTAGGGACGATTCCAATGTTGAGACTTACGGATCGCGGGACGGCGCAGACGTGCGACGGGATGACGCGGCGGGATTTTTTGGAGGTGGGAGCGCTGTCGGCGATTGGGCTGTCGCTGCCGCAGATGGCGGCGGCGGAGGAAAAGGGGCTGGTTAATAAGGAATACGACGATCGCTCGGTGATCATGATTTTCAATTTGGGCGCGCCAAGCCAAATGGATACGTTCGATCCGAAGCCCGAGGCGGCGGCGGAAATTCGCGGGCCGTTCAAGCCGATTTCGACACGGGGCGATTTTCAAATCACCGAGATTCTGCCGCGGCATGCGGAGGTGGCCGATAAGTTCTCGGTCGTGCGGAGCTGTTATCACAATGCGGCGGCGGTACACGACACGGGGCACCAGATGCTACAGACGGGGCGTCTCTTCACCGGTGGCGTGAATACGCCGCATGTGGGTTGCGCATTGGCGTATTTGCGGGGTCCGAAGACCGATTTGCCGCCGCATGTGATTTTGCCAGAGCCGATGGGGCCGACCGGCGGCAACTTGCCGCATGGTCAGGACGCAGGGTTCTTGGGAAAGGCGTACGACCCGTTCGCGCTGAACACTGATCCGAGCGTGGCCGATTTTAAGGTGCCCGATCTGTTGCCGCCCAAAGAGTTCGGTGATGTGCGGCTGGAGCGGCGGCGACGGCTGAGGCAAATCGTCGATGACAAAGTGGCTCAGTTCGAGGCGAGCCCCAGCGCGAAGCTCATGGACGCGAATTTTGAATCCGCCTGGCGGATGATGACCAGTCCGCAGGCCCGCTCGGCCTTTGATTTGGCCAAAGAGCCGAAGTCCGTCCGCGAAAAGTATGGCATGAACCGCTTTGGCCAGTGCTGCTTGCTCGCTCGGCGTTTGATCGAGGCCGGGGTGCGTTTTGTGACCGTGAATGCGTTTTTGACCGTGTTCAACGAGATCACCTGGGACATTCACGGCAGTAAGCCCTTCACGAGTATCGAAGGAATGAAGGACATCGTCGCGCCGATGTATGACCAGGCCTATGGCGCGCTAATCGAAGACTTGAGCCAGCGCGGAATGCTCGATAAGACGCTCGTGTGTTGCCTCGCAGAGTTCGGCCGCACGCCGCGGATCAATCCGGCCGGCGGCCGCGATCACTGGCCGCAGTGCTTTACGACCTATTTCGCCGGCGGCGGCATTCAGGGCGGCCGCGCGATCGGTAAGAGCGACGCCATCGGCGCCTATCCGGCCGAAAACGCCGTCGAGCCCCCGCAAGTCGTGGCCACGATCTACAAAAGCCTCGGCTTCCAGTTCGACACCGCGCTGCCCGGACCGGCCGGACGACCGTTTCCGCTGGTGGATTTTGGGAAGCAGGAAATCAAAGAATTGTTCTGAAGCGATAATTGGCAGGAAGCAAAGAGGCTCGAAATGACGCGAGTAGTAGTTGACGACGACCGCATAATCGCTGCACTGCACGCGATTTCCAATCGGTCGGAAATCTGCGACCCGACTGGGCAAGTGCTGGGCTATTTTGTGCCCAAGTCAGCAGCACCAGTCATTTACAAAGGCTTCAGATCACCACTTACACCTGAAGAACGCGAGCGACTCATTCGCGACGAAGGGCCGACTGCCCGGCCATTATCCGAATTCTTGGATGAGCTGAAAAAAAAATATCCTGACGAATTCCAATGAAGTATCGCGTTGACTGGATCACCGCGGCTGAGATCAGTTTTGAGCGAATATGGACGCTGACAGCTGATAAACTCGGAATCCTCAATACGGCAATCAAGATCGACTCCTTGTTGGCGGATGACCCCTATCGACCAGAGGCAGTCGTGCAAGGCAACGAAAGGACTTTGATCATCGAACCGTTAGCCGTTGATTATGCCGTGTTTGAAGATGCGATGCAGGTTATCGTTTTAAAGGTGTGGATGATCGGTTATTTGACTGACCAAGAGTAAATTGATTGAGAATGATTATGCGTTGGCTTGCAGGAATCATAGCTTTTGTCGTGTTTGGTTTGTTCATTGTTTCGGCGCAGGCCGCAGACAAGCAACTGACTATTTTCCCGCATGAAGTTAGCCTGAATTCTAAAGAGTCACGGCAAACAATCATCGCCCAGTGGCAAAAAAAAGAGGAAGTGGGCGGTCAAGCTGTCCAAGGCGTATCGTTCGCTTCGAGTGACGAGCACGTTGCACGGATCGAAGCTAGTCAGATAATTCCTGTTGCGAACGGGAAAGCGAAAATTACGGCGAAGATTGATGATTCGACAGCCACAGCGGAAGTGACTGTGAGCGGTATGGATCAGCCGTTCGCCTGGAGTTTTCGCAATCACGTCGAATCGGTGCTCTCGAAGCAGGGTTGCAACGCTGGGTCGTGTCATGGGGCGCGGGCGGGGCAGAAGGGATTTCGGCTGACACTATTTGGTTTCGACGTCGATGCGGACTACACCTATTTGACGCGGCAGGCGGTGGGACGGCGGATCGTGCCGAGCGATCCGGGGCGGAGCTTGATTTTGACGAAGCCGACGGGTCTTTTGCCGCACAAGGGCGGCGTGCGGCTGGAGCCGGGATCGCCGGAATATCGCGTGTTGGCCGAATGGATCGCCAACGGCGCTCCCGGACCGCGCTCCGATGATCCGCAGATCGAGCGGCTGGAAGTTTTGCCACAATACTCGCGGCAGACCGTGAAAGCGACGCAGCAGTTGGTCGTGCTGGCGCATTTCAGTGATGGGCATGTCGAGGATGCGACGCGATGGGCCAAATATACGAGTGTGAATAGCGCGGTGGCGAGCGTCGATGAACGTGGAAAGGCGACGATCAGCGGGGCAGGAGAGGGGGCCATCAAAGTTTGGTATCTGAATCACAACGTGATGGCGTATGTGACAGTCCCTTACACGAATGCCGCGGCTACGGAGACATTTGCCAAAGCGTCCCGACGGAATTTTCTGGATGAACTGGTGATCGAGAAGCTCGCGGCGCTCAAAGTGCCGCCCTCCGGGCGCTGCGATGATGCGACGTTCTTGCGGCGGGCGTTTTTGGACGCGATTGGGACACTGCCGACGGCGGAAGAGTCTCGGCAGTTTTTGGCGGATGGCTCGGCCGACAAGCGCGATAAATTGATCGATTCGCTGCTGACGCGGCCGGAGTTTATCGATTACTGGACGTATAAGTGGGCCGATTTGCTGCTCATTTCCGGCCAGCGGCTGCGGCCGAAGGCGCTCGAATCGTATTACAAGTGGGTCCATGAGGCCGTTGCGGCAAATAAGCCGTGGGACCAGTTTGTGCGCGAGATCGTGACAGCGACTGGAAGCACCTACGACAACGGCGCGGCAAATTTCTACGCGCTGCACCAAGATCCCGAGGATATGGCCGAGACCGTCGCGCAGGCGTTCATGGGTTTGTCGATCAACTGCGCGAAGTGCCATAACCATCCGCTGGAAAAATGGACCAACGATCAGTATTACGCCTTCGCGAATCTGTTTTCGCGGGTGCGAGCCAAAGGCTGGGGTGGAAATTTCAATCAGGGCGACGGTCTGCGGATTGTCTATACCGATACCCAGGGCGAGTTGATTCAGCCGAGCCGCGGCGCGCCGCAGCAGCCGTGCCCGCTGGATGGCGAGCCGGTTGCGTTTGACGCAACAGAGGACCGGCGAATCGCAGTCGCAAAATGGCTGACGAGTCGGGACAACCCGTATTTCACGCGGGCTATCGTCAATCGCGTCTGGGCCAATTTTTTTGGGGTCGGCTTAGTCGAATCGGTCGATGATCTGCGGCTGACAAATCCGGCGAGCAACGACGAATTGCTCGATGCGGCTTCAAAACACCTGGTCGAGCACAAATATGATTTGAAGGAGTTGATGCGGACCATCTTGCAGTCGGAAACATATCAGCGGGCCAGCGAGCCACTGGTCGAGAACAAAACGGATGAACGGTTTTATTCGCGGTATTATCCCCGCCGGCTCAAGGCGGAAGTGCTTCTCGACGCAATCGCGCAAGTTACGGCTGTGCCGACGGATTTCAAAGCGGCATCGCCTGACAGCCGGAAGCCGGGAGCGGCGATTCCGACAATCAAACGGGCGATTCGGCTGCCCGATTCGTATGTCGATTCGTACTTTCTCGAAGCGTTCGGCAAACCGGACCGCCTGATCACTTGCGAATGCGAGCGGTCGAGCGAGCCAAGCATGACGCAGGTCCTGCACCTCTATAACGGCGAGACGGTCAATAAAAAGCTCGCCGCGAAAGGCAGCGCCGCAGAGCGAGCGATGGGCGAAACGGACAACCATCGAATTGTCGAGGAGTTGTATTTGGCGGCGCTGTCGCGAATGCCAACCAACGAGGAACGCGAGTCGCTCGTCGGCGAATTAACGGCGGCAAGCGAGAATGACCGCCGGCAGGTGATTGAGGACTTGTACTGGAGCGTGCTGACGAGCCGGGAGTTCTTGTTCAATCACTGATTGTTCAATTCGCATGAGGAAAGTCCGCGATCTTTGATCATATAATTGTTGAATCCAGGAAGTGTTTATGGAAGAAAACGAAGTTCTGCGATTATGGAAACAGCGCCCTTTCAAGCCATTTCGCATTTTTACGACCGCGGACGAGGTAGTGGATGTGATGCACCCGCGGCTCATGATCGCGGGTGGTGGCTTGATCACAATTGGCAAGCCGCATCCGACTGAGCCGCCGCCGTCGGCGTCTGATCTCATTTTGCTCGAAGCAACAGACATTTCACGAATTGAACCACTCGAAGCGGTTGTTAGATCGTGACGCAGAAATATGTCCTTTGATTGTCACGGGGCTGCCATGGATCGCGACATAATCAAGCATTTGGTCCAACGTAAACCATTCAAGGCCTTTGAGGTCGGTGTGTCTGCGGGGGAGAGCTTCGAGGTAAAGCACCCGGAATTGGCAGTCCTTGGGGGCAACGTTTTTGCTGTAATGACGCGGACGGGTGAGCCGCGAACGATCGAGCCAGAAATGGTCTGGATTGGTTACGAGCACATTGCTTACTGCCGGCCGCTGCCAAAATGGGAGGTCCCATTCTGATAGTCGAGGGCCTGCGCCCTCGGCTGCGGTTTCCGAGCTATTGAAAACCACCGCGGTTGCCGCCGCCACCGCCAGGGGCTCCCCCACCGCGATTGCCGCCGCCCACGTTTCCGCCGCCGGGAGCACCACCGCCGCCGCGGTTGCCGCCGGGAGCACCGCCACCGCCGCGGTTGCCGCCGGGCTGGCCGCCGCCACCGAAACCGCCACGGCCGCCCCCACCGGGCTGACCGCCGCCGCGGTTGCCGCCGCCGAAGCCGCCGGGCTGTCCAAAGCCGCCTTGGCCGAAGCCGCCGGGCTGACCGAAGCCGCCTTGGCCGCGGTTGCCGCGTTGGCCTTGGTTGAATTGTTGCATTTGGGCGGCGAGCGCCGGATTGAGTTGGTTGCCTTGCTGACCCTGACGAGCGCCCGGTTGTTGCGGCTGATTGTTCATGACGTTGCCCGTTTGACCACCACGGCCGGCGAGAGCCGCAGAGTTGTATGGCAATACGCGAGAAACGGTGCCACCCGTGCCAACGGCCGGCACCAGACTTGTGTACATCGCGTCAGGGTTGACCTGGCGGAGCTTTACCATGCGGACGACGGCATCGGGGATCACGTTTTCCAGATCGACCATCTTCACGAAGTTTTCGACGTCTTCGAAGAGGTGATCCGGTGCGGTGACGATGAGCGAGTTGGTCTCCGAAGCAACCGAGACCATGATCTTCTTTTTCTCGCCAAGATTTTGCTGCTGATTGCGACCGCCTCCGCCGCCACCTGGGCCACCGCGACCGCCGCGACCGCCGCCCATCATTGCTGCCAGCACATCTTGCGGCTGAATCTGCTGCATCTGGCGGTTGCCCGAGCTGTCGCCGTAAATCTGCCCGGCGAATTGCTCGCGGACGAGCGACGCGACAACATCCGCCTTCAAATTCATAACCGGAATGAACCGCGGCCGCGGCGCGACCGGCGGCTCGGGGCTCTCTTCTTTGTCGATCAGCTTGATCAGGGCTTCGATGTTGTCGAGATCGCGGGGCAGGCCCGTGACATAGAGCACGTTGAGCGTCATGTCCGGCGTGATGTTGGCCGGAGTGCCCGACGTGGTGCCGCTGACCGAGCCGCCGGCTTGCTGGCTGCCGCCGCCGCTGGAGCCGAACATCGACATGACGCCGCCGAGCGGCCCACCGATCATGTTGGCCAGTCCGCCGAGGCCGCTATCGGCAACGTTCGCGCCGCCGTCGATCATGGCTTTGAGCATATTGGCGGCGATGTCGGCGTCCTTGAACTTCAGCGGAAAAACTTCGGTGCGCTTCCCCTTGCGGTCGTCGGCCGCGACGAGTTCTTGGAGCATCGATTCGAATTCGTCGAGGGCGTCGAGGTTTTGCGATTGGATGACGATACCTTTGGGCGTCACACGGACGATAATTTCGGCGGGCTCGTCAGCAGCGGGGGGCGGGACTTGGGGCGCGGGGCTCGGGGGAGTCGTGGAGGATCGATTTTCTTGACTGGGATTTGCAGCGGCCTCTTCAGCGGGCTTCGCGGGCTGCTCGGCGGGGGTTTCGGGAGCGGAGTCGGAGGGCACGCTGACGAAATAGGCAGGCTCGTTGTCAGTCGTGAGGTCGGACTTTCTCGCGGCGGGCCGAGCAGGTTTGTCCGGCCGAATGGCAGGCTGATTCGGCTGCGGCCAGGGGCGAGCGTCAGTCTTCGGCGCGGCTGGCGCGGTGCCCTTGGGCTCGGCTTTTTTCGCAGCGGCCGGCGGAGTCGCCGCTTCCGGCTCCTTCGCGGCGGCTGGCGGCGCGTCGGCGTGAATTTCCTGGATGCGGACCTTCGGCCGGCCTTCACCCCAGTAATTCGGGATGTCTTCGAGGACTTGCTTCATTGTCCGCGTGCTCAGCGGCAGCACTCGCACCGCAGCCCGCTCATCGGGCATGCCCGGCTGGCGACCGCCGGGGCCGGCAAAGCCTCCGAGGGGTTCGCCCATTTGGGAGAGCCAAGATTTTGCCTCCTCGACCTTCGCAGGCGTGCCCCTCAAGGTGAGTAACGATGTGAGCGCATCCACGCTAACGCTCAATCCGCTGCCATTACCCTTGCCACTTGGATCGCGGTTAACGACTTGGTTGATGCCGGTCATGGCGTCTTGAGGGTTGAGTTTTTTAAGCCGAATGACTTCGGTAACGTCACCGTTTTGTTCAAGATTGAAGATGATCGCTTGCACAGCTTGGTGATCCTTTTGAGGGCCCCACACCGCGAGCTTTTGGGTTTTTGGATCGAGCTGAATTTTCGTGCTTGGAGAAGAGCGGCTGGCCAGCAATGTACGAATCACGTTTTCCGTATATACCGGATCGGCATACATAATTGGGTAGACAGCAAACTGATCTTGTTCAGCGATCGTGATGCTACCATTAGAGCCTTTCGCGGGAGCGTAGCCGTCAAGTTGCTTGGCCAGCTCCTGCACGCGCTCAATTTGCGGCAGCTTGCCGCTGCAGATGATGATGCCATCGAGCTCATTCGTGGATAGCCGGAGATTGCCGTCGGTCGTGGCCCACTGGTTATCGGGAATCCCCATGAGCTGCCGCACGTTGGTCATGAATTCGGTCGGCGTCAGACGGTTCAACTTGATGAGGACCAGGCGGTCGTCTGATTTGATGCCGCCCTGCGGCTTTTCAACCTCGTCGATCGTCCGCTTAATCCAGCGGAGCCGGCCGCCGAGCTCGGTGACGACGAGCTGGCGGGCGTAGTTGAGGACGGTGATCGAGCCGTAAGGACCCAGACGCTTCTTAATTTCCGCTTCCGCTTCCGACGGCGGCCACTTGTCGAGCTGGAAATAAACCGTGAGAACCGAATACTCGCCGTGGTTTTGGATTTCGTCCGGCGTGATTTCGGGAACATATTCGGGCGGCACTGGACCGTCGTTCGCGGTGTCCCAAAGTCGGAGCAGCTTTTCCTTCTTGATGAGGATGAAGCCTTTGGACATCAGGTGCAGGTTGAAGACGTCGATAACCTGTTCGGCGGTGTAGCTCTTCGGATCGGTATAGGTGAACGTGCCATTCGGCCATTTTTCGGTTGTGAAGGCGTAGCCGCCTTTCTTGGCGAAGTATTCAATGACGTTCTTCCACGGCGTCAGGACGAAGTTGAGCTTGTACATGCCGTCTTCGGACGCATCGAGCTCGGCGACGCCGCCAGCCCGCTGCACATTGACGCCGCCGGGGCCCGGCGGGGCGCTGCCGCCGGGACCGGGAGGAGCGGCGGGCGTGCTGGCTTGAGCGACGGCGCTGCCGCCGGCGGGTGTGCCGGAAAGACTTTCCCATTGGCCGCGCTGGGCGTCGTTCAGAACACCGGCGATTTTCTTTTCATACGACTGGCGAGCGAATCGCTTCTTGAATTCGCTCCCGGTCGCCATCGTGTCGTTGTATTCCTTGATCAGTGGAGCGATTTCTTTCTTCTGGTCGTCAGTGATTTGCAGTTTGGCGACCATGTCGGGTGCCAGAATGCCGACCATGCCGTCCTTGGCCACTTTGAACTTGTCGAGCTTCGCGAGTTGAGTATCGTCGAGCAGCGCCTTGCCCATTTTTTCGCTTTCGGCGACGAACGGAGCCAGCGCTTCGGCCTGCTTAGCCGCCGGCTGACCCTTCAACTTCGCGACGACGCCAATTGCCTCTTGCTCCCGCTTATCGATCAGGTCCATCAGCTTCTTCTTGACGTCATCCGTCAGGTCCAACTCTTTGGCCACTTCGGGGTCGGCGATCAGGGCCAGCTTGCCGACAAAAGCCGGGTCGGCGGCTGTCACCAGCCAAGCTGGGACGAGCAGCAGGAGGCCAAAAGCGAGCGCTGGTCGTACCTTTGCGAGTAGCCGGGCTTTGGCGAGGGTCATACGCAGATCCTTATGGCCGGACGGTTTGACGGCCTTGGTGGCAAAATTGTTTACGCGGCAGGCAGGATACCTGTCCCACAGGGCGCAAGTGCTTTGCAGATAAACAGTTTATGATAATCGGAGCGAAGAAAATCGGCGAGCTAATTAGCCGGTGCCAGCCGGGATTTTGCTGGCTGAAATTGGCGGCTGTATCGGTAGTAACCCCGGACGGGGGTTGAGGTTTCGGCAAAACGGCAAGGAGGAAGGGCGAACGACAAAGGACGAACCGGGGTTATGGAGCCGAATTCGTTTGCAGGGTTGATCGAGATTAAAGCGGTGACGGAGAACGTCGGGAGCCGGAGAAATGCCACTAGGTGACAATTGTTTACTTTCGGGTGGTTTTTGCCGGACTGCATATGCATGCGATTTCGGTTTTTTTTGGACGCCAATTCTTGGAAGTCTTGGTGCGGCTGAGTGTTGCGCGATTCGGGTCGCCGCATTTTATGCATGGTATGCATGCGGTATGCATGGCGATGTTTTTTGAAAAAATGTTACACGGCGCGGCGCTGTGCCGTTGGAATGGAATTTCCAGGAGCGCAATGGTACAAACGTATAGATGCGCGAAACTGGTGGCCTATTGGCGCTGTCAAGCGTCAATTGCAACGTCGATAGCTCTACAATGATCGCTATGCGATATAGAGTCGGCACTCTGCTAATTGTCTGGATGCTGGTACCGCCGGTGCTCAGAGCAGAAGAATTTGTTCCGCCGACGAGCAATCCCCGACTGCGCATCCGGTCCGTTGAAATTCCCGATCGGAAGTCCGATCCGTTGAAAATCAGTTTTGAATTTGCGTCCGACGGTAAGACTCCGGTCGCGCTTTCGCAATCACAGTTTTCGGTTCACATCAGCGCCAATGATCCGCTGTTTAGATTCATTGCCGATCCTTCTTTTACGGCGACTGCGCCGCGCGTTTTGATCGCAATGCCAGAAAAACCACTCTTGTTATCCGTCAGTGCGTCCGTGAATCGGTTTAAACGCGATGAACGGTGGAGCGATCTTCCGCCAGGGACCTATAACCTTCAAGTTTATGTCAACTCGGGAAAGGCCCTCGAATTCGATTATCAGTGGCTGGGACAGACTTACTCAGATAAATACACGCTCGTCATCAAATAATCGCCAAGGTTGCAGCTAGAATCAGTGTCGTCGGTTGGAGCAGGAGTTCGTTATGACAGAAACCGCATTGGCGCTAAAGGAGCAGTTGTTGGCGTTGCCGCTCGACGACCAGTTGGAGTTATACCGGGTACTGGAAGAATCAGTGTGTCCGCAGGATCCGTATGCGGATATGGATGATGAGGCTTGGGCCGCGGAGCTTGATCGGCGATTCGAAGAAATAGAATCGGGCCAAGCAGTTGGCCGTCCGGCGAAAGAGATGTTTGACGAGCTGCGGAAGAGGTATTCGTGAGACCGTGCATCTGTCATGATAGGATAGTGTGAGGCCAGGGGAGTCTAGTCCAATGAGCGAAGTTGCATTGCGGTTAAAAGACGAGTTGCTTCGATTGCCGCCCCAAGAACGCATTGAAGTGGCGCGGGCGGTGTGGGATTCGCTGGACGATAAAACGGTCGAGGAATTGGAAGAAGCCGAGTGGATCGCTGAGTTAAACCGCCGGGCCGATGATTTGGCGGCCGGACGCGCGATTGCAGAGCCCGCGGATCAAGTTATGGCGGAGTTGCGCGCGGAGCTTTTGGGCGAGAATGAGCGGTGATGAAAATCGTCGTTCATCAATTTGCGAAGGAAGAGCTTCGCAAATCGCTTCGGTGGAATGATCGTCGGCAGGCTGGCTTGGGTTTGAGGCTACACGACGACGTTCAAGCGGCTTTGTCGAGCATTGAGCGC
>DASXLL010000299.1:0-8572 GCA_036496265.1 Pirellulaceae bacterium | reverse complement strand
CGGTGAGCGCCATCGCACCGTAGGGGCTCTCTGAAATCGTTATGCCGGCCACCGCCCACTCGACGCGCCCGGCCTGATTCTTCGATACGCGCCGAATGATGCCTTGTGTCTCCAGTTTCGGCAGCAGAGTGCGCACCGACGTTTCGTTGAATGTGCGGCTCGACTCCAGGGCTTCCATCGACTCCAGCACGTCCGAGAACGTGAAGGCCCGGTCCCGTGGCAGGCTTTCGATCATTAGCTCGATTAGCGGCCGGCAATGGCTGCGCTTGCGCACGGGCTGCGCACCGCACAGAGAATTGCGCAGATCGTCGATCCGGCGCAGGCTGTTCCGGTATTCTTTCCGGGCGAGTAGAATTGCCGCGTCCCGCTTCTGGGCGGCTTGGTTGCGGAGTTGTTCGTAGGCGTCCATTTCCGCATCGTAGGCGCGCGGAAAGTGCGGGCAAGAAATCCCACACACTAACTAGCCAGTGCCAACGCCTGAGGACTCGTGTCGCCAATCAAAATGCCGAGAACTCGTTACTAAAGGAGGTTCACATGAAGTTAGGCGCAGTTACTTACTGACCGCGTATATCACTAGCCCGAGCACCACCGTCACCAGCGTCGTAGCGATTAGCAAAGTGCGGAGGCCGAAATGAAACGGAAGTCGACTCGACTTTACGGTCCCGCGAACCCCCGTTCCGAACCAATGGCTGCGCTTTCGCAGGCCCAGCATATGAGCGCCACCCCGGGTCACCTCACCCCAGCATCTTCGGCCGAGCAATCCCCGCCGCCATCTTAGTGCGCACCGCCGAGGCCGAAAACTTTATGAGGCCAAATGCCAATTTACCGGCGATGTTTGCGTCGCATTCCCAATCCGCGCGACTGCGCCATGACTTAACCTGGGGTACGTAAGTGTGCTCCGGCATCTAATGCAGCTTCGAAAACGCGACCGCGCGGGCGATCAGCCCTGCGGCAAATGTGCTAAATTGAAGTTCCTTCGTTGGGCTGTGAAATTTGCCTTTCATGCCTTCACTTCTGCTAGTGAGTAACAGGCAGGCACCGTCATAAAGTCGCTCGCGCAATAGCTTAGTTAAAAAGATCTCGTAGCGTTTGACATAGGATGCCGATTTGAACTCGGCAAAAACTGGAAAATGCGGTTCTCGCACCACGACAGCACGATTTGACGCTTCGCAATCCTCAAGGATGAACACGTAGCCAAGCCAGGGTCGCTCCGACGGTTTAAATGCGCCCTCCCGGTATGCAGCCCACAAATCGCTCGCATTTCCAATCGCCTCTTCAACGCGGTTATTGACGTTATTGCCAAATGAGGGTCCAACTTGCGCCTTAAACTCGATCACCGCTAAGAGCCGACCTTCCGCAACCACGACTAGGTCCCAATTCTTCTCGGCCCGATAGAATCCCGGTAATTCACGCTTCTGGTTCCAATACACGTGAACTTCTGGAACGCCGTTGGCAATGAACAAATCGCGGCAAATCTCGGTAAACCCGTCGAGATGCTTACCGCCGGTAACAGCGGCGCGCAGACCAGCGTCTTTTTGGCCAGAATCGATACCTTGCGTTTCGCTCTGCTTGTCGCGCGTCGTCCAAAACAGAGTAATCGCCTCGCCGACCCGCTTATCAAGCTTATTCATGAATATTAACCTCGGTCGTCATAAAGACGTCCGTGGATTCGGCAATGCGCTTTCGCGCAAATTCTAAATAGGTTTCGTCAACCTCGATCCCAATCGAATTCCGTCCGTTTCGCATTGCAGCAATTGTCGTCGTCCCAGTCCCCAAAAATGGATCAAGGACTGTATCGCCGACGAAACTAAACATCCGGACCAGTCGCTCTGCAAGTTCCAATGGATAAGGAGCCGGATGATTCCGCGTCGAAGCTCCAGTCAATCCTGTCCAAATCTGCTGAAACCACGTCTTATGATTCACGTCGCCGATGACACTGAGCACGCGCGTTGCTAACGATGGACTACGATAGCCGCCGGGTCTCCGCTGCATCAAAATGAACTCAATGTCATTTTTAATTACGGCGTTGGGTTCATACGGCTTTCCTAGGAACGCCGAGCCATTCCCCTCGGATTCGAATGCCGCATTGGAAATTTTATGCCAAATGATTGGGGATAAATTGTCGTACCCTATACGGCGACAATTCTCTTGAATTGATGCGTGAAGGGGCACTACCGTATGGCGCCCGTTGTTCTTTCGACGAGAAAGGCAGACGTCTCCAACCACACAGACCAACCTTCCACCGGGCACTAAAGCATGGAAGCAGCTGCGCCAAACTTTGTCGAGTTCGAGCAAGAAAGCTTCGTAGTCGTCGACATGGCCAAGTTGTCCGGCGCTCGCCCTATACTCTTTTAGCGTCCAGTAAGGCGGAGACGTCACGACCAAATGCACAGAATGAGGCGGCAAATTGATTTCCGTTGCGTCGCCGCGAAATACGTCGTGTTGTGTAGGTATCCGACGAACCGATTCGTCAATCAGACTGATGAGGCGCGAGTCTTTGGCGATCGCGGGTAGCGCCACTTGCGGATCATCAATCGTGCGCAGCTCCGGCGGCAAGTAATCTTCCAAATCGTTGGCGGTGCGGAGCATGAATGACCTCGTCATCTTAAAGACAATCTGCCTATTCTAAGACTTTTGGTCGCGCCTGGTAGTCGACCGGCGAATCAATCGGCAAATGGCGCCAACTTGCAAAAATCCGGTCAATTCTTCCATTCCGTCGGCAATAGGACTTGTAAACAAATCTCTTCGAGACCTTCACTTTGTCTGACAACTGGCCAATTCCTACTCCTTGAACTCCCCACCGACTCCGCTATCCTCAATTCGCACCAACTATACGCCTGGATAGATAGCCGAAGCCGTCAGCTATTAGCCGTCGACTGTAAGCCAAGCGGTGCGACAAAGTGGGGAATTCGAAATGGCGAGAGCCAACTGCGCCCCCGCTGCGCGCCGACTGTGCGCTCAACTGAACCCCGAACCCTGAACCCTGCTTTCTCTCCGTTTTCTCCTGTTCAATTCCTCCCAACTCCCAACTCCGAATTCTTTCCCACTCCCTGCTCCATGCCCCCTGCTCCACGCCCAAACTCCGGCCCCATTCCCGGCGATCCATTCCTCCGCCCGTCGCTCGACCGCGCTGCCAGCGTCGCCGGCGCGCTCCCGCTCGAATCGATTGCCCATCACGGCGTCCAGTGGCTTTGGCCACGACGGGTGCCGATCGGCAAAGTCACGCTGCTGGTCGGCGACCCCGGCCTTGGCAAAAGTCTCGTCGCCCTCGACATCGCCGCCCGCGTCTCCACCGGCGCACCCTGGCCCGACGAAGCTCCGCGCTCCCAAAACTCCACACTCCCCACTCCCGATTCCGAACTCTCCCTTTCCACAACTCCCCTTCCCCCTGAACCCCGAACCCTGAACCTTCCGGCTTCGGTTCTCCTCCTCAGCGCCGAAGACGACCTCGCCGACACCATTCGCCCGCGACTCGATGCGGCCGGCGCCGATTGCTCGCGGATCATGGTCATTCCGTCGTTTCTCGGCTCGAGCTGCGATGGGGCCGTGCCGCGCGAACACGAGCTCCGCCGCGACTTGGCCCGGCTGCGAACGCTGATCGAAGCCATGAACAACTGCCGGCTGATCATCATCGATCCGATCAGTGCTTACCTGCGCGGCAGCGCCAATTCTGTCACCGAGGTTCGCAGCTTGCTCGTGCCGCTCGCCCAACTTGCCCAGGAGCGCGGCGTTGCCATCGTCGCCGTGAGCCATTTGCGAAAGCAAGATGGCGCGGCACTTCACCGCACAATGGGCAGCCTGGCGTTCGTCGCCGCCGCCCGCGCCGCCTGGGTCATTTGCGCAGATCCAACCTGCTCGGGCACAACCAGCCCAGGCCCAACCTACTCGGCCCAGCCCAGTCCATTCCCGATGAGCCAAGACGGCGCTATGGCAGCGCCGCTGGGCGCAGATTTAACGAGCCAGGAGTTAACCCGCTCAGAGCGCCGCCTCATGCTGCCGATGAAAAGCAACCTGGCCGCCCGTACCACCGGCTTGGCCTTTACGGTCGAATCGAAGTCCGTACCACGCGCGGAATCAACCGCGCAGTCCGCCAGCTACGACTCTCCGGAGAGTGACGCCCCGCCGATCATCCGCTGGAGCGCCGAGCCGGTGCGCCTCACGGCCGACGAAGGACTCAGCGGTCGCCTGCGTTCCATGGGCCGGCCCAGCACCGATCGCGAAGATGCTGCGCGCTGGTTGCGAACGGCGATGGCGGTCGGGCTGCGGGCCGCCTCGGACGTCGAAGACGACGCTCTCGCCAACGGCTTTCGCCTGCACACGCTCCGTCGCGCCTTTCGCGATCTAGGCGGCGAAGCCACGCGGATCGGTTTCGGCCCGCTCGGCCAATGGTTCTGGAAGCTGCCCTCCATAGATGGCCAAAAGTCTAAATCTATTTAGGCCATCTATGGCGAAACCTCGAGGCTTTTGAGCGCGACCACTCATATGCAGTCTGTCATCTATGGTCATCTATGACCGATCGGGCAGACTGATCGCCGGCAAAACGCCGCGGCGCGAGAAAAGCTAAGAGCTGGGGAACTAGGATTCGAACCTAGACTAAAGGAGTCAGAGTCCTTCGTGCTACCGTTACACCATTCCCCAACATCGGACGATTGTTGGCTTGTCGCGGGGCCGGTAAACGAGACGATTTCCTGCCGTTTGCCTCGTCGATCGCCCTTTGCCTACCGTACGTCGCGCGTCGGCGAAGGTCAAGTCCGCCGCCCGATCGTCGCCTTCTCATAAAGCCTTCGCCATACTTGGCCCGGTTCGCACTTTTGCGGCTATGGACACTGAATACAAGTGATTGACTGTCGCTCGAAACTGGGCCTAGAATAACTGGGCTTAGAGCAGCGGCGCTGTGGCGGGATTGCCGCGGCATCTTTCGTGCTTTCCGATGCTGAAGATCAGCCCATCATGGCCTTCTTGGAACTTGTAAAAAACGGTGCCCCGGCCACGCGGTTTGCCATCGATGGCGAACGCGCGATCATCGGCCGCAGCAACGACTGCGAAGTGCCCCTCGACGTGGCTGCCGTGAGCCGCCGCCATGCAGCCGTGCTCCGCGCTGATGGTCGCTTCTTCATCGAGGATCTCGAAAGCCGCAACGGCACTTTTCTAAATGATCAGCGCATCGTTGATCGCACTCCTCTGCGCGACGGCGACGAGCTTTTGATTTGCGGCCAGACGATTCGCTTCCACTGCGACCACAGCCCCGTTAGCAGCATTCTCGATGAGAGCACGAATTATGCCGACCTGATGGACGAGGACAGCACCAAGCCGGGCCGCGCCAGTGTGATGGCGACTTTTGATATCGGCGGCGGCGGATCAGCCAGTTGGCGGCTCTCTGCCAAGCCCGAGGTCAAACTGGCGGCTCTCTTGGAGATTTCGAACAATCTCAGCAAAGCGCTGTCGGTCGAGGAGATTTTGCCCAAGCTGCTCGACAGCTTGTTTAAGATCTTCGTGCAAGCGGATCGCGGCTTTGTTGTCATGCGTCCCAAGCCGGGTGGCCCGCTTGTACCGGTCGCGGTGAAGAGCCGCCGCGAGGGCGATGAGCATAAGATGCGGATCAGCCGCACCATCGTCGAGGAGGCCGTCCAGCAGCGCAAAGCGATTCTCTCGGCCGACGCAGCCAGCGACGAACGCTTCGGCATGTCGCAAAGCATCGCCGATTTTTCAATCCGCTCGATGATTTGCGCTCCGATGATCGGCGCCGACGGTGAGCCGCTTGGCGTTCTCCAAATCGATACCCTCAACCAGCGGAGCCGATTCACGGACGACGATCTCGAAGTATTGGCCGGCGTGGCAAGTCAGGCAGCCGTGTCGTTCGACAACGCCAAGATGCATCAGCAAGTTTTGGCTCAGCAAGCGCTCACTCGAGACTTGGAGCTTGCGCGGCGGATGCAGCGCGCTCTCTTGCCGTCAAAGCCGCCGGAAATCCCGGGCTACTGCTTCTTCGACTACTATCAATCGGCGCGGCAAATCGGCGGCGACTATTACGATTATGTCGTGCTGCCAGGCAAACGATTCGCCGTGATCGTGGGCGATGTGGCTGGCAAGGGCGTGTCGGCGGCTCTGCTGATGGCCCGGCTTTCGAGCGACGTTCGCTTCCTGCTGGCCAGCGAGCCTGATCCAGCGATGGCCGTGCAGAAAATCAACGCCGGTTTTGCTAACGCCGACTGGCAAGACAAATTCGTTACGATGATCGTCGCCGTGGTCGATCCCGCGTCCCACCGGCTAACATTGGTAAACGCTGGGCACATGGCCCCGCTGCTGCGACACGACGGCGGAAAGGTTGAGGAATTAGGCGGTGATGGCGCTGGGCTGCCGCTCGGGGTGACCGACGACTATCCATATGAAGCCCATCATCGCGTATTGGAGCCGGGCGATTTCGTGACGATCTTCACCGACGGGTTTAGCGAAGCAATGAATGCAGAACGCGATCTCTATGGAATGGAGCGGCTAATGGCTGAAGTGGGCTCGCCCGCCGTTAGCGTGAACGACTTGGGGCGGCACATTCTCGAAGACGTCCGCAAGTTTGTCGACGGCTATGCCCAGAGCGACGACATGTGCCTGGCTTGCTTCGGACGGGTAGAGTAAGAGAAGCCGCCAACTTTTTTGCTGCCACGGCTCGATATTATTCTCTGGCTAATCGCCGACAGCTAAGAGCTAATAGCTCTTCTTTACGCCCAGGTGACTTCCAGCAGATTGTCGATCAGCTGCACGCCATCAATGCGGCGAATCGCTTCTTGAGCCATCTGCTTCTGAAAGAACGAGCCGACGTTTCCCTTCAGCACCACACGGCCTTCGTTCGCCTCAACTTGGACCTGGCGATTCGGCACGTAAGGGCTCGTCGAGAGGGCGCTGTGAATGCGGTCAAAGAGCGGCTTTGGGGCGGTGGTCGAGTTCATGGTGGGGTTCGGAAGTCTAGCAGTTCGGGAGGCGGCGTGAAGATGACAATTTGTCGGTCGACGATCTTTTTAAATGTCGGGCGGGCAACTTACTTCTTGGACCGATCAAACGTAGCTCAAGGTTCGTGCGCTGGTATTTCAGCGATCAGATTTCCGAAAGATTTTTCTACGCCGTGAGAAGTGAAAGTGTGCGGCTCGCATCTTGATGCGCACCGCGATAGCGTGGCCCGATATAGCAAATCCGATGCCCACTGCTAGGCATCCGCTGCTAGACGATCGTTTAGATCGGCAAATAGCGCGGCTTGGGTGAAGGCGAAGAAGGGCAGAGTGTTGCTCATACCCACGGTGAAGTTTCCGCTTATGCGGAGTTTAGCGGCCCCAAGCTACGCTCCCGTGCGGCAAAATGCCGAAATGTCCGGCCGAATCATCTATTCCGTTCCAGCTAGCTCTGAATCCAGGCTGGCAGCTTACCGGCCGGAGGGAGCTGGATAACCGTAGCGGACGTGATGGCGGGCAGACGCCGGACCGCTTCCAACGCCGCAGCCGGCGGAGCATCGTCCAAATTCAGCACGCCCACCGCCTCGCCGCCCGGTTTCGCGCGACCGACCGCCATTTGGGCGATATTAACATGATGCTGCCCAAAAACTGTGCCGACGCTGCCAATGATCCCCGGCACATCCAGATGACTGAAAACGAGTAAACAGCCGTCGAGATACGCTTCCAACCGGTAATCGTCGAGCGCGACCAATCTCGGCATGACCTGGCCGAAGACCGTCCCGATAGCGCGGTGCGTCGCATTCTCTGCCGTGATTTCGGCCGTCATCGATGCTCGGAACGAGCCCATTTCAGAGCGCGATTCCTCGACCAAGCTGATACCGCGCTGCTTTAGCAGCACCTCGGCATTTACGAGATTCACTTCCTCGTCCAATGCATTCTGCAGCAGCCCGGCCGCGAACACCGCGGTCAGCACTTTCGTTTCCTTGTCCGCCAGCTCACCGCGATACAACAGCCGACATTTTTTCAGTCCACCCGGTTGCAGTCCGGCGAGTAGCAACCCGAGTCGATACGCCACATCCAAAAATCCTTGCAACGACGCGACGGTTTTCGGATCGAGCGATGCGACGTTTACCGCGTGTCGAATCGCGCCAGTTGTGAGATAGGCCGCGAGCAACTCGACGGCCTCGGTCGCTACTTGCGTTTGGGCTTCCTCGGTGCTCGCGCCGAGGTGTGGCGTGCAAACGACGCCCGGCAACCCAAATAGAGGACTCTCGGTACATGGCTCCGTGGCAAATACATCGAGTGCCACGCCGCCGAGCCTGCCCGCCTTCAATCCTTCCGCGAGCGCGGCTTCGTCATAAATTCCGCCGCGGGCACAATTAATAAGCCGCACACCCTCCCGCATTGTCGCGATCTGAGCCGTGCTAACGAGGTTGCGAGTTTCGTCCGTAAGCGGTGTATGAACGGTAAGGTAGTCGACTTGCGGCAACATATCGGCCACTTTTTCGACCGGCTCGATGCCGAGCTCTTGCGCTCGTTCGCGAGCCAAAAACGGATCGTAGCCGAGCACCCTCATTTCGAGCGCCCGCGCCCGCTTGGCGACGGCGATGCCGATGCGTCCCAGACCGACGATG
>DASXLL010000298.1:0-13591 GCA_036496265.1 Pirellulaceae bacterium | reverse complement strand
TCCACCACCAGCCGCCGGCAGCGCGGGGCGCAGATAGATCGACGTCGTTTGCGACTTCGGCTGGGAGCCACGATTTCTGCCCCTACGCGTTCGGCCGTCCCGTATGACGGTGGAGCAGCCGAATTCTTACAGCAGCGGAATAACCGCCCGCAAAGAGCCTGCGGGCCGATAGGATCACCTTTGTCCTGCCAACGGAGAGGATACCCGGGGACGGGGCTTCGATCAAGCGATTTTCAAATCCTGCCGCTTCCGGCCGCTATTCCTTTTTCCGCTTCTCACCGTCGATCAGCGACACGCAATTGCGCCAATCGCACGCAAAGCCTCCCGGTCAGATGCCAGCAATTCAAGGACAACCGCCCTAACGCGCGTCGGTCACATGGCCAGAACTCACTTCGGCGTGTCGGACCGAGAAAGTTCGGCGGTCGCGACCGAAGCAGGTTGCGCCGACCCAGAGTAGTCCGACGCAGAGAATCAACTCCTCAAATTGTTTATCTTGAAGTTGTCAAAAGCGACTAAAAGCAATCTGCGATAAAAAGCCAGCACCTCAGAATAAGATCAGCCATCGTAGCTAGGCAATATGCCCGGGCGGTGAGCGGACCGCCGAATTCGTTCGAGTTACATTGCCGGACCGGAAATGGGATTTTATTTCCGCCGTTTGGCGGCCGCAGCCGAGTCGGCGGCCAGCATAAGCAGCAATGCATTGGCTGATTGTACGCTGGACGATGCAGTCAATTCCGAGACGACCTGCACTTGTGCCGCTCCGGTGCCAGAGGAAGCTTCTTGATCGCCGGGGTGCGCATTGATGCAGTTGATGATCGTCACTACATCATCTGCCGCGATGTAATTGTCTCCCGTCACGTCATAATACATCGTCCCACTCGCACCCACAGCTTGTGCGAGGCTCTGGACAGCCGCGCTGCCTGAAACAACAGGCCCTGCCCCTTTCGCATTGATGTAGTTGATCACGTCCAGGACATCTTCCGCGTCCACATTTCCGTCGCCTGTCACATCTGCTGGCATTTGTCGGTTGTGCCACGGCGTATTAGGGGCATCGCCAAAATCCTGACCAGGCAAGGAGTTTAAGAACAAAACTTGAACTGCACCGGTTGGGACGCCATTGGTTGTCGCGTCATTGGCCCCGATGGCCAATTCGGGCAGGCCGTCGCCATCAAGGTCACCCAGGACCGCCACCGAAGCGCCGAAAGCGGAGTTATCCGCAAGCGTAGGGCCGCCATTGATGTCGCTGGCCAACTTGACGCTGCATTTCACTGCGCCGTCGGCTTTCATGAACAACACATCCACCGCTCCGCGAGCGTCGCCCCCTGTGTCATCGCCGATGGCCCCCACGGCCAGATCGGTTACACCGTCACCGTCCAGGTCGCCTAAGTTCGCTACGGAACTGCCAAATAAGTCGAATGTGGAGAGTAAGGGAGCATTATTTTCGTCGCTGGTCAGCCTAGTACTCCGCTTAACTGTGCCATTCGCGTTCATGAGAATCACATACACGGCCCCGGCCTCCGCATTGACGCCTGGAGCCCCAACTGCCAGATCGGTCACGCCATCTCCATCTAGGTCGCCAAGCGAAGCGACCGAAGTGCCAAAGAAGGTCAAATCGTCAAGCGCTGGAAGGCCACTGGTGAGGCTGGCCAGCTTTACACTGCTCCGCACGGTACCGTTCGAATTCATGAATAACACGTACACGGCTCCCCGTGCCGAGAACGAACCTCCTGTGGAATCGCCAGTGGCCCCGACTGCCAGATCGGGCACTCCATCGCCATCCAGGTCGCCCAAAGACGCGACGGAAGTGCCGAAGAGGTACAAGAATCCTCCCAGTTGTGGAACTCCATTCGTGTCGCTCGCCAGTTTAACGCTGTTCTTTACTGTGCCATCGGCCTTCATGAACAGCACATATACTGCGCCGCAATTCTCACCGCCCGTGTCATCGCCAACTGCCCCCACAGCTAAATCGGTTACGCCATCGCCATCCAGATCACCCAACGACGCCACAGAAATCCCGAAGCTGTCATCGTTCACAAGGGTGGGGACGCCGTTGGAACCACTGGCCAACTCCACATTGCGCTTGACTGTACCATCGGCGTTCATGAACAGCACATATACTTTTCCGCGATGGTCGCCACCGGGATCATGACTTATGGTTCCCACGGCCAAATCGGTTACGCCGTCGCCATCGAGATCTCCCAAGGACGATACGGAAGAGCCGAAGAGGTCATTGTTCGCGAGTCGTGGACCGCCGTTGATGCTGCTCGTAAGCAACTCCGTTTTAGCGCTATTGGCTGATCCGTCGCTGGGGTGGATGATCGACGCGGGATAATCTTCCACTTCGCCGCCAATTGCCAGGCCGGTTGGATCCCCTGCAGCAGGATCTGCACTCAGGCGAAACCGGGCATAGGTGACTCCTGGTAATGTGGTTAGGGGAATCGTTGGAAACGTCAGGCTAAATGTCTTATTGGTTGTGTCGGTCGGCACGGCGATCGAAGCCCGCTCCGTTACGTTGTCGAAGACGCCGTCGCTGTCGTAGTCGATCCAGCCGTAGAGCGTTGCCGCCAAATCCGTCAAATTCGTCGCGTGAACGCGGACGGTTGGAGTTGTGCCGACCGTCAAAAGCAGGTCTTGTGCGGGCTCTACCAAGCCGTCTTCGTCGTCGGACGTCGTGGTGTCGTCGCCGTTGGCCTGAACACTCGGAGTCGCATCGACCTCACCATCCACTTTAGCGCCCAAAAACAGTGTTGTCTGCGTCGCGCTGATATCGTGACGAGGACCGTTGTCAGCCAACAGCGTTTGGTAATTGTTAGTCGCTGTTCCCGGTCCGGAATCCGGGGCGTCGCCGAAATCGATGGCCAGCATCGTTCGGGATTCTAACGCTTCAAAAACAGCGCGGCGGCATCTGGTTACCAACTGCCGTCGCTGTGAACGGCGCAAACGAGCCTTCCAGCGAATCGCTGGCTGAGCTACAAACGGCGGCAACCAATGGGCGAGTGACAAGAGTCAGTCCCGACGAAAAGAAGTTGCGCTGGACACGGTGTAATATCAGCTTCAGCCAGGGATTTTTCAAGGAATATCCGGAAGAACTACCACGGTTCTTCTTCATCCACGAGCATCAGACGTTCAATTTTATTGGTTGCCTGCCGCCAAAGGCGGACTTCCGCTAGCACGACTGCGTCATATAAGTTCGATATCAACTTGCCCTCCAGCCGTAAGAATCAAGCCGAAGTGAAACCCGTCCCTAAGCCAGAGCTGCTCTAGCGTTGAACGTGACCCAAGCGCGCTTCGGTCACATCGACCGGGCGCGGTAAAGCGAATTTAGCGTGTGGCCCATAGGGTGTGTCGGAAGTTGGCTCGTTGGGCCGGGGGTTGTTCGATTAGAGGGTGACCGGGAGAGGCTGTTCCAGGACCTCACGCCGGCCCTCCCCCAGGGGGGGGCTTTGCACAATAAGTCCGATGCTGTCACAACCAGTTGCGGTAACGTGGGAACGCTGTCGCAATAGGTAGTAGGTCGATTCGAGTTATTGTGCAAAGCCCCCCGGGGGAGACGGAGTGAGAGCTGAGCCGTCACCCCGCGACCCACGACTGCGTCGCGGGTGGGCCGCTACCAGTGGAGAGGGAGGATTTTTTGTTGGTGTGGCGAGTCGCGCGATTGGGAATCGATCGACGATGCTGGTTGCTCAAGGCCTGAGCGACCAGCAATTCGGGATTCGCGGCGACATGCCGTTGCCGCCGCTGCGCAGGTGATTGGTGCGGTCCGGCGAGCGAAGATTTCGCCCCTTCAGGGCTTTGAGCTTGTTGGTTTTCGATCACCCAGGGCTGCGCCCTGGGCTGACGGATGGTCGCCGCTTTGCGGCTGCGAGGTAAGAGGTGAGAGCAGAACCCTCACCCCGGCTCTCTTCCAAGGGAGAGGGAGCAGTGCTCTCGTCGGCTTCACGCGGCGGGTTGCCAGATGAGAATTTCGCCTTTGTCGGAGACGGAGAGGTCGCCGGAGTAGTGGCGGTAGGCGGCTTGAGGGCCGGAGGGGAGGGCGATGCCGTGGTGTTTGAGATGATGGGATAGGATGGAGATGAATACGGGGCTCATGTCGGGGCCTTGAGCGAAGGTGGGCATCAGGTGCAGCGGCTTGAGGGAGATAATGGTGCCGCGATTCATCCAGGCACCGGTGCGGATTTCGGCGCCGCTCATGAGGATGATGGTGCCGCCTTTCATTTGCAGGCCGGTGAAGTCTTTGGCGGGGCCGCGGACGACGATGGTTCCGCGGCGCATGCGCATGCCGACTTCGAGGCCGGCGGAACCGTCGATAATGATCGTGCCGTTCTTCATGCCGCGAAGTGAGCCGCGATAGGCGGCGCCGACCTGGCCGCCGGCGTTGCCGTGAATGTGGATGAAGCCGTTTTTCATCTCGCCGCCGATCCAATCGCTGGCGTTGCCGTGGACTTCGATCCGGCCGCCGGACATGTAGGCACCGAGGTGCATGCCGACGGAGCCGTGGATCGTGATGCTGCCGTGCGACATCGATTTGCCGACCCAGCGGACTTTGTGAAGCGCGCCGTGGAGGATGAGATCGGGGCTGCGCTCGCCGTGGACGTCGAAGAATTCGCTGATTGGGAGCTGACGTTTGCCGTGGTAGACGATGAGAGAGCGGATTTCTTCGTTAGACAAATTGGCGACGACGTCGGGAGAGAGGACTTCCGCTTCGAGCGGAACGGTGGGAGGGCGTTTGAGGTGGAAGAAGACTGGCATGGCAAACTAACCGATGGGCAAGCGAGGGTAACGCTGTGTTTAGTTGACGAAGTATTCCCTCGCTAACGCGTCGGGTTGGTGTGACACTCACGTAGATGGGGATGCTCGATGCGTTCGATTTCTACTGGATAGTTTTCGAAGGACATGGTGTAGCAGTCTTCGAAGAGGGGGCGGATGAAGTCGTCGGTGCTGGGATCATAATGTGGGCGGACGAGGAATTCGCGGCCTTGGGGCGTGGCGCGGATTTCGCCGTCTTCGAGGACGATTTCCCCTTGCTTGATGACGTAGCGGGGATGGCTGAACATTTGGGCGATGTTGTCGTCGTGCTGATAGAGGATAAGGTCGGCATCGCTACCGACGCTGAGGTTGCCTTTTTGCGAGAGGCCAAGGGCGCGGGCGGGGCCGGCGGACATGGCGGTGGCAACATCGAGGAGCGTGTACTCGCGGTCGATTTCGGGCAGTGTGATTTTGCCTTTGATTTTGTCGGGCAGCTTTTTCAGAGCTTCTTTGCGGACGTCGGCCCGCATCAGAAGCTCGATGATTTCGGGATAGCGCCAGAAGCAGCCGCCGTTGGGGTGATCGGTAGAAAGGAAGACTTGCCAGGGATTTTTGATGAGGAGCAGCAGTTCCAGGCCGGCGGCCCATTGGACGGCGTTGACCAGGTTGCTGGGCCGGTAGGTATAAGGGACGATGCCGCAGCCGGTTTCGTTTTCGACGTCGAGGTTGCCCCATTTGCGGCCGGTGAGCTTGTAGAGGAGGTGCTGCCAGGGGCCGTCGGCCGTGATGGTGACGGTGTCGCCGAAGACGACCGCGCCGGCGTCGGTTGTGATGTTGGGGTGCGTGTTGAAATAATCTGCTAACACGGCGGTTTGGGAACACATGGTGTCCCAGCCGTCGCCGCCGTAAGCGTGATATTGGGAGTGGGCGATGTGGGCGCGGCGGCCTTCGAGGTGCTGGAGCGTGTCGAGCGTGGTGGTGATATTGCCGGGTGCGCCGAGGTTGTTGCAATGCAGGTGAATCGGGTGCGGGAGACCGAGGTCGTCGCAGATTTGAGCGAGTTGCGTGACGATTGTGCCGGGGGTCAAATTGCTGTAGCCCTCGATCGGTGATGTGAGCTGCTTGGCGTCTTTGCCCCATTTCCAGGCTGCCACGCCGCCCGGATTGACGGCTTTGATGCCGTACGACTTCGCGGCCCAGAGATACCAGGCGACGACTTGCTTGGCCCGCTCGTATTCGCCTTTTTGGAGCTGGTCGAGCAGGATTTCGTTGTTCGCCATCAGCGTCAGCGACGATTTATCGACGATGGGAATGTCGGCGAGTTCCTCGTGAGTGTGGCGGGCGGAGAGGACGGGGACGGCGGCTTCGTTGAGCGTGGTGAAGCCCATGCCGGCGTAGAGATATCCGGTGGCGAAGGTCGTGGGCGCCATGCCGCCGAGGCCGCTGCGGCGAGTTTTGGTGCGAATGAAGGCCTGGGTGCGGCGATGGTCTTCGGGTGTCATCGCGCGGGCGAAGTTGATCGCTCCGCCGGCGACGTGAGTGTGCACATCGACGCCGCCGGGGAAAATGATCAGGCCGGAAGCGTCGATGGTCCGGACGCTGTGGTTCGGCTGCGCCGACCCACAGCCACCCATCTCGGCGAAGCGGCCGGTGTCGTCGATGAAGATGTCTTTGATTTGGCCGTCGATGCCGTTGGCCGGGTCATAGACTTTACCGCCGGTGATGCGAAGCATAGCAACTCACTTCGGCGGGCAGACGGGCAACTTGAAACCGGGCAGCAGCGCTGTGGTGTAGATGTCTTCCGGTCCGTAGTTGTCGGTCTTCCACTTCTGTCGCGCCGCCATGCGGTGATACACCGTCATTGTCGGGCCGTGGGGATCGCGGCAGCGATCGAATACCCAATACTCAAGGATAGAAGGCACTCGCTGGTACAACTCGACATTTCTTACATAATCTTTGTGTGGATCGTCCGGGCTGACGATTTCGACAACGATCATGGGACTGATGTCTTGCCAATCCACGTCGCGGCCAGGCGGGCAGGTCTTATAAATTGCAAAGTCGGGCTCGGGACATGTCGTCTTGTGCCGGCCCGGAACAAATACACGGCAACGCGACGAAATACGCTGCACAACGCTGGGGCGAAGAGACTTGTACAACGCCAGGGCTTCATTGATATGTTCTTGGACCCAATCGTGGGGGTAGTTTGCGGCCGGCGACACGTAAAGCCTCCCGTCGATCAGCTCGTACTTGTAGCCGTTCGCATAACGGCCCGCGAGGAATTCATCGTACGTGAGCTCGCGGCCATGATCGGCAAGGCCAAGGCGCGTCCGTAGCGTGGCTGTGGACATCGTTGATTCTCCACAATAAGTTTACGTCGATTTGCTACCGCTGCGAAGAGAATCCTTGAACTCCGTACAGCTAACCGAAGGCGGTCAGCATTTGCGGCTGGCTGTCCTCGGGCAACCAGAACGGCTTGGCGGCGATAGCCTGGTTGAGGCGGCGGACGACTTCTTCGTCGGTGGGATAAGGAGATTTGAGGGCGGGCTTGAGGGGCATGGGGAGCTCGTCCATGCGATAGGCGGTGCCGGGCGCGGCGATGCCTTGGGGGGCCGTGGTGATGTGGACACGGGCGAGACGGCTGGTGTGAGTGATGTGGGGGTCGAGGCAGATCGTGGGGATTCGCTTGAGGTGTTCGATCGCGGGCTGCGGCATCGTCGCGCCGGGATCGGCACCGATCACGAAGCAGGCGTCGCAGTCGCCGCGAACGAGCACGTCCACGGTGGAGAATTCGCCGGGGTTATAGCGCGGATAGCCGCGATTGAACGAGATGCCGAAGGGATAGCCGGTCTGCCAGCGCATGATCACGTCGGCGCCGGTGACATTGCCGTGGCCGCGCATGGGCATCGCGACGAACTTGGTAAAGGCGTTCATTTCGGCGGCGAGCGTCAGCAGGGCCGCGCTGTTCATGTGCTTGCCGCGGGTCATGGAGAGGCCCATGCCAAAGAAGAAGCAGCCGAACTTGCACGACTTCATGCGGTGGATGAGGTCGTTAAGCGTTTCGCGGTTTAGGCCGGTTTCGTTGATTGCTTCGTCGGTGACATGCTGTCCCTTGACCATGGCCCGCAAGATCGTGATCAGCTCGAAATCCTTGCCGGGCCGGACCTGCAGGAAGATGTCGGCGGCTTTGGCGCTCTTGGTTTCGCGAATATCGACGAGGACCATCGTGCGGTCCTTGCGGCCGCGGGGCAGAAACTTGCTCTTCTGCATGATCGTGTATTTCGTGAAATGGCGCGGATGGCACTCGGCCGGGTTTCCGCCCCAGTACACGATGAAGTCAGCTCGCTGCTTCACTTCGCCCAACGTGCAAGTTACTTTGCCACCCAACTGGGCGGCGATCTCGGTTGGCCCGTGTCAGAGGGACGTGTGGCTGTCGAGCAGCCCTCCGAGCTGGTCGGCCAGCGCCGCACATTCTTTTTGCGCTTCGCAGGTCGTATTGCTCATGCCGTAGATCAGCGGCATATCGGCGGCGTGCAGGAAATTCGCCGCGGCTATGATCGCTTCGTCGAGAGTTGCTTCCTTGCCATCTACGAGGGCGACCGGATACTTTTTCTCGGCCGTATGATTGAGAAACCAGGCGGTGCCGAGGACGCAGGCGCGATCGGCCTTGTGAATGCGGACTTCGTCGTGGTGCAGATTGATGTCGTCACAGACGCAGCCGCAAAAGGTGCAGGTGGCGTTTTCAATCAGTTGCAACGTCATTTTTCGTTCCTCTTCGCTTAGTGGCCCAAAAAGTGTGCGCGATTGCGAGATTACCGGGAGGCTTACGCCTCCCGCTCGCCATTTTTGTTGGTTTTACTGTTTATCTTGGCATTGGGCGTCGTCCGGACCGGACGACACGAGGGTGAACACTCAGCCAAGGGCACGGCCTTGGAAACTTCCGCGGACGCGGCGGGGCATGAAGCGGCCGGGGTCGATTTCTGTCCAGGCGGCGACTTCTTCGGCCGGAACGTCGGCAGAAAACTGAGGCCCATCAGGCCGGCCAAGTTCGTTGCGATTTTGTTGGTTTGCCATTGTTACAGGCTTCAATGTCTCTATTGGGGAACCACTTCCACTTCCCAGCCTTTGGAAGTTGGCATTCCGGTGCCGTCGGTGTCTCCACCCATCAGCTTACACGTTGGTGGGCCGTAGGGTACGAAAATCATGCCGAGCGGAATCTTTCCGGCCTGGCATTTGAAGGGTGCTTCGCCAAACTCGGTGCGGACTAGAGCCATTTGTCCTTCTAATAGTCCGATTTCCTTCATATCGGCGGCGGCCATTGTCATGGTATTGGTCAGGGCCAAGTATTCTTCGGATTCTTTGCCGACGTTGATTAGCGTTCCCTGCACGGAGGACCGCGAAGCGTTGAGAATAAACCGTTTGCTGGTCATGATTTAGGAGCTAACCCCAGATGGTTCGTGCATTTTAGGCTTCGGGAGCCAGAGCGACTAGATCGCGCCATTGCGAATGACCGCAATCCGTCCTGGATTTGCCACCTCGATCCGGCCAATCGCAACGGCGTCGGATATTCCGCACGCATGAAGCGACGAGAGAAGATTGTCAGCCCGGTCGGGGGCAACGGCCGCCAAGAGACCACCCGATGTTTGGGCGTCGCAGAGCAGAAGCTCTTCTTGCTTGGTCACGTCGGCGGCGTAGGTTACCCAGTCGGCCAGGAATTTGTGATTGGCGTGCGTGCCGCCGGGAGAAATGCCGGCTTGTACATATTCGCGAGCGGCGGACAGAACGGGCACACGATCGACAAACACGTTGGCCCCCACGTTGCTGGCGGTCACTACGTTTCGCAGATGTCCCAGCAGGCCGAAGCCGGTTACGTCGGTAAGTGCGTTTGCGCCGACGCGACTGATTTCTTGACCGGCAGATCGATTGAGGGTTTTCATGACGCCGATCGCCGTGTCGATCGCGCCTAATCGGTCCTCGCCGTTTTTGGCGGCGGTGGTGATGATGCCGAGGCCAAGCGGCTTGGTGAGGATGAGCACATCGCCGGGTTGGGCGTTGTTGTTTGCCAGCACGCGATCTGGGGAGACTTTGCCGACGACGGCCAGGCCGAAAATCGGTTCTTCGGCTTTGATCGTGTGTCCGCCGACGATCGCGATGCCGGCCTCCGCCGCTTTGTCCGCCGCTCCGCGAAGAATTTCGACGAGTACTTCTGGCGGTAGGGCAGAATCGGGAAATCCGACGATGCTCAATGCCGTCAGGGGACTGCCGCCCATTGCATAAACGTCGCTGAGCGCGTTGGCGGCGGCAATGGCGCCGAAGTCGTAGGGTTTATCGACGATTGGCGTGAAAAAGTCGGTCGTGAACACGAGCGCCAGTTCGTCGGTCAACTTGTAGATGGCGGCGTCGTCCGCGGTGGCATTGCCGACGAGCACGTTGGGATCGGTGATCGGCGGGAGCGAGCCTAATAGGGAAAGCAGATAGCCGGGTGGCTGTTTGGCGGCGCAGCCGGCGCGTTTGGCGAATTGGGTGAGGCGAATCGGGGCGGTCATCGGAACCTGTAGTGCAGAATCATAGCTTCCACCGAGCGAGCTCGGTGGGGAGCGGGAAGGAGGTGGGGGAATAGTGCAGAATCATAGCTTCCACCGAGCGAGCTCGGTGGGGAGCGGGAAGGAAAGCTCGGCGGGGAGTGGCCAATCGGTTGCTTAACACCGCGGAATCACGCCAAGATCGTACTCGCAGAAAGTTCCGGCAAAGTAGCCGTGCCGAAACACTGGCTGCATTCCGCGGGCAAATGCCAAGTTGTTGAGATAGCCCATCACGACCACCTCGGGCGACTCCTCAAGGTTGCAGCCCACAGCCAGATGCAGATGATCGGGCAGCAGCGCTGCTCGCGACAGCCGGTGTCCTTTCGACTGGCTGGCGGCGAAAATCATTGCCTGCGTGCTCGCGAGAACCTGGGCATCCGTTTCCATCAGCCGTCCGGCGTGGACCAGGACGATGTGCAGGTTATACCAGTAGCGGGCGTGGGCCGTTTCCCGTGGATGCGAAAGGCCACCTCGGGCCGGTGGATCTGAAAGGGGCGCAGTCGCTCGTCCACGCGAGCGTCGGCTAGCGGATGATGATCGAGTTAGTGGGCGAGATACTGCAGAAGCTTTTCGCGGCGGGTGGACCCGATGCTGCGCAGGGCATAGTTGCGGCGGAAAGGACTCTGGCCAAGCAGATGCTGGAGGCGTCCCTTGACGCGTTGGGCGATGAGGAGCGGCGCGACGGACGGCAAAGTACTCACAAGGAACTGGCTGAGATTCGGCGTCTGGAATTGGTGCTGGAGGATGCGGATGTGGTCGGGTTCGCAACTGGTTTGAAGCTCCTTCAGCCAGGTAAAGTCGTTCGGGGGCTGGCGCCAGAAGAGATTATATGACCAGTCGAGTTGATAAGCAGGGGTTGGGCAGTTTTGGGGCGTATAGAGCGGCTCGGGCATAGTGCGGAATCATAGCTCCACCGAGCAAGCTCGGTGGGGGCGGCGGAAGGACGGAGGCAGGGAGAGGCCGTTAGTGCAGAATCATAGCTCCACCGAGCAAGCTCGGTGGGGGCGGGGGGTAGAATGAGGTGAGCCGCAGGATCGCCGACTCGACGAAATCATGAGCCCACTGCCCATTTCAGCCCGTTCACAATATGTGATTTGCCTGGCTGGGCATATTGATCATGGCAAGTCGGCGATTGTGCAGGCGCTGACAGGCGGCAAGGTGGATCGGTTGCCGGAGGAGAAGCGGCGGGGAATCACGATCGAGCTGGGGTTTGCCCATTTCGACGCCAACGGCGCCCGCTTCGCGCTGATCGATGTACCGGGCCACGAGCGGTTTGTGCATACGATGGTGGCTGGCGCGTCGGGTGTGGATGCGGCTTTGCTGGTGGTGGCGGCGGACGATTCGGTGATGCCGCAGACGCGCGAGCATTTGGCTCTGCTGGAATTGCTGGGCGTTCAGCGAGGCGTGATTGCGGTCAGCAAGTGCGATCTGGCCGACGAGGAGCAATTGCAATTGGTTGAAATGGAAATGGACGAGCTCGTGGGAGGCACGTTCCTGATGAAAGCGCCGCGAATTCGCGTTTCGGCTCATACCGGTTTAGGAATCGAGCGATTGAAGGAAGTGCTGATCGATTGCGCGACCACATCATCCGGGAGGGCAACTACGGACCCGCGTTTTCGCTTGCCGATCGACCGGTCGTTTTCGCCGGCGGGACAAGGAGCCGTCGTCACCGGCACGGTATGGCGAGGCGCAACGAAAGTCGGCGACACATTGGAGCTGCAGCCGGCGGGCGAAATGGTGAGAATCCGAAAGTTGCAGGCTCAAGGAAAGGATGTTGGCTGTGTTTCGGCTGGCGAGCGGGCGGCGATCAATTTGGTGGGCATCAAAGCGTCGGCTATTCGGCGCGGTGACGAGCTGATCACGCCGGGGACCGTCAAGGCGGGCCGGCGTCATTTGGTGGGACTGCGAATATTGGCCGATGCAGCTCAGGGTTTGAAGCACCGCCAACTGGTCCGCTTCCATTTGGCCGCAAGCCAGTCCACGGCGCAAGTGCTGATGAGTGAGCGCGAGGTATTGGCCGGCCAAGCGGCTTTTGCCTTGATCCGGTGTGCTTCGCCGATGCTGGCCGAGTATGGTCAACCGTTTGTCCTGCGGCAGCTTTCTCCGCCGGGCACGATCGGCGGAGGCAGGATCATTGGGCCAGCGCTCGCGCCGGCGCAGCGGCTGAAGCGGTGTCTCGCCGCCGCCAGCGGCCTGTCGTCAGCGGAACCGGCTGCCCGGCTGGAGGCCTTTATCGAATTGCAACGTGAAGCGGCGCTCGATGAGAATAGCGAATCCCTGATTGGCCTCTCACCGGCAGAGTGCCAGGCAGCGATTGAACGGCTGGTGGCGGAAAACAGAATTATTCGGACTTTCGGCAGTCAGCCGCATTATTTTACGGCGCAGCGGTTCCGCAAGCTCAAAGAGAAACTGCTCCGCACCACTCACGAGGAACTGGAACGAAGAAAACCCGCGTCCCAGTTGCCGCTGGCCGTGGTCCTGTCAGCCATGAGCCAGCGAGCCAGCGAGGCCGTGCTGGAGGCGGTTGTTGCCGATGCAGTTGCCAAACGGGAATTGATCCGCAGGGATGATCGCGTGGGTTTGCCCAGCGGCGCAGAGCTGTCCCAGCGGCAGCGTCAACTGTTGGCCGCCTTGCTCGCTCAATTCACCGCGGCCGGGCCCGCGCCACCCACGCTGAAGGAATTGGCCGAGCAGCACAAAGTCGTTTTGCGCGATTTGGAGCAGCTCGTTCAGGTCGGAATCGATGAAAGCCAGCTTATAAAGCTGTCGCCACAGATGGCGATCGACATCCATGCCCTGGAATCGCTGCGGCAAAGTTTAGTCGAGTATTTTCAGCGGCAACCGACTGCCAAAGTGGGCGAGCTGAGGGAACAATGGAAAATCACCCGCAAGCACGCGGTGCCGATTTTCGAATATTTCGACGAGTGCAAAATCACGGTGCGGGCGGGAGATCTGCGCTCGGCGGGTCCGCGATTGTCGTTTCCCATTGGTGAGGCAAAGTTGTGAGCTCCGAGGATCGATCGAATTTGCGTTTGCTGCCGGCGGTGGAGCGGGTGCTCAACTTGCCGCAAGTTGTGTCCGTGACGGCGCAGCATGGCCGCGCTGTCGTCACAACTTGGGTCCGGCAGGCGCTCGGCGCCCTGCGAAACGGTCAGTCGGGGTTCGTGCCTGCGACAGCCGCCGCCTTGGAAGCCCTGGTGGTGCAGCGAGTTTCAGAGCGTGCCCAAAGTGCGGCTGCGCAGCGAATGAGAAAAGTCATTAATGGC
>DASXLL010000297.1:0-27261 GCA_036496265.1 Pirellulaceae bacterium | reverse complement strand
TCCACCGTCTTCCCGCCCGGAATCATCGGCAACACGTGCTCGACATACGGCACCTGCACGTTCAATAGATACGGCCCCTTCGAGTTGATCATCTCTTCCAGCGCCGGAGCCAAATCCGCTTTACTGCGGATCGTCGCCGCGCTCCATTTGTATCCTTTGGCGATCGTCACGAAATCTGGATAACGCTCGCTAACGAAAGCTTCACCGCCTTGGCCCGTCGCTTCCGCATGATCGATCGGACCCAGGTACGTGTGAGCCCGGTTCTTGCCGTGGAATCGATCTTCCCACTGCACAACCATCCCCAGGTGCTGATTGTCTAAGAGCAGCACCTTCACGGGCAGCTTTTCGCAGTAGCAAGTCGCCATCTCCTGAATATTCATCTGGAAGCTGCCGTCGCCGTCGATATCGACGACTAGCGCGTCGGGATGAGCCGCTTGCACACCCATCGCCGAGGGCAGGCCGAAACCCATCGTCCCCAGACCGCTCGATGACAAAAACGTCCGCGGCTGGCGGAATTTGTAAAACTGAGCCGACCACATCTGATGCTGGCCGACGCCGACCGTGATGTACGTCTCGCGTTTGGACGTCAGTCGAGACAGCTCGGCGATCGCGTGCTGCTGCAAGATGCCGTCAAAATTCTGGTCGTACTTGAACGGCTGCTGCTTCTTCCACTCCAGGCACTGCTTAACCCAGCCGGAGATGTCAGCGGGCGGCTCGACGCTTTTGTTGATCTCGGTCAGGGCGAATTTGACGTCGCTAACGATCGGAATATGAGCTTCTTTGTTTTTGTTGATCTCCGAGGGATCAATATCCACATGGATGATCTTGGCATGCTTGGCAAACGCTTCGAGCTTGCCGGTGACGCGGTCGTCGAACCGGACGCCCAGAGCGATGAGCAGGTCGCAATCTTTCACGGCCCAGTTGGCATAGACGCTGCCGTGCATGCCGAGCATGTCCAGCGAGAGCGGCCCTTCGTTCGGATAGCCGCCGAGGCCCATGACGGTCATCGTCACGGGAATGCCCGTCTTGCGGACGAATTCGCGCAGCTCATCGGCCGCGCCAGAGCTGACGATGCCGCCGCCGGCATAAATGATCGGCCTCTTGGCGAGCTTGATTGCGGCGACGACTTGTTTGATTTGTTCGGGCTTCGCGTGACGGGGCTTGTTATAGTAGCCCGGCAGGTTCATCGGCTCGTCCCAATCGGGGGCGTGCATCTGCTGCTGAATGTTTTTGGGCATATCGACGAGCACGGGGCCGGGGCGGCCAGTGGTCGCAACGTGAAACGCCTCTTTCATCACACGGGCGAGGTCTTTGATATCGGTCACCAGGCAGTGATGCTTAGTGATGCCCCGGCAGACTTCGACGATCGGCGTTTCCTGGAAAGCGTCGGTGCCGATGACGGGCGTGGGTACCTGGCCGGTGATCACGACCAGCGGAATGCTGTCGAGCTTGGCATCGGCGATTGCGGTGACAAGATTCGTCGCGCCCGGGCCGCTCGTCGCCATCACGACGCCCGGTTTGCCAGTCGAGCGGGCATAGCCCTGAGCCGCGAATGCCCCGCCTTGCTCGTGCCGCGGCAAAATCGTCCGCAGCTTATCAGCATATTTCGTCAGCGACTGGTGCAGCGGCATGCTCGCGCCGCCCGGATACGCGAACAGCACATCCACGCCATGATCCACGAGCGATTTGACCAGAATGTCCGACCCGCTCATGAGTTGCGTATCAGGGGGGGCTTGGCTTGCTGTGGGCATGGCTCTTGAAACGTCGTTTGGGGCGCGAAATTATCGAATTCTTCAGGATATGCGAGGGGTCAAAGGTCGGCAACCGACAAACTGCAGGGTTTAGTTTGAAGTTTCCGCGGCTTCACGCTCTTGCTTGTATTTGGTTAGCTCTGCCTTGAGGCGGTCGATCTCGTCTTGCAGCTTTTCGTTCTGCCTGTAAGCATCGGCGGCGGTATGGACGTGCCATCCAATTAACCTGCTGCGCAACCGGAAATGCTCGATCGACCAGCCCACCGCCAGCGCCACAACTGCCGTCAGCCACAATAAGTCGCGGATTGTGAATCGCATAAAATAACTCAACCAGGTTACTTGGAATCGTCCTCTAGTAGCCGGAGATCCCGCCGCATCTGAAGCCGAATCTTTTTCACGAGGCCGACGGCTTCCTTGGCCATCGCACGTGTCGCCGACTCACCTGGATAGCGAAACACGACCGCGTAGCTGCTCAGCGTGTCCAATCCTGGCCGAAGCATTTCCCAAGAAGGCTGAAAAGGCAGTACCAAATCGAGCAACGCAGAGAGATCATGGATTCGCGGCGCGGGCTGATCGTTTTGCACCAGGCAAGCTTTTAAGTATTTTTCCGCGCACTGCTGCGCGAAAAAACATGCCGCGTCGAAGTTAGGCTTCTTCCGCGCACGATATTCCCGGCCCGCGCTGATGAAATCGGCTTCCGCTTTCTCAATCCACTCACGGGCAGCCCGCTTCATGCAGAACCTTCCCTTTGGACAGGATTTCGCGGAGAAAGCTGTCGCCCATTTTTATGCGTTGGCGGACCTTCGCTGGGCTGCGGACGATTAGATCGAGCGGAAAGCCAGCCCGAACCTGCTGGCGAATGAATGCCGCCTGCTGAGCGCTGTGTCCGCGATGCGGCATGACGACCAGCAAATCCACGTCCGACTCCTCATCTGGAGTCCCGTAGGCGTATGAGCCGAAAAGGACGACTTGCTCGGGCTGGAAGCGACGAACCACTTCGTCAACGAAGGCTTGGATTTTTTTCCGTACGGTCATGGTTGTCGCCAGCATCTATCACAGATCATAACATGAAGTCGAGCGTGACCCGAAGGCGCGAGTGCCACCTATCGGTTTATGACGAATCCTCCTAAAATTCCGCCTGCCTTTCCTGGCTTTACTGCTGGCTTTACTTGGGGACATTCGTTTGCCCGCGAAAATTCTTGATGGCAAGGCGATCGCTGCTCAGATCGAAATCGAGCTGGCGGAGCAGGTGGCCGATTTTTTGCAGAACAACGGGCATGAGCCGACGCTGGCGGCGGTGCTGGTCGGCGACGATCCGGCCAGCGCGATTTACGTCAAGAACAAGCGTTCGGCGTGCGAGCGAGTGGGGATCGGTTCTCGGCTGCATCGTTTGTCGCCCTCGACGACAGAGGAGGAACTGCTGGAACTGATTGCGGACCTGAATAACGACGACGAGGTTCACGGCATTTTGGTTCAGCTTCCGCTGCCGACGCAAATTCGCGAGCAAAAAGTCCTCGACGCCGTCCATCCGCTGAAGGACGTCGATTGCTTTCACCCCGAAAACGTCGGCCTGCTCATCCAAGGCCGCCCGCGCTATCTGCCCTGCACGCCCCACGGCTGCCTGCAGATTCTGCACCGCAGCGGCATCAGCGTCAGCGGCAAACACGCCGTCGTCGTCGGCCGCAGTGAAATTGTCGGCAAACCCGTCGCGGCGCTGCTCGCCGCCAAAGAGAGCCACCTCGGCCCCGATGCCTGCAACGCCACTGTCACGCTTTGCCACAGCCGCACGAAAGACCTGCCTGGCATCTGCCGCCAGGCCGACATTCTGGTCGCCGCCATCGGCAAATCCAAATTCGTCACCGGCGACATGATCAAGCCCGGTGCCGTCGTCATCGACGTCGGCATCAACCGCACCGACACCGGCCTCTGCGGCGACGTCGATTATGCAGCCGCCTCCGAAATCGCCAGCGCCATCACCCCCGTCCCCCGCGGCGTCGGCCCCATGACCATCGTCATGCTCCTGAACAACACGCTGGCTGCGGCTCAAGCACAACTCGCATGACGCCAGAGCAGCGCTCACATGGGACATGTTATTTTTTGTGCCGCATCTCCTAAGTGGTTTGTTGATAAAGGATTGCGATAAATTGGCGGACTAACGTGGCGCTAACCTCGTGAGCAGCCGTGAGCACGTTAGGGCGATCGGCGGGCAAGGAACTGAATGGAGTCGTCCGATTCGCGTATTCCCTGGCGCGGAGGCGGCGGCCCCAATAGTAGATTGCAATCGGCGCGAAAAACCGGGCCAGAATTTCGAAGATTTTTTCAAGCAAGAAATCGAGAAAACTTTGTTGGGGCTGAAAGTTTGCATAATTTCTGGTCGGCCGATGTAACGAAACGGCTTCTCGCCCGTTTTATCTTTAGAACTGCGAATAATCCGTTTAACGCGTGGCCACAGGCTTAGGCGTCCGCACGGAAATCGTCGCCTCCGGCTCCGCGTTAAACGAGGGCTGATCTGGCACATTTTGCATTCCCATGAACGACACGAACCATCGCCAATGGGTTCTCGACGCCCTCGACCAATACGAAGGCCGCCTTTTGCGCTACGCCCAGCGACTATTAGGCGAATTGGACGAGGCCCGCGACATCGTCCAATTCGTATTCCTCAAACTCTGCGACCAATCCGAAACCGACATCAACAACCGCCTCCCCCAATGGCTCTACACCGTCTGCCGCAACAGGGCGATGGACGTGCTGCGAGCCAGCGGACGCGAGAAGGCGAATGGAAAATCCGTAGGGTGGGCTGTGCCCTCCAGTGAAACGAAAGATGGTGGGCACAGCCCACCCTACGAGGACGATCCGGCCGATTTAGCTGAACAAGCCGATTTACACGCCCTGCTCCGCACACTGATCGAAAACCTCCCCGCCAACCAGCGCGAAGCCCTCGACCTCTGGGCCGACGGCTTCAGCTACCTCCAAATCGCCGCAATCACCAAACACTCCGAAGGCCACGTTCGCGTTTTGGTGCATCGGGGATTGAAGGCATTGAGGGAACATCCGACGGTCCGTTCGTTAATTAACGACGAATCAGATCGAGACGACGATAGCCCAGTCGCGCAGCGGCGAAATCATGTAGCCGTGGGCGTAAGCCCATGGGAAACCAAAACACAAACAAACGAAAGCCCCGAAGGGGCGACATAGATTTGGGCAGCAATTCGTGTCGCCCCTTCGGGGCTTGGAGTTGATTTTTTGTCGCCCCGTTTCCGTAGGCTCACGCCTACGGCTACATACTGCCGCCGCAGCGCGGCCGAAAAGACGAACCGACAGCCCGCCGTAAACGGCGGGCCTAAAACGAGAAAGGGCCGTAAACGGCCCTCACCGATATGAACACCGACAATCAAAACACGAACGCCAACAAGCAAGACCTCAACGGCGATGGCCACACGCCCGAAGAGCTCGCCGCCGCCGAGCTCACGGCTTATGCCCTCGACCAGCTAACCGCTGACGAGCGCGCCGCACTGGAACGCCGTTCCGCAGAGCAGCGCGTCGATCTCGATCATTCCGAAGCCGCAGAAATCCGCAACCTCGCCGACGCCCTCACCACCGCCCGCAACGCCGACCCGCTGTCCGAACGATCCGCCGCATTGCGCGAGCGCTTACAGCAGCAGTTGGCCCAAACAACGACCGCGCAGTTAGTCAAACCGCGCCTTTCCTCCCGCCGCTGGCTCGTCGCCGGCCTGGCCATCGCCGCGTCACTATTGATCGCCGTCGTTCTTTATCCTTTGGTCAGCTCCAGTCCCCGCGCGTCGAAGCTAACCCTCCATATAAATCAAATCGGGGCAGACTCGCTTCCAACCGCCGGCTATGGAACCACTGCGTTGCCCCCCCTGCCTGCCGATGCATATCCGGCAACCGCATCCGCTCGCGGAGATTTTGACCGCTTTGAGGGCCTTATCACCGAACAACAGTACCCAATGCCTCCCGCACCCGTCACGAACCAGACCGCACAAGCCGGCCAAGCAACGAACAAAATCTATCAGTCAATGAAGTCGATAAACGACAAGATGCCATCTGGCTCCCTGGAGGCTGGCCAAGGCGAACGGTATGCGCGGCGAGTTGTCGATGAGTCCGGCCAACCTTTGCCAGCGGCCACGGCAGAGCAGCAGCGATTAAACGAGCCGTTGACAAACCAATCCAATTATGGAGCCGAACAGCGAATTCCCAATCCGCCGCCTGGAGGAAGTGTTGTTCGCGGTTATGGCGGGGGCATCCCCGGAGGAGGCGAAGGTGGGGCTGGAGGATACGGTGGGAGTGTCGCTTCATCTTCGTCGGCAAGTGTGCGAAAGAAGAAAGACATTGAGCGAGTCCCTGGCGGGACACCGGTCGGCGGTATGGGTTGGCGACCGGAGAGCGGAGGCACAAGTGAAATACGCTTAAAGGACGAGAACAAGGTCCCAGCGGCTGAAGCAGGGCTAATCACGGTCATAGAAGCGCAGGCAGCAAGAGCGCAGGCGCAAAATCAAGCCGAAGTCGAAGTTGCGGATGCGTCAATTCAGGTCGGGACTTCGGAACGCGGTTTCGCTGAGCAGATTGGCGGACAGAAGCAGCAAGCCTTATCTGAACTGCGTAAAGACCGATTCGATTTCGTTGAGGCGAATAAGCAAGCGAGCACCGCGAATAAGCGAGTTATTATTAAACACGCCGAACAAGGCCAGAACACCGAACAATACGCCCCCATCTACGAAAACCAATTCCTCTCCCCACTCAACCAGCCCCTTTCCACCTTCTCGATCGACGTCGATACCGCCTCCTACGCCAACACCCGCCGCTTTCTAACCAGCAACCGCCTCCCGCCGCGGAATGCCGTCCGCATCGAAGAACTCGTCAACTACTTCCGCTACGACTATCCGCAGCCGAAGGACGGTCAGCCGTTTTCCGTCAACATGGAAGTCGCCGAGTGCCCATGGCGTGAAGGGCATCTGGTGCTTCGCGTTGGCCTCAAAGGCAAAGACATCGACCGCACGAAGCGCCCCGCCAGCAACCTCGTCTTCCTCCTCGACGTCTCCGGCTCCATGTCCGACGAAAACAAGCTCCCGCTCCTCAAAACCGCCATGAAGCTCCTCGTCAACGAGCTAGGCGAAAACGACCGCGTCTCGATCGTCACCTACGCCGGCGATGCCGGCCTGAAGCTGCCTTCCGCTCGCGGCCACGAGCAGAAGAAGATCAACGCGGTGATCGACTCGCTTTCAGCCGGCGGTTCGACCAACGGCAGCGCAGGGATTGAGCTGGCCTATGAACAAGCCACGAACCATTTCATCAAGGAAGGCACGAATCGAGTGATCTTGTGCACCGACGGCGACCTCAACGTCGGCATCACCAGCGACGAAGCGCTCGTTAAGCTAATTAAAGATAAGGCCAAGACCGGCGTCTTCCTCACCGTCCTCGGATTCGGCGAAGGCAATCTCAAGGACGCCAAGATGGAACGCCTGGCCGACAACGGCAACGGGCTTTATGCCTATATCGACAGCGTCCGCGAGGCCAAAAAGGTCCTCGTCGAGCAGCTCACCGGCAGCACGATCACCATTGCCAAGGACGTGAAGATCCAAATCGAGTTCAACCCTGCCCAAATCGCCGCCTACCGCCTCCTCGGCTACGAAAACCGAGTTCTCGCGGCGCAAGATTTTAATAATGACAAAAAAGACGCCGGCGAAATCGGCGCGGGACACACGGTCACCGCTCTCTACGAGCTCGTTCCCGTCGGCGCGACCGAAAAGCAAGAGCCGCAACAGCAGCCGGGAACCGATCCTTTGAAATATCAGGACGAAAGTTCAAAGTTCAAGGTTCAAGGTTCAAAGTCGGAACGAGGCAGCGCAACTTTGAACTCGGAACCTGGAACTTTGAACTCTGCTGCTTCTGCCGACCTCCTCACCCTCAAGCTCCGCTACAAAGCCCCCGGTGCCGACTCCAGCCAGCTCCTCGAATTCCCCCTCCAAGACCGCGGCGGCTCCTTCAACTCCGCCTCGTCCGACTTCCAATTCGCCGCCTCAGTCGCCAGCTTCGGGATGGTCCTCCGTCAGAGCCAATACCGCGGCACGAGCAACCTCGCCGCCGTCGAAGAGATCGCTTCCGGCTCACTTGGCACCGACATCGGCGGCTACCGCGCCGAGTTCATCGACCTCGTCCGCAAGGCACAGGCCCTCGGCACAAAGTAGTCCGGCCAGGCCCAAAGTAGTCCAGCCAGGCCCTTGGCTGGACTGAGCGGCGAATTAGCCCCCTATGGGCGCTTTTCTGGCGGCCAAAAATCCTCGTCGGCCTTATTTTGTCGGCGGCTGCCACTCCACGCGTTGCGTAAACGCCCGCCCGCACGGGCACTTATAGACGACCATGACGCTGATCGGCCGACCCGTTTTTTCGTGGTCTTCGACGTGATACTCGAGCGTCTGCGTCAGCGGCGCTGCAACGCGGCCACCGCAGCCGGGGCAGACCGGCGGCTCGTCAGGCTGATTCTGGCTCATGTTGATGGGAGAAGCGGCGATAAGCATGATCATAGCCCATCAGCCGCAAATTGAGCTTTCTAGCGTTGTAACTTCATCTAACACCGCCAATTAAATTGCCGCAAGCGGATTGAATGCCACCGGCGGCTGGATTGGCCTGGCCACTTTCTTGAAAATTCCGGAAAGCGCTTGACTGAAATGGACCAGACTAGTCCACTCGGTTTGCAACAATAGGCGACGTAGTGCGGTGGTGCGCGCGGATCGCAAAGCATTGCCGGAATTTGTGGCCGCAGCCCACCCTACGCAACTTTGCCTAACCGGGCTCAATTCATTGAATGAAGATTCGTCGCGAGTTTCTGGATTGGAAGCAGCCGGCGCTGCCTGCGGCGGCCGAAGCGGTGCTGCGCCGGTTCGAAAAAAATGGCACTCTCGATTTGGCGAACGTGGTCGTCGTCGTGCCGGGCGGCCGCGCGGGACGCCGGCTGTTGGAACTAATCGTTATCAAGTCCGCGGCTGCGAGCCTGTTGCTCACTCCGCCGGCCATCGTCACGCCGGACCGTTTTCCCGAGCTACTTTATCAAGCCAAATGGCCCTTCGCCGACACACTCACGCAGCAGTTGGCCTGGATGACGGCTCTGCAGGAAAGCCCCCCCTCCCTCAAAGACTTTTTGCCGTTTCCGCCGGACCGCGGCGACGTACCACGGTGGCTTGCCATCGCCGAGAGCCTGCGAAAACTCCACACCGAGCTCGCAGCGGATGGCCTCGATTGCGCCAAAGTGGTGGACGGCGCCACAAACGTCGAGGGATTCGCCGAAGGCGCGCGGTGGATGACACTGGCGGCAGTGCAGCGGCGTTATCTCGACCGCCTAGACGCCCTCGAACTCTGGGACGTGCAAACCGCCCGCCTGGTCGCGATCGAAAAACGCGAAATTACGACCGACAAGGAAATCGTGCTTGTCGGGACCGTCGATCTCAACCGCACACAGCGGCGAATGCTCGATCAAGTCGCCAGCCAAGTTACCGCTCTCGTCGTAGCGCCAAACGACCTGGCGAATCAATTCGACGACCACGGCTGCTTGATTCCTTCGAAGTGGGCCGAATCCGAACTGCCACTGACTGACGATCAAATCGACCGCGTCGATGGCCCCGCCGACCAGGCCGAAGCGACGACGCGCTGGTTGGAATCGCTCGGCGGCCGTTTTCGAGCGGATGAAATCACGATTGGCCTGCCGGATGAAAAGATCGTGTCGCAGATTGAGCGCCAATTGGCGCAATGGGGCCTGGCAGGCCGCTGGGCGGTTGGCAAACAAGTTTCGGCAAGCGCACCGTATCGCCTCCTGCAAATCGCGGCCGATTACGCCGCGCGGCAGCGGTATCGCGATTTGGCGGCATTGGTCAGGCATCCCGACGGTTGGGCATTTGCCAGTAATCGATTGTCAGTGGTCAGTGGACAGAAGCCGGAAACAGATATTCTGACCGCCTTGGATGAATACGCTGCCGAGAGGTTTCCGGCGCATTTAGACCGGGAGCGGCTGGAAAAAGACGCCGCAGGCGTGTTAGCGATCTACGACATTGTCGCCGAACTGATTCGCCCCCTAGCTGGCAACGAGCGTCCGTTGGCCGAATGGACTGAACCGCTGCGGACGATTCTGCAAACTGTCTATGGCACGAAGCCGCTGGATCGCCAGCTCACATCGGATCGCTATCTGCTGGAGTCGCTGGAATTCATTTCGCGAGCGCTCGATGCCGTCGGCCAATTGCCGCAAGCTTTGCAGCCGACGGTCGATGTGCGGCAGGCGTGCCGGATCGTGCTGGCAGAAGTCGCGGCCGAAACCATTCCACCGCCAGCGGGCGACGACCAAATCGAACTGCTCGGCTGGCTCGATCTGCCCCTCGACGACGCTCCGGCGACGCTCGTCACCACGTTCAACGACGGTTTCGTGCCTTCGACGACGAGCACCGACGCATTTTTGCCGAACACCTTGCGCGAATCGCTCGGCTTGATGCACAACGACCGCCGCCTCGCGCGCGACGCCTATGCGCTATCGCTTTTGATCGCCTCGCGAAAAGAGTTGAAAGTCGTCGTCGCCAAGCGCGACAGTCAATCGAATCCGCTTTTGCCGAGCCGATTGCTGTTTTTGACGGATGCAGAAAAAGCCGTTGCCCGCGGCCGGCGATTTTTTGGCGACCTGCCGCCGCAGCCACCGCGGCGCAACTTGCTCGCGCCGGCCGGCGGCGCAGCGGCGAATTCTAAAATCGTTCGCCCGCTGCCGCAAAAATTAGAAAAGCCCATTACCGCGCTGAGCGTCACTCGCTTCCGCGATTATCTTGCCTGTCCTTACCGGTTCTACCTCCGACATGTGCTGAAGCTGGAAGCAATCGGAGACGATGCGACCGAGCTCGATGGCGCGGCCTTCGGCGACCTGGTCCATCGCGTCCTCGCCAGCTTTGGGCGTTCGGAAGAGGCCAAGGACGTTCGCACCTCCAGCGACTGGACCAAAATCGCCGGCTACCTGGACGACAAGCTGGACCAAGTCGCCGCGGCCCGTTTCGGCAAAAAGCAGGCCCGCCCAGCAGTGCTCGTCCAAGTCGAACAGCTTCGCCTGCGGCTACGAGCCTTCGCCCAATGGCAGGCCCAACGCTCCAGTGAAGGCTGGCGAATCCTCTTCAGCGAGGACGCCGACGATCAGCGAAAGCTGTCTCATCATTGGCCCGTCGATGGAAATCCCTTCACGCTCGAAGGCCGCATCGATCGCATCGACTATCACGAGGCGCTCGGCCGCCTGGCCGTGCTCGACTACAAAACAGCCGACAGCGGTAGCGACCCGCTGAAAACGCATCGCAAAGCGGACAAATGGATCGATTTGCAACTTCCGCTCTATCGCCACTTGGTCGGCGCGGCCACGCCCAAAGGCATCGCAGTCGAAGAAATGTCAATCGACCTGGGCTACATCGTGTTGCCGCTCGACATCAACTCCGTCGGCTTACTGCGAGCCGAATTTGACGATGCCATGTTAATCTCCGCCGACGAAACGGCCCGCGGCATCGTGCGACTGATCTGGGACGAGCAATTCTGGCCGCCGACCTCGCCGCCGCCCGATTTTTGCGATGATCTCGCCGTCATTTGCCAAGATCACGCTCTCAGCGGCGGTGAATGCGCAAACGGGGAGGCCGCATGAAGAAAGAAAATGCCTTCCCCAACATCGTCATCCGCGCCAGCGCAGGAACGGGAAAAACGTATCAGCTCGCCGTGCGGTTCATCGGCTTGCTCGCCTCAGGCGCGCGACCGGACGAGATTCTCGCCACAACGTTCACGCGGAAAGCCGCGGGCGAGATTCTCGATCGCGTGCTGTCCTGGCTCGCCGTTGCCGCGACGGATTCTGCGAAGCGATCCGAGCTCGCCGAGAAGATCGGTAAGCCATTATCGCCCGAACAATGCCGCGAAATGTTCGTCGCTATCGTCCGCCGGCTGCACACGCTGCGGGTGGGCACGCTCGACAGTTATTTCCTGCAAGTCGCCACCAGCTTCGGCCACGAGCTCGGCCTGCCGCCGGGCTGGTCAATCTGCGACGAGCTGGCAGATTGGCAAATTCGCGACGAAGCGATCGAGCTCCTGCTCACCCGCGGCAAGCTGGCCGACCTGCTCACGCTCGTGCATTCGCTGACCAAAGGAGCCGCCTCGCGCAGCGTCGCTCGCCTCGCCCGCGACACCGTCACCGGCCTCTTCGAGATGTACCGCGAGACATCGGCCGACGCCTGGAAGCAGATCAGCGTCTGCAAGGGCCTGGAGGCCCATGAGCTCGACGACGTAATTGGTGCGATCGCTTCGCTGGAACTGCCTGCGGGACAGTTCTGCACCACGCGCGACAAAGATGTCGAGAAAGCGAGACTAGCAAACTGGGAAGGGTTGATTGCCTCCGGGTTTGCTGCCAAAGTCCTGGCCAAGGAATCGACATTCAATAGAAAACCACTGCCGCCAGAGCTAATCAGTGCGTACTGGCGGCTGCTCCAGCACGTCGAATCGATTCTCGTCGGCCAGATCGCCCGCCAAACGCTCGCGACCTATGAACTTTTGCAACGCTATGCCGAGCACTACCACGTTTTGCAACTGGAAGAGCGGGCGCTGCGGTTTTCCGACGTGACCTTTCGCCTTGCGGACGCCGCCAGCCGGATCGGCCGCGAGGCCATGGCCTTTCGCCTCGATGGCGGCATCCGTCATCTGCTGCTCGACGAATTTCAAGACACTTCGCCGCCGCAGTGGCGAGTGATCCGGCCGCTGGCTGCGGGCGTAGTAAAAGGCCGCGGCGGCAGTTTCTTCTGCGTTGGCGACGGCAAGCAGGCGATCTACGGCTGGCGCGGCGGCGTCGCCGAGATTTTCGATTGTTTGGAAGACCAATTGCCAGGCTTGACCGACGATCAGCTCACACAAAGCTATCGGTCAAGTCAGCCGGTGGTGGATGCGGTCAACCAGGTGTTTCGGAATCTCGCGCAGCATCCGCATTTGGATCAGTTGGCCGCGCCCGTGCAGCGGTGGCAGGCAGCGTTTCCAAAACATTCGACGGCGCTGACAAAGCTCCAGGGCCATGTAACGCTGTCAGTGGCGCCGGAGCCGGCGGAAGGTATCGAAACGTCGCGGGCGGTTCTGCAACACGCGGCGGATCTCGTTCGGGCACTGCACAACCAGGCACCGGCAGCCAGCATCGGCGTTTTGGTGCGGACCAACGACGCCGTCGCCAAGCTGATCTTTGAGCTCCGCAGCCGCGGCATCGCCGCCAGCGAAGAAGGCGGGAATCCGCTCATCGATTCGCCCGCCGTCGAGCTGATTTTATCGATCTTAAAACTAGCCGATCATCCGGGCGATAGCGTCGCGCGATTTCACCTGGCAAATTCGCCGCTGTCAGCCAGTTTAAAGCTGGCGGACCACGACAACGACGCGGTAGCGGTTGAGCTGAGCCAGCGCATGCGGCGACAACTTTTGGACGACGGCTATGGCGCGACGATCTTTCATTACGCACGCCAACTGGCGATAAGTTGCGACGAGCGGGACCTGTCGCGACTCCAGCAGCTCGTCGAACTGGCTTATGAGTATCAGTCGGCCAATACCCTGCGAACTAGCGATTTCCTCAAGCTCGTGACCACACGGCGAATTGCCGATCCGCAAGCCGCCAATGTTCGCGTCATGACGATTCATCAGGCCAAGGGCTTGGAATTCGACGCCGTCCTCTTGCCCGAGCTCGAAGGCCGTCTGGTCGGCCAGCCCGACCGCTTCGTCGCCGGCCGCCCGTCGCCAACCGAGCCCGTGAACATCGTCTGCCGCCTGGCCGACAAGACCGTTCGGCAATTCTTTCCGCCCGCGCTACAAAAACTGTTCGACGACGACATGTGCCTGGAAGTCAGCGAATCGCTTTGCGTCCTCTACGTCGCGATGACCCGGGCCGTACACGCCCTACACATGATTCTCGCGCCATCAAAGCCAAACGAAAAATCGATGCCCAAGACATTCGCGGGCCTGCTCCGAACCACGCTCGGGCCCACTGCCCCAGCGATGGCAGGCAAAACGCTGTACGAGCATGGCGACGCCGCATGGTACGGCTCAACACAAACCCGAAGCGTAAGCGAGGGTCTAATCAGCGGCCGGCCAGACAAACCAGACTCCCAACCCAGTCGCCTTCCTCCAAAATCCAAAATCCAAAATCCAAAATCCGACGCGGCACGCTCAATCCAGCTCGCCCCCGCTGCCAAACATCGCCCACGCAACTGGGAACGCACCAGCCCCTCCAGCCTCGAAGGCGGCGCCCAACTCCGCGCCGCCACCATCATCGCCCCCAAACCACCCCACGTTTTCGGCCTCGGCACACTCTTCCACGCCTGGCTCGCCGAAATTTCCTGGCTCGACGAAAGCGATTCGCTCCACAAGGGCCTCTCCCCTCGCCCCGGTACTCCGGGGAGAGGGGCAGGGGGTGAGGGGCTCTCCGACAACCGCCTCCGCGAAATCGCCACCCGCCTCCGCGCCACCAGTGGCATTTCCGACGACCAACTCGACTCCCACATCGCCCGCTTCCGCCAACAACTCACCGCCAAACCGATCGCCGCTCTCTTATCCCGGTCGTATTACCAATCGCCAACCAATCTCGGCCTGCCCCAAAAAGCTTGGCCCTCGCCCCCACCCGAACTAACTGCCTTCCCCGAACGCACCTTCGCCCTGCATCACGACCAAGAAAAGCTTCTCACCGGCTCCATCGACCGCCTCATCGTCATTTCCACCGGCGGTAAAACCATCGCCGCCGACATCATCGATTTCAAGACCGACGACATCACCTCCACCCAAAAAAGCCTCCTCGCCGAAAAAATCGACTTCTATCGCCCGCAGCTAGAGGCCTATCGCAACGCAGCGGCCGACCTGTTGAAAATCGATCACGCAAATGTTGGTGCTGGACTTGTCTTTCTCCAATCCGGCATCCTCAGTCGGCTGTGAATCGCCCGACGGCTCCGCAGATTGCACGGCACGTGAAAATTTGTACCATAAGCTAATCGGGGCGGTTTGCAGGAAGCATTCTTAAACGCGGAGTCGTCTGATGTCTGAAACCGTGACATGTCCCAAGTGTCAGTATGAAATCGAAGTCACGGAGGTCTTAGCCACGCAATTGCGGGCCAAAATGCAGGCCGAATTCAGCCAGACCCTGCGGTCCAAAGAAACGGAGTATGCAGCCCGCGAGGCAAAGCTCAACGAGCAAAGGCAATTGCTCGAGCGCGAGAAATCGTCCATCGACGACCAAGTAAAAGCTCGCCTCGATAAGCAGCGCGAGCAGCTTTGCAAGGAATTGCTGCAAAAGGCCAAGGACGATGTGGCCGTCGATTTGAAAAGTGCCCAGTCAGAGCTTCTGGAAATCCGCAGCAAGCTGGCTCAATCGCAAACGCAGGAACTGGAACTGCGGAAGCAAAAGCGCGATTTGGAAAGTCAAAAGGCGGCCCTGGAACTCGAAGTGACCCAGCGCGTTGACGCGGAAATTGCCAAAGCCCGCGATGCCACGAGAAAACAGGTACTGGAAGAGCGGCAACTGAAGGACGCCGAGAAAGATACGAAAATCAACGACTTGCTGAAACAAATCGATGAAATGAAGCGCCGCGCCGAGCAAGGCTCGCAGCAATTGCAAGGCGAAGTGCAAGAGATCGATTTGGAGGAATCGCTGCGACGAGCGTTTCCCTTGGACGACGTCGCTGCCGTATCCAAAGGGGCCTTCGGCGCCGATGTAAAGCACGTCGTCCGCGACCGCATGCTCGGCGATTGCGGCGCGATCCTCTGGGAATCAAAACGCACGAAAAACTGGAACAACGATTGGCTGGCCAAGCTGCGTGACGATCAGCGCGCAGCCAAAGCCCAGGTGGCGATTCTCGTCAGCGATCAGTTGCCAGCCGGAGTCCAGTCCTTTGCCCTGGTCGAAGGGGTTTGGGTTTCCAGCCGGGCCTGCGCGATCAATTTGGCTGCTGCCTTGCGGTCAGGATTGGTTCAAGTCGCCGCGGCGCGGCGCGCCCTCGAAGGCCAGCAAGGAAAGATGGAAATCCTCTACAACTATTTATCGAGCGACCAATTCAAACAGCGTCTGGAAGGCATCATCGAGCCGTTCATGACCCTCCGCGAGCAACTTGAATCCGAGAAACGGTCAGCGACCACGGCCTGGGCCAAGCGCGAGAAGCAACTGGATCGCGCGCTCGCGTCCACCTGCGGCCTATATGGTGATCTGGGCGGCATCATCGGCCACTCGCTGCCAAACATCGAGCAATTGAACGGCGCCGAGTCCGGTATTGAGCAATCGGACGGCCAACCGATCGCGCGAAAAATCGAAAAAGCCGCCAAGACACCCGTATCAGAGCGGCTCGCTGGTTTTTGACGTTTTGGAGCGATCGTCCCATGATCATTCGATTATCGATTGCCGTCGTCTGCTTCAGCTTGTCCATCGCAGCCCCGGCTTCCGCTCAAAACTGGCCCCAATTCCGAGGCCCGAACACCGACGGCATCGCCAGCGACGCCGTTCATCCTGAAAAGTGGTCGCCCGAAGAGAACCTGGCCTGGAAAACACCCATCCCCGGCATCGGCTGGTCGCAGCCCGTGGTATGGGGCGACAAGATTTTTTTGACAACCGCCGTCAGCGAAAACGCCAAGCGTCCCAAGCCCGGCGACTGGTCACCCGGCGATGCAGGCATGCTGACCGCCATTTTTGGCAACTACCGTAAGCCACCGGCGACCAAATATCAGTGGCTCGTCCTCTGCCTCGATCGAGCCAATGGCAAAATCCTCTGGCAACAAACGGCCCATGAAGGCAACCCGCCGATTCCGATTCACGCCCAAAACACCTATGCCACCGAAACACCCGCCACCGACGGCGAGCGGCTGATTGCCTACTTCGGCATGGTCGGCGCTTACTGCTACGACCTCGACGGTAAGTTGCTCTGGTTGAAAGATCTCGGAAACTATCCAACGCAAATGGACTGGGGCACCGGCAGCTCGCCGATCATCCACGGCGACCTGGTATTCATCCAATGCGACAACGATAAGTCGTCATTCCTCATCGCGCTCAACAAAAAAACGGGCGACGAAGTCTGGCGCGTTACCCGCGACGAACGCTCCAATTGGTGTACTCCGCTGATTTGGAAAAACGACAGCCGCACGGAGCTCATTGTGGGCGGCGGAACGAAAATGCGATCGTATGATCCGACGACGGGCAAACTCTTGTGGGAGATGGCCGCCAGCGGCCGCAGCGCGACATCGCCGGTCGCGACGAGCAAGCTGCTATTCGTCGATTCAGGCGATCGGCTAACCGGCCAACGCGGCATTCTAGCTGCAATCAAACCCGGCGGCACGGGTGACATTTCCCTCGCCGGCAGCGATGCGACCAGCGATTTCGTCGCCTGGAGCGTGAATTTCAACGGCCATCCCGTCGCTTCACCAATCGTTGTCAATGATTGCCTGTTCCTGTTGACGCAATCGACCTACGTCGTCACCTGCTTCGACGCCAACACCGGCAAGCAGCATTATCGCCAACGCCTGCCCGGCGCTGCCGGCCTGACTGCATCCCCCTGGGCCATTGGCGGCAAGATTTTTTGCCTCGATCAAAGTGGCCAAACATTCATTCTCGCCGCCGAACCAAACTACAAGCTGCTCGGCACGAACAAACTTGCGGACGAAATGTTCTGGGCCTCGCCCGCACCCTCGGGCGACTCACTGTTCCTCCGCGGCCTTGATCACCTTTACTGCATCCGCTGACGCGTCAGAGCGCTGTAGGGAACGCCCTCCGTGGCGTTCCGTGATCTGGCCGTCGGTAGCCGATTCCCGGCTTCTCCGTTATCTTTAAGCCGGCGTTCGCCATTTCACCACTCGCCCGGAGCCACACGGATGACTCTTCCGCGTCATTGCTTGCCCCTTTGGCTCGCCCTATTCATGGTTGCCGATGCCAGCGCTCTCGCCGCCGGCCCCTCCGACGTGCCGCTCGTCCCGCGGAAAGCCTTCTTCGGCAACCCCGAAAAGGCCCGGGTTCGTTTGAGTCCCGACGGCAAGCGACTTGCGTTTGTCGCCCCGGTCGAGGGCGTCCTCAACATCTGGGTCAGCCCCGACGACGATCCTGCCAATGCCAAAGCCATAACGTTCGACAAGCATCGCGGCATCACCAAATACTTTTGGGCTTTCACGAGCAAACACATTCTCTATACGCAAGACAAAAATGGCGATGAAGACGACCATCTCTATTGCATTCACCTCGATTCGGGCGACATCACGGACCTAACGCCGTTTCCCAAAATCGCCGCGCAGATCGACAGCGTTAGCGAGCGGTTTCCCAGCGAGATTCTCGTCGGCATCAACAATCGCGATCCGCGCTTCCACGACCTGTATCGCGTCAATATCGCGACGGGTGAGCGCAAGCTGCTTCAGCAGAACCCGGGCCTGGCCGGCTTCGTGGCCGACGACAATTACCGCGTCCGCTTCGCCGTCAATTTCACGCCCGACGCCGGTCAGGAGCTGCTCAAACCAGCCGCGGATGGCAAGTGGGAGCCTTACATCAAGGTCGGTCCGCTCGATGCGATGACCACTAACTTCGCCGGCTTCGATAAAACGGGCGACAAGCTCTACTTGCTCGACAGTCGCGACCGCAACACGGCCGCCCTCGCCTACATTGATCTGAAGTCCGACAAAGAGCATCTGCTGGCTGAGGACTCGCGGGCCGATATCGGCGGCGTTCTCGCGCATCCCACCGAAAAAACAATTCAAGCCGTCAGCTTCACCTACGCCCGCAACGAATGGAAAATCCTCGACGAAGCGGTGAAGCCCGACTTCGACTATCTCAAAACCGTCGCTGATGGCGAAATCCAAATCACCGGCCGCACGCTCGACGACAAACGCTGGACCGTGGCCTACGTCATGGACAACGGCCCCGTGCGGTTTTATCTCTACGACCGTCAGCCGGAGCGAAAGGCCAAATTTCTATTCACCAGCGATCGCGAGCTCGAAAAATTGCCGCTGGTGAAAATGCGGCCCGAGATCATCAAGTCACGCGACGGCCTCGACCTCGTAAGCTATCTGTCGCTACCAAAATGGACAGATACCGATGGCGACGGCAAACCGACTGAGCCGCTGCCGATGATCCTCAATGTGCATGGCGGCCCTTGGGCTCGCGACGACTGGGGCTACGATCCAGAGCATCAGTTACTCGCCAATCGCGGCTATGCGGTGCTGAGCGTCAATTATCGCGGCTCAACCGGCTTCGGCAAAAACTTCCTCAACGCAGCTCAAAAACAATGGGCCGGCAAAATGCACGAAGATCTGATCGACGCCGTGAATTGGGCCGTCGATCAGAAGATCGCGAAGAAAGACAAGATCGCTATCATGGGCGGCAGTTACGGCGGCTATGCCACGCTCGTCGGCCTCACCTTCACGCCCGACACGTTCGCTTGCGGGGTCGATATCGTCGGCCCGTCGAACTTGCTCACGCTGATGGAAAACCCGCCCGAATACTGGTATTCCTTCATGCCCGTCATGAAGGCTCGTGTCGGCGACTGGGAATCGCCTGAAGGCCGCCAGTTTTTGGAATCGCGTTCCCCGCTGTTCTTCGTGGACAAAATCAAGCGGCCGCTGTTGATCGGTCAAGGCGCCAACGACCCCCGCGTCAAGCAAGCCGAGGCCGACCAGATCGTCAAAGCTATGAACGCCAAAAAAATCCCCGTCACCTACGCCCTCTTTCACGACGAAGGCCACGGCTTCGCCCGTCCCGAAAACCGCTTCGCCTTCTACGCCATCACCGAAGCATTCCTCGCTAAGAATCTCGGCGGCCGCTACGAACCCATCGGCAACGCCTTCACGGGCGCGGACTTCAGCATCCCCAGCGGCCAAGACGACGTCCCCGGCCTCCGTGACGCTCTAGCGGACAAGAAATAGCGATTACCGCTGATAGATCGGCAGATATGCCTTATCCAGTTGCAACATAATTAAGTTGCAAGCCGTCACATAAATCGGCCCAATATTGCCGGTCCATGATCCATCCGGCTGCTGCTCGCCGATGATGTGCTTGTAGAGCTTCTCGCGAAACGGCGCCCATTCCTTTTCGCCCTGGCGATACATGACCTGCGAATAATAGAGATACGTGTAGTGCCAGTGGCCGAATGAATTGGGGCCTTCGCTCAAGTTCTGCAAGTTCTTTTTGCAGAACTCCAGCATGTCGGGCACGTGCTTGCTGTCGTAGACGCCCGCATTGAACAGAGTGGCCAGTGCCGCCGCAGTAATCGCGGGCCGGGAACTGCCGCGGTTTCGCGAGCTATACGAAATCCCTCCATCCGGATTTTTGCAATCGAAAATGTATTCCTTCGCGCGGTCAATGACCTCCGTCGGGACAACAATCCCCGCGTTGCGGCAGCCACGAAGGCCTTGCACCTGGGTAATCGTCGTCGAGCCTTCGTCGAAGTTGTTGCCGTCCTTCGCGCTCACATAGCCCCAGCCGCCGCTCGGCGTCTGTGCCTTGCCGCTGAAGTCGCAGGCCTTCTCGAGCTTCTCCACGAGTTCCTGCCGCCGCTCTTCGTCTTCTTCCTCGCCCAGAATCTGCGAGAGGAACAGCATCGAGAAGCCGTGGCCGTAGGTATAGCGATTGTCGGACTGCGGATCACCGATCAGGCCGTTCACTCGCGACTTGCCGAGCAAGTAATCCACTGCCTTGCGAAGGTTCTTGGCGTATGGCCCCTGAATCGTCGTCGAGCCGGCGCCGACCAGCGCCGTCCCTGCCAGGGCGGTCATTGCCGTCGGATAGCCGCCTGCGGTCCAATGCCCGAGCGACGACTGGGTCTTTGCTACCCACCTCAAACCCTTTTCAATCGCTTGCGCGACCTTAGGATCTTCCTTAGCGGCTCGAGCGCGGCGCGTTACAGTCGGGCTAAGTGAAGCAGCCGCTGCAGCACCGAGAAATTGCAAGGCTTGACGGCGAGAGAGCATATTTCGGCAGGCACCATAAACAGGCGGACGAAAAACTCATCCGCTCTATCGTCAATTATCGCCTGCCACTAGCACGATGCAACTCCAATCAGCGCCGTGTATTGGATGATTTGAATCACCACTGCGAATCGCGGTCGTCGGCGGCCCGGTCGCGGCTGTAATTGACGCGAATCTCGTTGATGACCTCGACGCCTTCGAGCGACGTTTTGATCATCTCTTGGGCGAGCTGCTTGTGATAGAACGAATCGACGCTACCGCGAAGCACGACCGAGTCGGCCGCTTGGTCCACGTCGAGCGCTCGGATGTCGAAGATTTTGCTGCGACCGAGAACCGTCCTGGCTAAAGCAACCACGTCGATGCAAATTGCCTGGGCCATCGCCAATGCCCTCCCTCCATGGCCAGCTGCGCGAACTTTGCGTGCCGGCAGTTTCCGTGTCATCCAAGCCGGTTCGAGGGACCTTGCTCCCTCGCTCCGAAACGGCAACGTTCCAATGTAGGCCAGCCCAGTGCCATGTCAACGCGAAAACACGGTGGGGCCGCATTAAAACTTGATAAACGGCAGTAAAGCTGCTAGCACCTGGCGCGCCAGGTCTTCGGCCGCGATCGTGCCCGCATCCAGCCGCAACTCCGGGCTTTCCGGCGGCTCATAGGCGTCGTTTATGCCCGTAAAATTCTGCACCTGCCCCGCACGGGCCTTTTTATAAAGACCCTTGGGATCGCGAGCTTCGCAAATCTCGAGCGGGCAATCGATGAAGACTTCGAAAAAACTGCGCGGCCTGCTGGTTTCAACGCGCTCGCGGGCCGCAGCGCGATCGCGGCGATAAGGGCTCACGAAAGCAGTGAGCGTGACGAGCCCCGCGGACGCAAACAGGTCGGCGACGGCCGCGATGCGGCGGATATTCTCAGTGCGATCATTGGCGGAAAAAGTGAGCCCGAATCGGCGCGCGTATTCGTCGCCGTGCGGAGCCAAGATTTCGGGCGAAGCGTTCAGTCCATGACGGACGTTGTCACCATCAAGCAAGAAACTATGAATGCCGGATTCATTGAGCAGCTTATCGACAATATTGGCCACAGTGCTTTTGCCCGAGCCGGAGAGACCAGTGAACCAGACGACGCAACCCCGATGGCCATTGAGTCGCTCGCGCTCCTCGCGGCCAACGCTGTGTGAGTGCCAAACGACATGCGTCTTATCCGTGCTCATTCGTCACTGGCTAGTAATTGGGCGTAGGAGGGCGGTAGTCGGCCAAATTGATGGATTGAAACCAGGCAATGGTTTTTTGCAGTCCGTCACGAAGCGGGGTTTTCGATTCCCAGCCAAGGTGTTTTTTGGCCAGCGTGATATCGGGTTGACGGCGGACCGGATCATCAGCCGGCAGTGCCTGGTGGACGATCTTAGACTTGGCGCCGGTGAGCGCAATGATCTGCTCGGCGAGACTTTTAACGGTAAATTCCGTTGGATTGCCGAGGTTGCAGGGCCCAATGAAATCGTCGGGGCATTCCATCAGCTTGATCAGCCCATCGACCAGGTCGTCACGGTAACAGAACGAGCGGGATTGCGAGCCATCGCCGTAGAGCGTGATGTTTTCGCCGACGAGGGCCTGGCGAATGAAATTCGAGACCACGCGCCCGTCGAATGGGTGCATCCGGGGGCCGTAAGTGTTGAAAATCCGCGCAATGCGAATGTTGACGCGGTTCATCCGGTGGTAATCCATGAACAGCGATTCAGCAGCCCGCTTGCCTTCGTCATAGCAAGCTCGCGGACCAATCGGATTCACGTTGCCGCGGTATGTTTCGCGCTGCGGATGCTCTTCTGGGTCGCCGTAAACCTCGCTCGTCGAGGCCTGCAGGATTTTCGCTCTGCAGCGGCGGGCCATGCCGAGCAAGTTGATCGCACCCATTACCGAGGTCTTTGTCGTTTTGATCGGGTTGAACTGATAATGGCCCGGCGCGGCGGGACAGGCCAGGTTGTAGATCTCGTCGACCTCTAAAAAGATCGGCTGAATGACATCGTGGCGGATCAAATCGAAATTCGGCCGATCGAGCAAGTGCGCGACGTTTGTTTTTTGGCTCGTGAAGAAATTGTCGAGACAAACGACGTCGTGCCCGAGCTCCACAAGCCGCTCGCAAAGATGAGAGCCGAGGAAGCCCGCGCCGCCGGTGACGAGGATGCGTTTCAGCATGGTTGACAGGGGTCCGTGGTCCGTTGACAGTTGATAAGTATATGTCATCGGCCGTTTCTTATCGCGCTCGTTGGGTCATTCCGGTCGATCAGCCGCCAATTTCGGGCGGCGTGGTCACGGTGGCTGGCGGTCGCATTGTCGCCGTCGGCGAAAAAACCACGGACCAAACGCCGCGCGACCTGGGTGATGTCGCCTTGCTGCCGGGATTTGTGAATGCCCACACGCATCTGGAGTTCAGCTTGCTGGAGCGGCCAGTCGGCCGGCCAGGGATGCCGTTTCCCGATTGGATTGCCCGCGTCGTGCAGCAGCGCAAGGAGCAGAACAAGGCCCTGTTCGTCGAGACCGACGGTTTTCATCGCTTTCGCCGCCGCGCCGCCCAAGCGGGGCTCGCCGAATCACGCGCCGCGGGAGTGGCCGCCATCGGCGATATTGCCACTCCCGGCTGGCCTCGCGAATGCTTTCCGGCCGCCGGAATACACTCGACGGTTTTTCTGGAGTTGATCGGACTCGAAGCCAGCAAGCTCGACAGTTTGCTCGAAATGGCCCGCAGCTTTGTGCTTGATTTACAAGACGCGGCCGGTGACGTTCGGCCCGGAATCAGCCCGCACGCTCCTTACACGGCGAGCCCGCAACTCGTCGAGCGTGTCTGCCGACTTTCCGCCGCCGAGCGGTTTCCGGTCGCCATGCACTTGGCCGAGTCGCGCGAGGAGCTGGAACTACTGGCGAATCACTCGGGGCCCATGGTGGAAATGCTAAAGGGTATGGAAGCATGGCATCCCGAGACAATTCCAGCCGGCTCAAAGCCACTCGATTATTTGCAGCAGCTCGCTGCAGCGCATCGGGCGCTCGTAATTCACGGCAATTATCTCAATGGCGATGAAATCCAGTTTCTCGCAACCCATCGCGACCGAATGTCGGTTGTTTACTGTCCGCGCACGCACGCCTTTTTCGGTCACGAGGCCTATCCGCTTGCCGAAATGTTAGCCGCGGGGGTGCGAGTCGGGGTTGGGACGGATTCGCGCGCCAGCAACCCTGACTTGCGGATCCTCCAAGAGCTCAAGCAGGTCGCCAAAATGCATCCCCATGTTCCACGAGAAGCGATATTGAATCTGGGAACGCTCGCAGCAGCCGAGGCACTAGGTATCGACCGTGACTTCGGCAGCATCACCGTTGGTAAACGAGCATCGTTTGTCGTTGTTCCGCTTATCGATACATCCCAGTCGCCGTTGGAAGCGATTCTGACATCAACCGCTGTGAGCTCGCCCCTTAATGCTTAGCACTGACCTACCAGAATTATTCGGCGACATCGCTCACGGAACGCCACAGAGGGCGTTCCCTACAGGCGGCAGTTATTGATCTGCGTTTCCAAAATGGCATGAGCGCCGAGCTTCTCCAGCCGCTCCATGACGTTGATCACTTCGCCGCGCGGAACCATGACGCGGATGGCGCACCAGGCGGGGTCTTCCAATGAGTTCACGGTGGGGCTGTTGAAGCCGGGAGTGATCTTCTCGGCTTCGGCGAGCTTCGTGCGAGGCAAGTTGTATTCCAAGAGCGACCAACTGCGGGCGATGATGACGCCTTCCAGCCGGCGGACGACGCGATCGGCGAGTTCGGCCTCGCGGCGGGCCTGGTTTTGAATCAAAATGCTTTCGTACTTGCCGATTTCGGCTAAAACGCGAAGCCGGTTGGCGGCGAGCGTGCTGCCGGTTTCGACCAGATCGACGATCGCATCGGCCACGCCCAGCGTGATCATGATCTCGACCGAACCGCCGAGATTGACCAGATGTGCGTTCGCTTTGTGCTCGGCCAGATAGCGACGGGTGACGTTGGGAAAACTTGTGGCAATGCGTTTGCCGTCGAGCTTTGTCGGTGAATCGATTGCCGAGTCATCCGGAACGCAAAGAGCTAGCTTGCACTTGCCAATGCCCAGCGGCAGCCGCGTGATCACATCCGCCCCGGCTTCGGAGACGAGGTCGCTGCCGGTGATTCCCATGTCGATGGCGCCCTCGGCGCAGAGCACGGGGATATCGTCGGTGCGCAGAAACGTGATGTCGATCGGCATCTCGCCAACGCGGGCAAACAGGCTGCGCTCTTGGCGGCGAAAGCTCAGGCCAGCTTGCTTCAAGAGCTCGCCGGCAAGTTCGCTAAGGCGACCCTTACTCGGGACACCGATGCGGAGGTTGGACATTGGGGGCAAGGAGACAGGGGACAGGAGCCAGAAGACAGTTTAATAAATGACGCTTCCTTGCCAATACGGTTCGCCTAGATCAACGTCTGTCTCCTGTTTCCTGACTCTCGCGTCTCTATTTCGCTTTCACAATCGTCCGCGACGCCTTCTCATCGAGCCCTGACTGCCCGAACCGCCGCGCAATCTCCGCCTCGACCTCGTCCAGCTTGATATTGCGATGCGCGAGCAGCACCAGCAGGTGATAGATCACGTCCGACGTTTCATAGATCATGTGCCGGCGGCCTTGCTCGCCCTGTTCGCCCGTCGCTTCCACCAGTTCGTGGACTTCCTCGGTGATTTTCGCGCCGATTTTGGCATCGCCTCCTGCATAGAGCCGCGCGGTGTACGAATTCGGCGGCGGATTGACCTTGCGGTCTTCCAGCACGGCCATAAGCTGCTGCAGGACGCTAGACATGGGCGGACTCTCGGCAATGGAAGACGTAGTTGGCGAAAACATGTTGGCTCCCTGCCCCCGGTTGAATCGCCCGGCAAACTGCGGGGACTAGAGTAGAATCATCGTAAGTTGGTTTTTCGCTTCCCGCAATGCCGAGAATTTTGTTGCCGAGAATACTTTTGGAAGTGACTGCTGATTCGACCCCTGCCGCCGTCGATTGCTGGTACCTGACCGGCCCAACGGCGGCTGGAAAAACGCACGTGGGAATCGAGCTGGCCCGGCGAATCGGAGCCGAAATCGTTTCGCTCGACTCGATGGCCGTCTATCGCGAGATGGATATCGGCACGGCTAAGCCCTCGGCCGCCCAGCGGCAGGCAGTGCCTCATCATCTGATTGACGTTGTCCCGCCGACCGAAGACTTCAGCCTCAGCGAATACGTCGATGCGGCGCATGCGGCGATTGTGGATATTCGGGGGCGGGGACATGAAGTGTTGTTTGTCGGTGGGACGCCGTTGTATTTGAAAGCGCTGCTGCGAGGTGTGTATCAAGGACCGCCGGCCGATTGGGAATTTCGTGCGGCGATCGAGCGCGACTTGCAATCAGTTCCCTTAGCGGCGCTGCATCAGCGCCTCCAAGTCGTCGATCCGCTCTTAGCAGCGAAGCTGCATCCGAACGACAAGCGGCGGATCGTGCGGGGGCTCGAAGTTTTCAAAACGACGGGGCAGCGGCTGAGTCATTTGCAGACGCAGTTTGATGAAGCTCAACAGGCGGAGGCCGTGAATGTATTCGTGCTATCCTGGCCGCGCGAGGCGTTGCAGCGGCGGATCGATGCGCGCGTGGAGAGTATGTTTGCGAGCGGATTCGTCGCGGAAGTGGAAGGTCTATTGGCACGGTATGGAACGCTGAGCCGGACGGCGATTCAGGCGGTGGGGTATCGGGAAGTGGTGGAGAAGTTAGGAGGGGGCTCGGGACTCGGGGCTCGGGGTGCGGGAGACAGGGGACAGGGGACAGGGGACAGGAAGAAGTCAGAGGTCGGAGGTCAGAGGGCGGAGGAGTCGTGGGCGGATTGTGTTGAGCGGGTGAAGGTGCGGACGAGGCAGTTTGCGAAGCGGCAGGAGACGTGGTTTCGGTCGCTGAGCGAATGCACGAGCGTGACGATGGAGGAAGATTTTGAGCCGGGAGTGGTGGCGGAGAAAATTCTGTCGGCGGTGAAGGGCGCGTAAGGGGTGGCGGTGATTGGGGTTGGGGCAATTTCGTTGCGGGGGCGCTAGTACTACTAGTAGCAGGCTGAGAATGGTGGGCCGGCGCGAGCTGCGCTCGCTGGTCCCACCCTACGGAACCCGCACGCTGGCCCTGTTCATGAGGGAGGATCTGGAGGGGCGGGCAATCGGAGCGAGGGAGTCCGCAGGAGACGGCCAGGGTTGGCGGGTGGTCGGGAGGGAGGAGGTCGGCGACCTGGTCGGCGTGAAGGTACGCGATGACGGCACCGTGGGCGTCGTACATGGCGTAGTACCAGCCGTTGTAGGGTGGAAGCGGAGGCCGTTTTTTGTCGTGAGGGTGGATGGCGACCAATTTTTTGTCTTGGTTTGCCGCGAAGAGACGGAGGGCGAGTCCGCTGTTGGACTCGCCGAGCAAGGTTTTGATCCAGTCAGAGACGACCGCGGTGCTGTTGCCGTGAAAGAGCACCTTCTTTTCGTGTTCGGCATGGTGATGTTGGCTGGCGAGCCAGGTGAGGACGCTTTCGCGGGAAAG
>DASXLL010000296.1:0-9226 GCA_036496265.1 Pirellulaceae bacterium | reverse complement strand
CCTCGCAGCGAAAGAATCGTGAAATGAACCAATGTCAACACAAACATCACCAGCCAGGGGCGATTGGCAAGGAGGTCGGCCAAGTCTTGACCTAAGCTCGATTTGTGTTCGGTGGTTTCCTCGACGCGTTCCCGCGTGGTGGCAAATGTGATCAGGAAAAAGAAGATGGACACGACGGCCCAAATGCCCATCGTGATTTCCCAGCCCGTCGCGCGGGCGGTCGCTCCGGTGCCGTAGGCCGCGGCAAATTTTGCTACCAGTGGCAACGTGAAACCAGCAATGATCAATTGGGCTATGTTGGCGGAGACGAAGCGATAGGCATTCAAGCTGGTACGTTCATAGGCATCCCCGGTCATCACACCGCTCAGCGCTGAGTACGGCATATTGTTTGCCGAATAGATCGTCATCAATAGTATGTTGGTCACGATCGCATAAGCCACGAGCGAGTTAGTGTCCCAGCCAGCCGGCGTGCGGTAGGCCAGAAACATGACGATACCCCAGGGGAGCGCAGTGATAAGAATCCAAGGGCGGAATCGCCCCCAGCGCGTCCGCGTGCGGTCTGCCAGAGCTCCCATCACCGGATCGAAGAAGGCGTCCCACAAGCGGGCCACGAGCAGAATGACGGCGGCTGTGCCCGCGGCCAGTCCCATGACGTCGGTGTAGAAATTAGCCTGGTACAGAATCATCGTCATGAAGACGAAATTCGCGGCGGCATCTCCCAGGCTATAGCCGACCTTTTCCGTGACCGAGAGCTGCTTTACCTCCGCCGCCATGAAACGCTCCTAAACGAAAAGAGAAGAGAGATTCCGCGCCCACAAGATGTCCGGCAAGACGCCGATCAGAGATATATCCTCCAACCAGGCTGGCGACTCGGCAGCCGCCTCACATCCCACCATGCCACCGCACGCGCCGCGACAATTGAGTCTCGACACCGCGACAAGACGTGTCAAACTCAGCCGCAAAAACGACAATTCGCGGCGCAGAATCAATGCTTTCGCCCGCCAACCCATGAGTGCCGCTGGAGGGAGTTGAACCCCCACGCCCTTACGGGCACATGGACCTGAACCATGCGCGTCTGCCAATTCCGCCACAGCGGCAACGAGTCGAGTCCGCCATAATCCCACATTGCGCGCCGCTCGGCAAGCCGGGGAGGAGGCTATTAGCTGTAGCCGCTAACCGTTGGCGGTTAGCTAGAGGAAAAGATTAAAGCGTCAGGGCTGGACGGCAAAAACTAATGGCTAATCACAAAAAACCGCCGTGGCGAAAGTTCGCCACGGCGGCAAATCGTAGAGCGTTATGCCGTTACAGTGACCAAAAACCGATGCCCGTTATGGCAACGATGCGGTCTCGCGACCGTTGCGCGTAATCAAAGCCAGGAACACGTCGGGATCGACGTTGTCGGCCAGCACGGCGCCACGACCATCGCCCCAACCGGCCTGCACCACTCCCGGATGCAAACTGCTCGGGCCCCACTTCCTCCAAGGATTCGTCCCCGTCTTATGAGGGTTCGTCGCCTGGTAGAACCTCGTCGTGTTTGCCGTATTGCGGTCGCCCTTGTTGATGCTACTGTCGCCGCCGTTGGCGAGCGTCCACACGATCGGCGCTGTCCCATTTGCGACTGAACCCTTCGGTTCGGTTGCATTCGACATTGCCTGCGGCCAGGCCCCCACGCCGTACGAGGTGAAACCGCTATACCAGGAGGTGTAGTTTTCGTCGCGGGTCTCGGTGATGAGGATCGTCTTCGACGTACCATCTGTGAAACTCGCAAAGGGGAAACCCTTCCTTGTGAGCTGGAGAGTTGCCGCTGATCCCGTGCCACCAGGGAAAGGAATGCCGCCGTTGCCGCAGTAAGCCTTCAATGATGCCAACTGGCCACAACCGTTTGTTGCGGTCGCGCCATACGCGGTGGCCACCGGCGGTCCGGTCGCCAAATCACCAGCGGCCAAATAATGGGTCGAAGCCAACACGATGTAATTGCACGCGGCGACAACCCCATTAGTCGTGGTCGCCGACGGAAAAATAGTCGTCGCGGCAACGGTGTCTTCCCCGGCATAGCTCGGACATTGCAACACTGGGATCTTGGTTTCCCAGTTATAGAGATTAAGTGGATTCGTCGTCGTCGCCGTGCCATTCCACCCTTTGTCTATATTCGCTAAGTGCAACGAAGCCTTAAAAGCGGGATCTTTCAGCTTTCCAATTTTTTTGGTCGTGGCTGTTCCGCTTCCGGAAATCTGGTCGTAGAGCGGCTTCTCTTCCATATACGGTAAGATTTGCACGATCCAGCTGTACCCGTCTCCCCACTGACCAGTATTATTCCCCGGCGGATTACCGGCCGGGGGCACTAGCGCAATCGGCCCGCCATTTCCATCGTCCGCCGCATTCGTCAAACCGGTACCGGTTGCCCCGTATTGAATCTGAGTGCTGCCTTGCACAAACGGCGCCGTCGACGCCAGCGGAAACGCCTGCCTTGAATCGGCAAACTCGTGCATCGCCAATACCAATTGCTTGATCTGGCTGAGGCACTGATTCCGCCGAGCCGCTTCACGAGCGGCCTGGATGGCCGGTAGCAACAGCGCTACCAAGATGCCGATGATCGCGATGACCACCAGCAGCTCTACGAGGGTAAACCCTCGCCGCGAATTCACTCGCGTGTTCATCTGAAACCTCCTTCAAAAAAAATGAAAGAAACAATGAGGATGAGAAAAAAATTATCGCCAGCACCGACACCGGTGGTGGCACTTCCTCCACATCATGAATCGACCGATGGCCGACCTCTGCTCCTGCAACGTTTTCCACTTGCCGGACTCGCGGAGCGATCGAAGCACCGCTGCAAACCGCCGAGGCGGCATATTCGCGCTTTCAGTTCCTGACAAGCTGCCCCCAGCTGGCGCAAACTCAAGCGCAGAATCCACCCGCTCGATTCCCAAAGTGTAACCTGAAAAGCACTTAGCTGTCAATCAGTGACCTGCAAAAGCGAGCAAAAATGCGAAGTTGCGAAGCGGCTCATTTTTCGGCGCGCTGACGGGGATAACGACAAGAAACCTTGGCCGAAAACAAGAATGCAACCTCTTTGCCTTGCTCGCCACGGTCGCCCCCTTCGTTCATCCTTGACACGACGCAACTTACGGCCAGAATTCGACTAAAGACTCGTTCAACGCCCTCGTCGATCAGCCCAGCGGACCAACATGCCTGCCGAATTCACCGTCCTGGTAGGTCCGGCTCGCTCGGGCAAAACTTACCGACTGGTAAGGCAATACCGCGACGCTTTGGAATCCCGGCCGGCGGGCAGCGTCACCCAGGCGATATGGCTGGCTCCCTCATCGCGTAGCGTGGCTGCCATCCGGCAACAACTTTTGGGAGCTGGCGCTACCGCGCTGCTCGAACCGCGCGTCCTCACCTTTGACCACCTGGCCGATCGTGTGCTGACGGCCTTGCCACAGCCCCCAAGATCGCTCTCGCCTTTCCAGCAGCGCTCGCTGATCCGCTGGATCGTCGAGCGCGCCGAAGCAGACAAACAATTGATCGCGTTTGCCGCGGCCGCTCGGCATTCGTCATTCATTGATCTCTTGGTCGACCATTTTGGCGAACTGGTGCGGCATGGAATAACTGCCGCCACATTCAACAAATCGGGCGGCACCCGCGGCGACCGAGCACAGCACACGGAGCTGAGCCAACTCTACAGCGGCTACGAGACGCTGCTGAAAAAACACCAGCTGTTCGATCACGAAAGCCGGCACGCCGTCGTCCGTGATGCACTCCAGTCAAATGACTACACATTGTTCACCAATTTGGACGTGGTCGTTGCTGATGGCTTCACCGACTTCACATGCTTGCAGCATGAAATCCTGGCAGCGCTCGGCCAGCGTTGCCGCCATTTAGTAATCTCTTTGCCCGGCGATGATGGCCTGGCCAATTCCGAGCAGCCGACCATCGTCGGCCGCTCCGATCTTTTCGCCAAGTCTGCCGCCACGCTAGCCGAGCTTCGCCGACATGTCCCGCGACTCAAGGTCGAAGCGATGATGCCGCGTCCGACAGACTGGCCAGCGCTAGATCACCTGGCGAGCAACCTATTTCTTCCGCCGCGCCGCGTGACCGTACCGTCGCCCGAAGCCATTGCCTCGCTCGATAGGCTTGAGATCGTCGCCGCGGCCGGCGCACAGGACGAAATCGTCCAAATCGCGCGCCGTATCAAACAGCAGCTTGTCGACCGCTCGATGCGGCCGAGCGACATTGCCGTTGTATTCCGCTCGCTGCACGATGCCGCGCCGCGCGTCCGTGAGGTTTTCGCCGAGTATGGCATTCCGTATTCACTGGACGCTAAGCGGCCGCTCACAAGCACCGGCGCGGTCCGCGCGATTTTCGATTTGCTGCGCCTCGATATTGAAGATTGGCCGTTTCGTAATCTCGTTTCTATCGTGACCAACAACTTGCTCACAGTGTTCGATCGTCCGACTCGGGCGGCAACCGAGTGGCTGATCCGCGATTTGCAAATTGCCAAGGGTCGCGAGCCACTCACACATCGAGTCGATCAACTCGCGTGCCCACCCGCGGCAATCTCAGCCACCACCGAATCAGCCGCTAGCCATCGCCGCACCAGAGCATCGGCTGCCGCGATCACACAGCGAATGCTTCAGCAACTGTCGGCCTCGATCGATGAGTTGCCCAAACATGCATCGCCAACGGCTTGGATCGCCGCGCTCGAACGATTGGGCACGCGACTTGGAATTGCGGCGTTCGCCGAGACCTCGTCCGAATCGGCGGACGATTCGGCAAACGTCAGAGAACTTTTCGAAGCCCGTCTCGCCTGGCAGCAAATCGCCACGCACTTCGCCGCAATCGAAGCCCTCGCCAGCAAGTTAGACCAGCCGGCCGAGCTAACTCGATCGGGCGCGCTCCATTTGCTCGTCGACGTCGCCGCGCACGAATCGCTTAAGCCGTCACACGATGACGTAGGCCGCGTTCGTATTCTCTCCGCTATCGCCGCACGGAACATCGAAGCCAGACATTTGTTTTTAGCGGGCATGTCCGAGCAATCGTTTCCGTCGCCCGAACGAGTGGGTCGCCTCTATTCGGAAGCCGACTACCAGTGCTTTCAAAATGTGGGCGATCAACACCGTGCTGAATCGCCGCCACCTGCGGTTACGCGCTCCCAGGAAGAGATGCTGCTGTTCTATGAAGTCCTCACGCGCGCCCGGGAGCGACTCACCATCAGTTATCCCGCCCTGGATGAAAAAGCCCAGGACCTTCCGCCCAGTTCCTATGTCACGGAGCTGGAGCGATTGCTGGAGCCTCACGCCAAAATTATACGCATTGAGCCGCAGCTCTCGCCCGTCTCTGCAATACTTGAACCGCTTAGCCCGAGTGAATGGCGGGTGCAGGCGGTCAAAAGCGCGCTGGAACCTGCAGCCGAGCGAAACATCTCGCTCTTTGCCGGCCTACTTGGCGATCGCGCCACCAAGCATGTCGCTGCGTCGATCGATTCCGCGCTCCGCATTCACTCGATTCGCGCCGTCCGAGACGCCTTCGGTCCTGCCGACGGCCTGCTCACCAGCCCAGCCATCCGCGGCCAGCTTGCCCGCCGCTTCGGCCCGCAACATTTGTGGAGCCCAAGCCAGTGGGAAAAATATGCCCGCTGCCCGTTTCATTCCCTGCTGGAAGATGTGCTTCAACTGGAGCCGCTCGGCGAGCTCACCCTCGAAATCGATGCGGCCCGTCGTGGATCGCTACTGCACCGGGTGCTGGCAAACGTCCATCGACAACTGCAATCGGCCGACGGCGGCAACACCCTCTCACAGCGCGAGCCCGCCACCGTCGCCGCTGCCTTTGAGCGCGCTCTTGAAGCTGAACTCGGCAGCGCCCAGCGTGACGGTCTCGATGGCGCGCTTGAGGAGCTAGATCGGCGCCAGATCATCAAATGGAGCGAGCAATACATTGAACACCACAATGCGTATGATTCCGCGTGGCGAGAATTGGATCGTGCGCCGCTGCCGACCTATTTCGAATTCCGCTTTGGGCCAGCACGCTCGGAAGAATCCGACGCCGAGGACCATCGCTCGACGGCCGAGCCATTTTTGCTCGACATTGGCGGCGAGCAGCTCCGCATTACCGGCCGCATCGATCGCATCGACGTCGGCCAGGTCGGCGGCCAGACCGTCTTTAACGTGATCGACTACAAGTCCGGCCGTCGGCCGACCCTGACCACGGAAAAAATGGAATCTGGCGAACGGCTGCAACCGCCCCTCTATGTGATGGCCGCCCAAGTCCTATTGTTTGGCGAAAACAACGGGCGCCCCTTGTGGGCCGGTTACTGGTCCATGGACAAAGGCATGACCGCAAGTGCGAAGTACTCGCTAAATTGTTCCGCGGAGGAATGGTCAGCGCTTCAGCAAAGCGTCGTCGCGCGGATCCGACAATTCGTGACCGACATCCGGGCGGGCAACTTCCCCGTTGCGAGCCGCGACGATCAATGCACGAGCATTTGCAACTTTTCGACGGTCTGCCGTGTCGCACAAGTCCGCAGCCTGGGTAAGCAATGGATTTCCGATCTGAACCCTGAACCCTGAACCCTGCTTCATGCCATCCACCCTCACATCCGAGCAAAGCAAGGCGCTCGCCACGCGCGACACGTCGGTGGCGCTCGCTGCCGGCGCCGGCTGTGGCAAGACGCATGTCCTCACCGAACGATTCCTCTCGCACCTCAATCCCGCAAGTGCGGAAGCCCCGAACCCGGCCCAGCTGCATCAACTCATCGCGATTACATTCACGGACGCCGCCGCTCGCGAAATGCGGCGCCGCATTCGCGCCACCTGTCGCGATTGCATGCAGCAGGCGGCCGCATCCGGCAACGAACAGGCCGAGGACTACTGGCTGCAAATGTTGCGGGCTATCGAAACCGCCCGTGTGAGCACGATCCACGCCTTTTGCACTTCGCTGCTCCGCCGCCACGCAATAGCGGAAGGCCTGGAGCCGACGTTTGGCGTACTCGATCAGGGCGCATCCGACGTGCTCCAAAGCCAGGTCATCGACGATGTGCTGCGCAACCAGCTCGCCGATCGCGATGAGGACACGCTAACTTTGGCCTCCGCGTTCGGGCTCGCTAAACTGAAATCTCAAATTCGCGAGCTGATCGAGCATCGGCACGACGCCAGTTTCACTGAATGGGTCGACAAATCCCCAGCAGACGCGGTGGCGGCCTGGCAAAGCTGCTTCGAGCGCGAAGCGTTTCCTGCGGCGTTGGCAAAGCTTAGTAAGGCGCCTCAAATGAAGACCGTTTGCGAATTGTTGAATTCCGTCACGCCGCCCGCCGGCAAAGTTAAGTTCGCCCAGGCGAAGATAGAATTGCTGCAAACGTTGCCGCGGCTCGCCGATCGCTCAGTTACACCGCAGGAGCTGAGCGCGCTTCGGCAATACGTCGGCGTTCAATCGATTTGCTCCGCGAAGGACTGGTCCACTCCCACCGAATACGATTTGTATAAGGACGCCTGCAAATCGCTACGCGACGAGCTCGATAAATGCCTCAAGCTTCAGTTCGATCCCGAGGCCGCGATTGAGGCCGCTCAGCTGGGACTCGCCCTACTACGACTTACGGAGCGTGTGTCCAAGGAATATGACCAGCAAAAAGCTTCCCAAAACAAGCTCGACTACGACGATCTCCTAGCCCGTGCTTTTCAATTGCTGAGCGGCCCCGCGCAAACCGCCCTTCGCGAGGAGCTCTCCAAAGATTTGCAGTTGCTCTTGGTCGATGAGTTCCAGGATACCGATCAACTACAGGTCGACCTCGTGAAGCTGCTCTGTGGCGAAAAGCTCGACGACGGCAAACTTTTCTTTGTCGGTGACTTCAAGCAATCGATTTACCGCTTTCGCGGCGCGCAGCCCGAAGTCTTCCACACCCTTCGCTCCGAGGTGCCCGAGCGCGGTCAATTGCCGCTCAATGAAAATTTTCGCAGCCAACCGGCCATCCTCAACTTCATCAACGCCCTGTTTTGTCGTGAGTTTGGCAATCGGTACGAGCCGCTGCGTCCGCATCGTTCGCAAGTCACGGCCGAGCCGGCCGTCGATTTCCTCTGGGCAATCACGCCCTCAAAAAATGACAAGACGATCCGCGGCGCGGCCCGCGAAGCCCGGGCTGAAGAGGCCCGGCGTATTGCCCGGCGACTGCGCCAGTTCATCGATTCCGACGATAAACCGATCGCGGACGACTCATTCCCTAGCGGCACGCGGCGACTCGAGCGTCGCGACGTCGCGATTTTGTTCCGCACGCTCAGCAACGTCGATGTCTATGAGGCGGCGCTCCGCGACTACGGTCTCGATTACTATGTCGTCGGCGGCCACGCTTTTTACGCGCAGCAAGAAATCTATGACGTGCTCAACTTGCTCCGCGCCGTCGCCAGCCCCGCCGACGAGATCGCTCTTGCCGGCGTCTTGCGCAGCCCGTTCTTTTCGCTGGCTGACGAATCGCTTTATTGGCTCGTCGAAGCTGGCGGGACGCTCAACGACGGACTTTTTGCTGTGGAGCTGCCCACCGCCCTGTCGACCGATGAGCGAATCAAAGTCGTCGCCGCTGCCGAAACACTGCATTACCTTCGTGACCGCAAGGACCTGGTTTCCATTGCCACGCTGCTTGGCGAGTCAATCGCTCGCAGAGGTTACGACGCTTCACTGCTGGCCGAATTCCTCGGCGAACGCAAACTGGCCAACTTGCAAAAGCTGCTCGAGCAGGCGCGCACCGCCGATCGCGGTGGCGTGCTCGATCTCGCCGGCTTCATCGCCCAGCTTTCCGAGTTCGTCGCGCGCGAACCCAAGGAACCGCTCGCCGCCACGCTTTCCGAATCGGCACAAGTCATCCGGCTAATGACGATTCACCACGCCAAAGGGCTAGAGTTTCCGCTCGTGATCGTGCCCGATCTCGATCGGCCCGAAAACGATCGCGGCCCCGTTGCCGCATTTAGCGCCCGGCTCGGTCCGCTGGTCGGCCTTCCGAGCGACGACGACCGCGATCACGTTGTGACCGGAATGAAGCCCCATCAAATTCTCGAGAAGCAGGAGGACGCCGAGGAGAGGAAGCGGCTGCTGTATGTCGCCACGACCCGCGCTGCCGACCATCTGATCCTCTCCAGCAGCCTCGCCGGTTACGACGACTTGCGAAGCGACTGGCTCGAAATGCTCGCCGCGCAATTCAACCTCGAAACGGGCGCGCTCGTCAGCAAGTTGCCGCCTGGCTATACGG
>DASXLL010000295.1:0-28476 GCA_036496265.1 Pirellulaceae bacterium | reverse complement strand
CTTACTCAGGAAACCGCTTTTCTGACCCGATACGTGTCCGTAGCCCCACGGCCGCGCGAGACCTGTGAGGGGTCTTCGCGGGCCGTTGGTCTCACCTTAACCAACCCCAAAACCTGTCCAACAATTGGGGTCCACCTCAGTGATCGCGTGCTTCATACCAGTGGTGCTCGTCCATATAAATGATGGGCCGGCTATACAGAGACAATATCTTGCTAAATGCCTGACCGTGAATGGTCATCTGCCGCTCTAAATAGCTAACCCTTCCCAGCACCGCACCACAAATAGCAATCACGATCAGCAGCGTGCGGACGCGGTAACGAAACATGGGACGACTATTGGTCATTGATGCGAGTTATCGCGGCCACAATCAATAATAGTGCCAGGGTCAAAATAGGCGACAGGAGCACGGCAATAGCGAATCCGTCCGCCAGCGTCATTGTCAGCCGGTAGACCGCTGCCGCGATTCCGACTAAGACCACGGGAGCGACAACAAGACCGAGAGCGCCAAAGCCTGGACTATTCGCCACGACGGCAATCAAATAGGCCCAGATGGGCAACGCAGCCCCCATTATCAACAGCGTGCGGAGGCGAAAACGAAACAATCTGCTATTCCTTGACTCTAACCTGTCGGTGGGCGTGTGGGGCTAGTCGCAGAGGATTTTGCGAATTCGTGGCCACACTTCTTGCAGCGATGCAAGTTTACGAGCTGCGAAGTTCCTTTAGTCTGTTGAGTCCAGATGTTTACAATCTCAGACCTATGGTGGCCGCATTTTGGACATCGTTTTTTCGTGGGTTTGGGTATGAACATAACCAGACTCTACCCCGCCATCTTACCCGCCCGCCAAATCGAGCCGCCAGCAAGTCTCCGATCGTAAAATTGAGCATGACAGGCGTTGCTAGGGCGATTTTTGTCGGCCTTCGGTGATTTGAAAGGCGAGAGTTTTGTCGCGGGGGCGATTACCTTCGAGTACGGCAATTTGGGCTTGGAGATAGCCTTGATCGGAGTAGAAGGTTTGGAGTTTGCGCAAAGATTGGCTGGCGGTGTAGGGATTGAGGCGAATGGATTCGTGGACGCCAGCTACTTTCAAGAGCTTCTTGTCGGAGAAGGCGCGATTGCCAAGGAATCTTGCTTGGCGAATAAGCGGACCACTTTTGCGTTTACGCCAGGCGAGATACGGCTGGAATTGAAAGTAGGCGATGGAGAGGAGTAGCGGCCCCAGCGCCAGGACGATCAGCAGCGTGCGGAGCTTGTAGCGCATGATGTTGGCGGCGTACTATTTTTTGAGCCGTTCTAACTCAATCTCAATGGCTAATCGACGGGCAATAGCCGCCTGATGGTCCCACGTTCGGGCTTCGCCCGCTCGAAAGAGTCGCGATACAATTTCCTCATCGGCTTTCGCTCGCTCCAGCATTTTCTCGCGTACTTTGATTCTTTCCGCGTCGTCTGCACAGATTGCCAGCTCGGCCTCAAACATTTGCTGGTAGGCGCTGGCACAATCCGAGAGGGGAATTCCGCCGTTTCGAAACGCCCGCTCCTTATCTTCGACGATCTGCTTTAGTACATCGAGCCGATCTTTTTGCAATTGCTTGACCTTAGCCTCATCAGCGGACGAGGCAGTCGGCAAAATGGCTGAAATAATGAACGGAGCGAGCAAGAGAAGTTCGCGGCGGCGAGGTGTCGAGGACTGCATGGCATTTCTCCGCGGATATTCGGATGGGAAGCCGCTGGCCATCATACCCGCCGGCCAAATCGAGCGGCCAGCATGATGCTGCAACTACTCGCCAATCATTGGCATCGCAGCGGGGCTGAATTGCTGTCGGGGAGATTGGTGGTATGCCGAACCGCAAACTTAAAAGAAACCGGGAATGAGGCCGTTATCTCGAAGGCCCCTCATCCCCGGTCCTTCTCCCCGGAGTACCGGGGAGAAGGGAGCTATGGTTGGTACGGGGTTCGAGTGTGCGCACACAGATGGATCAATAATGTCGGGAGAAGAGAGCTATGGTTGGGTGAGTTGAAGCGGGAGTTGTGGCACGCCGTTGGCGTGCGGGCGTATGTTGTTCTGGTGATCCAGGGTGGCGTCGCTGCGCTGCTTACCCTGGGCTGTGTTGTGTGACGCCGTTGGCGTCGAGAGTGCGGGGAGAGGCAAATCATTTGGTGGAGATCACTGGAGCATCACGATGGATTTTATGACGCAAATTGGGCGCGGGTTGCATTTCGTGTTTGGCGGGGATGTGCCGGATGATCCGGTGAGGGTGCATCAGGCGGTGGCGCGGGCAGTGGTGGTTTATTTGGCGGGGTTGGTGGTGATTCGGCTGGGTAAGAGCCGGAGCATTGGGAAGATGACGCCGCTGGATGTGCTGCTGGGGTTTGTGCTGGGGTCGCTGTTGGGGCGCGGGATTACGGGGCATGCGTCGATTTCGGCGACGGTGGCGGGGAGCGCGGCGATGGTGGCGACGCATTGGGTGCTGACGCTGTGGGCGTGCCGGTCGCATTGGTTCGGCGATTTGGTGAAGGGGCACGCGGATGTGATTGTCGAAAATGGTCAGCCGATCGTGTCGAACATGCTGCACCATCACATTTCGATTCACGATTTGCAGGAGTATGCGCGGAACAAGGGTTTAGAAGATGTGTCGCAGGTGCGGCTGGCGTTTAAGGAGCGGAACGGGGAGGTGAGCGTGCTGGCGAAGCAGGGAGAGCCGCGAGTTATCGAAGTTGCGGTGGAGGCGGGGGTGAAGACGGTGAGAATTGAGCTGGGGTGAGGGAGGAGGCAGGCTGAAGGCTGAAGGCTGAGGGCTTGTTGGGGCTGAGGGTTTGATCGGGGCGTGAACGTTATGAAAGGACCAATGATATGCGAGATCATCGCAAACTGCGGGCATTTCAGTTGGCGGACAAACTTGTATTGTCCATTTACGGCGCTACCAAGGCCTTTCCAAAAGACGAGCAATTTGGTTTGACTTCGCAACTTCGACGTGCTTCTGTTTCGGTCGCGTCGAACATCGTTGAAGGCTGTGCGCGGCGCTCCGAAGGTGATTATCTGCGGTTTCTCGATCTGGCCTTTGGCTCGGTACGCGAAGTTGAGTACCAACTGTCGATCGCCGACCGACTTGGCTACTTGCCCAATGAGCTGGCATCAAAACTTGCGGCACACGCGAATGAAACATCCAGAGTCATCGCCGCCTTGCTAAACTCTTTGCGAAACGACAAGTAGCCCTAAACACCGTGCTTCGGGCGTCGGAGCGTCGGAAAAGCGCGTTCCCAGGCAGAGCGTGGGAAGGAGGGTATCTGTGGCTGATTTGCCGTTGCGGCGACGAGGCGGGAGCCTCGGGTTGGCGCGTTACCAGGGAGGACCCTGGTAACGAGTAAGGACCCTGGTGACAAGTAACGTGTTCGCTCAAGCGTATGGCGCGTCAGGTCCCGTCCGGCGGCCGGGACCTACTTAGTTGTGGCTGAAGCCGAGGGCGGGCTTGCGGTCGCGAGAGAGGGGATTGGCGGAGAATTTTCGGAAGCAGGTGGGGCAGAGGTCGTAGCGGCGCTTGTGGTAGATGTCGTCGCCGAGAGCATCGCTGTCGTCGGTGTCGAGCCCTTCGAGGATTTCTTCGATCTCGTGGAGATGGTCGCGATCGTCTTGGGGTTCGTCGTCGTGAACCGGGTCCATGACGGCTTCGATTTCCATTTTCACGATGTACCGCAACTCTTGCTCCGAATCGATGACTCGTTTGCAGCGGTCGCAGGAAAAGTGAATCATGGTCGAGGGCCCTAATAACAGTGAATGATGCCAAGCTGCGGTGAAAAATGTTTGCCGTGAGGCGACGCTTTCATACTACAGCCCGCGAGTGAATGGCTACAAGATGTCCGGGCGCGGAATTCTGTTTTTGGCTAGCGAAGAAAATGCTGTCAGTTGTCGCACGCCCTTGACTTGGGGCGAAAGAGTTGTTCCGCGCGAGAGGGATGCGGAGATTGGTTGGCGCCCGACTCGTTGATGCGCGACTCGTTGATGCGCGAGGAGGCGGGGGCCTCGGGTTAGAGCGTTCCCAGGCAGGACTCTGAGAACGAGAAAATAAATATTTTGCAGGCTGAAAGCCTGTCCCACTTGGCAGCCGAGACGCCCGCCCCACGTTAGGATTGCTTGCCGGTGGTGGGGCGGGAGGCCGAGTTGGGGGTGGGGTCGGGTTGTTGAGTGGTGGGGTCGGAGGGGATTTCGGCGGAGGCGGGTTCGCCGAGAAGTTGCGTCAGCCGGGACTTTAGCTTGGGCCCGCGGACGTGAATGGAATCGACCTTGCCGTCGCGGCCGACGAGGACGATGAAGGGGATGCTTTGGACGCCGCATTTGGCGGCCATGGGGAGCTTGGACCAGTCGCCGCCCTCGACTTTGTTGTCGAGAACGACCTGGCTGGTGACCGTGACCCACGGAATTTCGGCGCCTTGGAGCGTGAGGAATTGCTTGAGATCGCTGGCCTTCGCGTCCATGCTGACACCGACAACTTCAAAGCCTTTGGAGTGGAATTGCTCGAAGTTTTGGCGGACGTTGGGCATTTCTTCGAGGCAGGGGCCGCACCAGGTGGCCCAGAAATCGACGAGCGTGACTTTGCCCGCGTAAGCCGACCAATCAAGGGGCGTGCCATCAATGGTGACACCTTCGACGGTGAACGGCTGACCAACCAGGCCAATGCGGAGCTTGGCGGCGGGGGCGATTTCTTTCGCTTGGGCGGCGAGGCTTTCGTCGGCGGAGCTGGCGAAGCGTTCGGCGATCTGGTCGTAAGCCGCGAGGGCCGAATTGAGGTGGCCGGTGGCTTCGAGGATGTGGGCGATGGTCTGAGCGCGGTTGAGAAGATCGCGGCTGGGCGGAAGGTCGGTGAGAAGAGTTTTGAGGGCGGCGTCGATTTTTTCCTCGGCACCGGGCTCATCCTTGAAGACATTGTTCATGAGCGAGTCGAGGTCCATCTTGACGACTTTGGCGACGAGGGCGTAGCGCGGGGCCTGCTCGGCGAGCTTGGAGTCGACCTTCAGAGTGTCGGCGATCGTTTCGATGAGGTCGGAGGCGTCGGCGGTGAAGCCGCCTTCGGTGAGCATGTCGGCGGTTTGGCCGGCGAGCTGGAGCGTGTCTTGGCTGAGGTTGCCTTTTTCGGCGGCGAGGAGTTTTTTGGCTTCGGCGACGATTTCCTTGCTGTTGATGCCGCCGACGTTGTTTTGGTCGCCGACGACGCGGGTAAGGTTGGCACTGAACTGGGCATGGCGGCCGATGCGGGCGATGTCGGGATCGGGATCGGCGGACATGGTCTTGGCGAAGTCTTGGATTTGGCCCATGGCGCTGGGGACGCGGAATTCGGTGAACCGCTGGAGGACTTCATACATGGACATGACGACCACTCGTTTGACTTCGACGGGCGGATTCATCGTCAACGCTTTTTTGGCGAGGGCGAGGCGCTGGGTTTGAATTTGGATGAATTCTTCAAGCTGCGCTTGGGGTGTCGTGCCCTTTGGCTGCTGGGAGCCAAGGCGGTCCATCTGTTCGAGGACGGTTTTCAGGTCGGCGGAGATTTGAATGCCTTGGGGGCCGGGAGGAGTGCTTTCGCCCGTGGATTGGGTGGCGGCGGTGAATTGGCCGGATGTGGGATTGGCGGCGAACGATTGGCCGTCGGTTGCTCCGGGTGCGGTTGCAGATGTTGCGTTGGAGTCATCCGCGGGGCGGAATTTCTTGGTTTCGGCGACGGGGGTTTGGTCGGAGGAGCCGCAGCCGGGGAAAAGGCTGATAAGGCCGAGGGCGAGCAAAAATGCCAGGCTGGCGGTCGTAAAGAGCGAATTTGAGGTGATGGGCATGGCGGGGCGCCTTCCTGGTGACAGTAAATAATTGGCTAGTTAGGGCAGTAGGCGGAGGCCGTCCTTTGGCCGAGAGCCGGAGCGTAATTCTAGGGGAAAGGGGCGAATGGGGCAGCCCCAAAAGAAGGATGAAAGACGAAGGATGAAGTATGAGAACGAATGATCAATGACGAGTACTTTCTTGCAATTTGGGCGATAGGAGCTTTAGAATGCGGCTGGCTGGTATGAAAATGCCGGCTTACTTGGGGTTCTACCTCTCCCTCCCATAATTCCAAATCTTTTGGAGGGTTTTATGAAGCGCTGCGCTTCCTTGCCACGTTTGGCATCCTTGCGGCAGGCGTTTACGCTTGTCGAGTTGCTCGTAGTCATTGCGATCATCGGGGTGTTGGTGTCTTTGCTGCTCCCTGCTGTGCAGTCGGCTCGCGAATCGGCCCGGCGGATGAGCTGCTCGAATAATTTGAAGCAGCTGGGGCTGGCGCTGCACAACTATCACGATGGGTTCGGACGATTTCCGCCGGCGGGTCTCAATTATGGTTGGTGCTTGAGCCCGCCGCCGGCGACGAATCTTGCGCAGAATCTGCGGCTGAATCATAACGGCCTGGCGATGATGCTGCCGTTTTATGAGCAGGGGGCGTTGGCGTCGATTTTTCGGTCGGATTTGCCGTCGAGCAATGCGATGAACGGGAACACCGGCTGCTGCGGGCCGAACAATGCGCTGGAGCCGATGAAGGGAGACGCGACGATCAATTCGCAGTTGGGCAAGTCGCGGTTGAAGATCTTCATGTGCCCGAGCGATCAGTTTGATCCGCTTTTGCCGGCGACGAGCACGTATAGCATTGGCGTGAGCGCGAATCTCGGTCAAGGCGTGAAAACGAGTTACGATTTTTCAGTGCGGCTGGCGTATGGCTGTTATCAATGGCAACAGGATCGGGCGTCGGCGACGGTGATGAATCAGTTGCACATGTTCGGCGAGAACAGCACGACGCGGTTTGCCGATGTGGTCGATGGGACGGCGAACACGGTGGCGATGTGTGAATCGACGCATGACGTCTATAACGGAAAATGCACGCCGTGGGCGTATCGCGGGTGGGTACAGGTGGGCATCGATATTGGAACGGCGAATGGGATCAATAACTGGCTTTATCCGACGCCGCCGGCGACATATAAGGTCGGCCGCGTGGGAAGCTGGGGCTGGCCGGGAAGTTTGCACCCGAACGGCTGCCAGGTGACGATGGGTGACGGCGCGGTGCGGTTCATTCCGCAGAATACGGATGCGACGACGCGGTTTGCGCTGTCGTCGATGATGGATGGGGGGAATGCGAGTAATATTCAGTGAGGTGAGTAGGTGAGTGATGAGCACGTGAGTGGTAATATCCGTGGCCAGTGGGCCATTGCAGGTAACAAGTCGCTTATGGGCCGCTGGTCATTCGTCATTCGTCATTTGTCATTTGTCATTCGAGATTGTTTGGTTCTTGAAGCTTGGTGCTTGGTTCTTGCCGCCGGTGGTATGGCGGTGAGCGGCTGCGGCGGACGATCGGCGGGGCCGGGGTTGGTGCCGGCGGAGGGAGTGGTGCTGCTGGATGATAAGCCGCTGGGGAATGCGAATGTAATGCTGGTGCCGCAGGGGGAGACGCGGGGGGATCGGGGAAGCTTTGGGAGGACGGACGCGACGGGGAAGTTTGCTGTGGCGTCGCCGGATGGGAAACGCAAAGGGACGGCGGTGGGGTCGTACAGGATCGTGATCAGTAAATTTGTGAAGCCAGATGGGAGCGATTTTATTCCGGATCCGAATGTTGGACCGGATGAAACGGGCGGCTATAAGGAGCTATTGCCCGTTACCTACAGCGATGCAGCGCAGAGCACGCTGACGGCGGAGGTGCCGGCGGGGGGAACGAAGGGGTTGGAGTTTAAGTTGAAGGGGAAGAAGAAGTAGGTCCCGACCGCCGGGCGGAACCATTGCGGGCGGGGTCGAATCGGCGGGTTTGACGCAACTCGTGGGTCAGGTCCCGCCGGGCCGGCGGGACCTACAGGGGCGGTTACTCGGAGATGAAGTCGTTTTCGACGGTGGCTTGACGGACCTGGCGGGTGCCGGGTTCGTAGAGACGGATTCGGATTTGGACGCCGCGGAGAGGATAGGCGTAGGGCGGGACGGTTTCGCGCTCGCCGGCGTCGTCGACGCCGTTGAAGCCGTCGTTGTCGAGGCCGTCGGTGCCTTCATCGACGATGAAGTTCGCACCTTCGACAATGGAATCTTGGTTGATGCCGTCGCGCTCGTAGGCGAGGGTCCAACTATCCCAGGTGGTGCCGATTCTGGTTCTATACAGCGTTTGGACAAGTGTATTGCCATTGGCAATATCAAAGTTGATATAGCTTTGCGGCACGGAAGGCAGGCCGGCGAAGCGCTGTTCGGAGCCGAGCGTGGGCGCGTTGGCGTTCAAAGGCGGAGTCGAGCCGAATAGTAACGCGAAGTTCTTGTTGCCGGTGGTCGGAACAGCGTGCGAGGGGTTTAAGAACGGCAGGGAGTTGGCCAGGCCGATGCCGTAGCCGATATCGACGAAGGCACCGGTGCCGAGAATGTAGTACGGGTTGTGGGCGGCCGAAAAATTGTTGGCGTTGGCATAGGCATAGCCGGGGTCGCCGGGCTGAATGGGATCGGCGGCGGTTTGCAGCGCGTTGACGGGGGCGGCGAGGGTGCTGGCGCGAATGATGGCTGTGGGGTCGTAGATGCGGACGTCGAAGGCGAGGACGTTGGAGAGCATGACGTCTTCGCCTTTGCGGCCGCCGTCGAAGAGGACCCAGCGGTATTGGGCGCCGGAGTTAAAGGCGTTTACGGAAACGGGATAACTGGCTCCGCCGGTGTGCCGGGGCTGGGTGTTGTTCAGGCTGGTGAGGTTATCCGGAATGACGGTGGGCTGAAGATTGCCGGCGTAATTGGGATTGAGATCGAGAGCGTAGGGAAAATTGCTGAAGGTGGACGAATCGTAGAATGTGGAGATGTGCATGAAGCGGTTTTGCCGCTGGGCGAGGTCGGCGAGGGAATTGGCGGCGAAATAGAGGTAGCCATTCGACGTGGTCAGGTAGTGGATCGAGATGTCGAAATATTGATAGGCCTCGTAGTAGTAAACGGCGTCGACGTTGTTGAGGTTGGAGGGAACGGGAATGCGGAAGAGATAGGGCACGCCCGCGACATTGCCGTTCGGATCGCCGGGATGCACGACGTTGAGGTCGGGGCGAATCAAAAGCTGGCGGCGGTGGATGAAGCGGGGTTCGTTGAGGTCCCAGGTGGTGTTGCCGTTGAGGTCGCTGAAGCTGGTCCACCAGACGACCTCGGCATAGGGGGAGGAAGTAGAGATGGAGAGCGGGGGATTGCTGGTTTTGGAAAGAGTATATGAATTGGGAGTTGCAGGCGTCGTAAGCTCGCCGTCGTGCGTGTTGTAGGGAGTGGTCGCGCCGGACGGAATCACATTGGGCATGAGGCCGGTGAAGGGGAGGCCACTGGTGTGGATGGTCATACCGATCACATCGTCGCAGTCGCCGAGCATCGTGCTGACGTTGGGATCGAGCCAGTCGTTGACGCCGTTGCCGTTGAAATCGACCAGGTTGAGGTTCGGCGGCTGCTCCCAGTCGGCGTCGAGCTTGTAGTTGCCGTTGACATCCCAATCGCTGGCTGGGCCTTCCTTGAAATAGATGTAACCGGAGGCGCCGCCGTCGTCGGCCCAGGGAACGGCGGGAATCGTGACGAGATCGAGGTCGGCCTTCAGCCGCTGCACGACGGCGCGGAGCTGCTGGTTCATTTCGATCATGCCGCGGCCGTCTTTGACGGCATCGCCAATGATGGCGTAGAAGTGGGCGATGGCGTAGACCAGGATGAGGGTCAGAGCCATGGCGACGAGCATTTCGACGAGGGTGAAGGCGCGGCGAAAGAAGGGGCTCGGGGCTCGGGGCTCGGGGCTGGGGACCGAACGTGAGTGGTGAGTGGGGAGTGGGGAGTGGGGCATGACAGTGATGAGTGCTGAAGCACCAAATTTTAAATCTCAAATCACAAACAAATACGAATTATCGGAAATTCGAATGAATGAAACAAGTTTGGAATTTGATTATTCGTTGTTGGGATTTGTTTGTGATTTGGTGCTTGGTCATTGGTCATTCGGGCTTCAACGGTGGCTGGGTCCTCGCTGACGCGTCGGGTTAGTGTGTGGTGGGCACAGCCCACCCTACGGGTCATTCAATCAGTCGTCGTACTAATACGCAGTCGTCGGTGTTGAGGCGGCTGCCGGGGAGGAAGCCGACGGGGATGGAGCGGTCGATGATGAAAAAGCCGCGGTGGCGGGTGACGTTGCCGGTGTCGATGCCGATTTCCTGGGCGAGGGCGTAGCCGTCGGGATGGGCGGCGTCGAATGTCTGTTGCAGGTTGCCGGAAGAATTCGTTGTCATGTAGGGCTCGACCTCGAAATAGCCGATGGTGATCCAGACGGCGAAGCAGTTGGAGTTGGTGGTGGCAACGGCACCGAGTTTTTGGAGCGCCTGATTGCGGAAGTAGGGGTTGCGGTTGGTGTCGTGGGCATTAGCCGGAGAGCCGGGAGCGTTGGGGTAGCCGGTGCGCGAGGGATAGTAGGTCGGTATTCCGCTTAAGTTGTTGGTGCCAACCCACTGACCCACAGCCAAGTTGTTGGAGTTGATTTGGAATAAGGGCGTGAAGGGCGTGGAGGGAGTGGGCGTCAACAGGGGATCAGCCCGCAACAAACCGGCTTGGACGGGAAAAGGATTGCGCATCGGATAAGTCGAGGTCCCGACCGGGGGGCATCAAGTCGGAGCTGTCGGCCGAACGGAAGGGATTGGCGAAGCGCGTTGGAAATGACGGATTGATGCCGTAAACCCCGAAGGTATTGCCGTCACCTTGGCGGCTGACGGCCATGTTCGCGTAGAAGCCTAAACCGGCAACTGTGGCAATGGGGTCAGTCGAGCGCAGGCCGGGAAATTGGGAAATGGCGGCGTCCCAAATGCCGTCACCGGAAAGTGTGTCGATGGGATTGTCGTAAATCGTGTTGAGATTAATACGGCCGGGATCGCGGAAGCGGGAAAGCTTGTTGAAGGGAGCCTCGTAGGCGGTAATTGGAGGTGTTGATGATGCGGCGAAGTAAGTGGGGTTGTACCAGCGCTCGGCACCGGCGAAGGGAGAGGGGACTTCGACAAAGTCTAAGAGCCGGTAGAAGTGAGGCGCAGCAAGCGCCTGTGTCTGAGCATTATTGGGCGCCACAAAGTTGTACGGAGCATTGATCTGCGCCGTTTGGAAAAAATTGAGCAAGTGGCCGAAGGGCCAGTGCGACCGGTAAGGAATGGGCGCGGTTGGCGCGGGAAGTATCGTATCGCCGTAGGGATTGATAATCGTTTGTGGCGAGCTAATCGAGTTGTTGGGCAAGATGGGATAGTCGGGGGTCATTTCGAGCGCGAGGCGGCCAGGGGCGCTGGCGGGAACGTTGAGCAACTCCATGGCGTTGGAGAACGGGCGATTGTTCCAGGCGAGCCAGGGGAAGGGGACGAACGGCTCGCCATAGTAATTGGTGGCAGAGCCGAGCTGATTGTTGACGACGGGATAGTCAATCGTGCTGTTCAGAGAGCCGAGTGTTTGAGCGTCGTAGGAAATGCCATCGAGGTTGTAGGTGTAGTTGTAGGTGTAGGGGAACGGTGAAAATGGCGTGGGCGTCGCGCCGGTGCCGATCGCTGGACTTACGGATTTGCTATTGTTGGCCAGATTAAGCCCGAAATACGTGGGAGTTGTGTGGGTGATCAGGCTTGTCACCCAACCACCGCCGGCCGGCGAACTTCCATTGAGCGTAAGCGGCGGCCAAGGATTGCTGGTGAGGCTATAGGTTGAGTTATAGGCGAGAAAACCGCGCTGGCGGGAGCGGAAGTAGTATTGAGGTGCGACGCCGCCAGGATAGTAGATACTTTGGCTGCTATAGACATTATTCGTGGGATCTTCTTCGCCACTGATGACGTGCAAATCGAGCGAGGCCCAATCGACGGTGACATAGGGATTCACCGGATAGGCAACGTTATAGGCGGGGTCGGGCGATGGCGGATTGTAAGGCAGCGTGGCATCGGCCAGGCGCTGGAGGAGGACTGTAGAACAGTCGGCGTAGGTTCCGGCCTTTCGCATGTCGACCCCGGCCGTCGTGTAGATCGGATAATTAGGGGTGGTGCTGTCCTCAAGCGGCACATCGAGGAATTTCTTAGTTGGGACATCAGGATCGTCGTAAAAATCGGGATAGGTGACCCGTCCCCCGGGCGTGGCATATGCATTGGCGGCTAAATTGGTTGCGCCATTGGAGGGAAGACCAGGAGTCATGCCGGCCCCAGCCGGGGATGTGGGAGCGGGAAAAGGGATCGCGCCAAGGGCGAGCGGTTCGCTGACGTTCAGTCCCTGCCGAAAGCTAACTAGGGGATTGTTCATGTCGCAGACGATCGCGAGCGGCTGGCGCATGTCGGTGTTGCTGGAGGTGGCTGAACGCGAAGTGGTCGTCCCGCTGGTGTTTGTGATCACGAGCGATTCCGAGCCGGGGCTGGCAAATTGCGACGTGATATTGTTATTGGGATTGAGTTGGATGTACTGATTGGAATTACCGCCCCAGAGGCTGCCGGCGGGGGGTGTGGGGGTTGCGCCGGAAGGATTCTGGGAGCCGAGATAGGTGAGCGCGCGGGGACCAACGACGGCATACTGCCCCGGGAAGAGCGAGAGCGTGCCGCCGACGCTGATGTTGGTGTTGACGAACGAGTTGTTGGCATCGGAGGAGAGTGTGGAATTGACGAAGTAAGCAAAGCGATCAACGGCGAGCGCTTTGCTGGTATCCAGGAGGCTCATTTTGGCGGACCAGCCGGAGCCGGTGTTGACGACGAGCTCAGGTTGAACGGTTTCGGGGTACTGCGTGTTGGCGGCTGTTCCGACGGCCAAGACGGCCGGATTGTTGGGATCGCTAATTGCCGCGGTGCCGTTCAGCTTGCTGAAGGCAAGTCGCCAGAGGGGGCTGCCATCGGCGGGGCTGGTATAGGCGAGGTTGAGACCGCCGCTGGGCGTTTTGTAGCTCGTGGGCTCGCCTGGCCAGGCGGTGGCGCGGGGCGAATAGAGCTCGATGAAGGCGGAGCCTTTGGGCATCCGGAATTGATCGAGGGTCTGGTCAGGCGTTAGACTCATGGGGCTGTTTTTGGATGGGTCCACAAATGTGCCACCCTGACCGCTGCTGTTGTTGTCTTGATTGGTGTCTTTGAGACCACGGTCGTGGAAGGCGAGCGTTTCGGAGATCAGCAGGTCGGGCGCTTCCAGGCCCCAGACGAGGCCGCGAAAAGCCCCGGTATCGTCGGGCGAAGTAGTGATGTCGTCACCGGTGCCCCAAGCGCCATCTGGTCCGGGATTGGTGCCGACATAACCATCGACATCCCAAGTTCCGTTGGCCGGGTTGCCGTCGTCATCCGTAAAGGGGCTATAGTCGAACTCGAACGGAGTCATCGCCGAGTCGGGATCGCGGAAATCGACGCAGTTGATGGCCCACTGGGCAATTCGGCGGACCATAAGTTGCCGGCTGGCGGTCGGATACAGCGTCGCATTACTCGCGTCGGTGTCGTAAGCGATTGTGGGCTGAAATCTGTAAACGCTGCCCGAAGTCATGTCGTCGGGCAGCAGCAGCATGGCCAAGCAGAACAGATGCCGGGCATAGAGTTGCTTGGCCGCATAGCTAGTCCTGACTGTGTATTGATTACCGGCGACGTCGGAATATAGCGCGAAGCCGTTGGTATAGGCGGGCGAAAATCCGACAAAATTCTTGGGCAGCGACATGTTGGGAACATCGATGTTGCCGTCGCCGTTGTTGTCTGTTTGAGTACCGTTTGCGAGCAGATCATCGCCGCGGAAGGCGAGCTCGGTCGTTTGAGGCGGATTAACACCGAGATTGACGGTGGAGACATAGGATTCGGAGATATCGTCGCGATAGCCGTCGCGGTCGTTATCGACGCCGTCGCCGAGCCAGCGGTTGAGATCGAGTTTTTGGCCCTTGAAGAACTCCCACGGGGCGACTTGCTGTACCGCGTTGTTCAAGGCGGTGGGCGTGTAGCCCGTGTTGGCTGACCCGATCTTGGCGCGATAGAGATCGAGGATCGAGGTGCTGCCCATCGGCAAATAGCCGTTGAGGTTTGTGTTGACGCGGACCTCCTGCGGGGGGCGCATCGCGGGGGCGGGGATGTGGGAGGATAGCGTGGTGAGCGAGTTGCGGCGGGCGTGGGAAAAGTCGATGGAGTTCTGACCGTTGGTGGCGACGAGGTAGTTGTTGCCCTGGAGGGGGCTGTAGCGGGCGGCATTTAAGAGGCGGCGGGCGAGCTGGGAAGCGTCGGCATCGTGATAGCGATAGAGGACTTCGAGCTCGGCGACGGTGTAGGGACTGTCGGCGCCGTTTTCCTCGCCGCTGAGGCACATTTCATAAGGCGAATCGAACATTTCGTTGGCCTGGCCCATGAAAGCCATGAGCGGCTGGCCGCCGACATCGAGCAGGACCGCGCCGCGGCCCCAGACATCGGGCGGGCTGGCATACCAGCTGGGCTGGAGCGCGGGGAAAGCCACTCCGATGTTGTTGGAGTAGTCGGTGGGGACGCCATTGTGCTTGACGACGCTGAGAGCATCGCGATAGTACGGCAGGCCGGGGCGGGCGAAGGGAAGACCCGTCTTGGCGATTCCGTTGTTGATGTCGTCAATGAAGAGCGTATCGGGGACGGGGCTGGCCGTATATTTCGAGCCGTTGGGGAACATGAGGGGGAACGTCTGGCGCTGAGAAACGTAGCGCGAGAAGAGCAAGTTGGAATAAGCGCCGAGATCGTTGCCCAACAGGTTGGAGAACTCGACTTCGGCAGGGCCGAAGCCGATGCCGCGGGGAAAATGTTGGACCGCGCCTCCAGAAACGATTACTCCCAAGCCATACCCGTAGGAATATGTCGAACCGGAGGGCACCGGGAGCGTTTGGTACGTGTTGCTGTTGTTGTCGATCATGTTCGGCGCGAGTCCCGATCGGGCCAGGTAAGGATAGGTGCCGTTGACAATAGCCGTCTGCTGCAGGTTGCCGTGGGCATTGACGTTGATGAGGCCGTCCATGTCTTTGACGAGGATGGCGGCGAGGCGCTTATAGCGGCGGCCGTCGGGCGAGGTGATGACGGGGAGACCGGGATCGATCCAGACGCTGTCGGGGACGCCGTCGCTGTCGTTATCGACGTCCCAAATGGGGCTGTTGGCGGTAGGGATGAATGGAGGGCTTGTCGTTATGGGATTAGCGAGAACGGGTGCATTGATGATGTTGGCGAGGAGCGTGAACTGATTCGTCGTATCGAATTGGCCAGTGAGCGTCGGCGTGTATGGGTTGCTGCCGGTGAATTTCGGATGGTCCCAGGGCATGGGCCGCATGATGCAGCCGTGCATGATGTTGTAGATGCGCATCAACAGCGCCGCTTGCCCCGGCACAGGGTCGTCAGCTGTGTTAGGCTGCCCGTCCGGACCCAGGGGATAGGCCAGGATCGAGAGCATCATCTGAGTATCATTGGCCGTGGGGCTGGTCGGATTCGTTACAATTCCGGCGTTCGCCAGGAGTTGCATGATGTAGTTGACCCAGTAGTTGATGAGCTCGGGCCGATGGAAGGAGGGGATGATCGGTAGCGTCGATGACGAAAGCGGGTACTGATTGATCGCCGCCTTGGGCGGGACCATTGCCAGGAACATGTTCTGGAAGTCGGGGGCGTCCCAACTTTCGTCGAAGCCGCCCAGGCCGACCGTGTTCGATGGACGAGCTTTGTTGCCGAAGGGGTAGTTATTGTTGCGCACATCGGGCGTCGAAACATTGCCGTTTACGTATTCCGGATTGGTGAGCGTCGTCGTGTCGAAGTTGGTATTAAAGTCGAAGGCGACTGCGGTCAGATTCGCGTCGTAGGAGGCGTAGTTGGGAAGGAGGGCGACATATTCGTTTAGCGACGGAAGGATGCTGGAGTCCGATAACGGTTTGCCGCCGGCAATTGCCGCCTGGATAGCACCTTTTGGCACCAATACTTGGTCGATGTTGGCGGTGATCGGGTCAAAGCCGGCGCCGGCACCGTTGAAAGGGGCACCGTTGACGACGAAGCTGTCGCCGACAGACGGGGTGAGCGAGCCGGCGAGCTTGGATTCGATGGCTTCGATCGTGATTTGGCCATAAGCGGGGTAGTAGGTGCTGGTGCTGTTATCGGTGAACTTTGCGGAGGCGTTGAGCAGGTGCTGCGTGAAGCCGGCGATCGGGTTGTAAGCGACGATGCGGGCGCTGTGATTGGCGGCGATCCCGCTGGTGAAGGTGATGACGCGGCCGGCGTAGTAGTTGGAAATCTGCGACAAAGCGGTTAGCGAAGGCAGCAAATTGCCGTTGGTATCGACGATGGGCGCGGCGCTGCCATTGGGGAAGGTTGGGGGCGTCGTGATGGAAGTGATCGGGTAGGGCCCAATCGCGAAATTGAACGTGTAAAACTGGCCGCCGCCCGAATAAACGCCCGTGGTAGGAAAGGTGACGCCAAAAGGCTGTTGAGTTGTGGGATTGACGAGCATTCCTTGGAACGACTCGCGTTGCTGTGGGCCGTTGGCGCCCGTAAACACAATGTTGTTCGCGTCGTAGCCGTAGAGGTCGCGGAGGAGGCTGTGGTATTGGAGGACGGTGCGGGATTGGGTGTCGTAGAGGAGTTGGCCGAGGACGATATCCATCTCGGTGTCGGGGCCGTCGCCGACCTGGTTGATTTTGAGGTCGAGCTTGGAGGCGTTGAGCGATTGGAGGGCGATGAGGGAGAAGCTGACGCCCAGGAGGACGAAGAGGGCGAGGAGGCTGATGACGAGCAGCAAAATTACGCCCCTTCGCGTCCTGTAGCCGCGAGGGGACAGGGGGCAGGGGACAGGGGACAAGCGGCGGCGGGGGCGGCGGAAATTCGGGGGCTCGGGGCTCGGGGCTTGGGACTCGGGATTTGTGATTTGAGATTTGAGATTTGAGATTCTTGTGGTCATGGGACTCTCCCGGTGTTCGGGCGGGGATGGTCATTGGTCATTAGTGCGATGGCTAACGTTGCTCATAACAAATGACAAGTGACGAATGACGACTGACTAAAAGGAGCTGCCGTATTCGAGGCGGATGGATTTTTCGTAAACGGCGAAGGCGCCTTCGACGATGGTGACGCGGACGTTGGCGGCCGAAGAGCTGGGCGGATTCGTGAAGTTCAGGTTCCAGTCCTGGCCCATGAGTGTGGCGTAGAGCTCGTAACCGCCGCTGCCGCCAAATAGGGTGCTGTTTGCGGTGGGTTCAGGGTCGCATTCGGCGACGCGATACCATTGGAAGCGGGTGATGTAGGGGCCGTTGCCGTTGTTAGTGTGCAGGTAGTCGTAAGAGCCGGAGACCATGATCCAGTCGTTGGGGCGGATTTTGAGTTGATCGGAGCTGGTGGAAGTGAGGTAAATTTCGCCGCCGGTGGCACCGGAGCCACCTTGCCAGACTCCGTTGACGACTCGCTCCAGGTTTGGATTGGTGATGAGGTCGTCGAGGCGGTTAGGGCGGTCGTAGATCATGACGATCGAGAGGGTGTATTGGTCTTCGGCAACGCCGGAGACGTCGAACTCGGGGACGATGGTGGCGATCCAGGTGATTTTTCCGTCGGCCTGACGGCGGCCCCAGGAGTTGGCGTAGCCGGTGCTGAGGAAGGTGGCGTTCTGCCTGGCGGGGTCGGATTTGTCGGTGGGGTGGCCGTTGGAGTCCGGGCTGCCGTCGGGGCGGAAATAGGAGATGTCGTCGTCGATCTCGAAGATGGCGTTGGCCTGGGGGAGGGTCATGGCAAAGCTGCTGCCGGTGGCTGCTCGCAACGTAATGCGGCGCATGAGTGAGGAGTCGAAGGCGAAGGGAGGGCCGTTAGGAGGAGGACCGGTGTTCGCTGCATTCGCCAAGAACGGTCCATATTGGACCGGATCGTGGATGCCGTTGTTGTTGAGGTCGGCGGTAGTGGCCTCGCCACTTTGCCAGATGCTGTTTTGGTTTTGATCGACGAAGGGTTCGAGGTAAGGGAAGGTTTGCACACACTGGCCACCCGGCAACCCAGATGGATAGTCGACGCTCGGACACGATCTGCCGGTCATGAATTGCTTCGGCGAGCCATTCACAGCGGTCGTGGTAGTATGGGCGGCGATCATGCGGGGGTCGATGCAATAGGATTCAGCCGCTTGGAGGTTGCTGACGCTGAGCGCCGAGACGAACTGGCTGTTGATTTGATCCCAGGCGAGCCAGCGGTCGGGGCGGCGCATGCCGCGGGTGTCGAAATCGTGGAAGGCGGAGCGGCCGGCGTTGCCGACCATGTCGTTGAGGCGGGCGCGGCGGGCCTGAGTGCTGGCGACCGGGAAGAGGGCGATTGCGCCGAGCAGGCCGACGCTGGTGATCATGATCGCGAAGAGAACCTCGATGATGGTGACACCGCGGCGGCGACGAAGACTGGAGGCTGAAGGCTGAAGGCTGAAGGTCACGATTATTGGCCCCGGACTTGTTCGCGGTTGGTGGCGAGCTGGCGGCAGAGGGCGAGGTAGGTGACTTGCCCGCTGGGCTGATTGGGTTTGATGGTTTGCTGCTGCGTTCCGCCGCTATAGAGGATGGCGCTCGTGCCGCTGGCGGCGCTGATGGGCGGAGGGAGATTGTCGCTGGTGACGACATTTCCGGTGGAGCGCGAGACGGAGACCCAGAGGGAATTGGGGTCGGCGAGGTTTGAGAGAGTGGGATCGAAGAGGGTTAAGCCGGTGGGCGTGGTCGAGCTGGAGGCGAAGGGACTGTTGAGCTTGTCGCCGCGGCCGATGAGGAAATGGACGGTGGTCGATGGCATGAAGGAGTAGTTGTTGAGATAGACGCTGTCGATGCCGCCGCCGGGAGTGAACATGACGGTGAGATTTTCGAGCACCGCGGGGCGGCCGGGGGACGTGGTCGTCATGGGGAACAAGCCGGCCGGGGCGGGCGGGCTGGCCAAGCCACTCGCATTGGGATACATGCCCCACAGCAGGTTGCTGGAAGGTTGATCGGTGGGGCCGATGCCGGAATAGGCGATGTCGATGGCGGTGCCGGTAGTAAGCTCAAGCGGACTGCCGATGCGGCGGGGGAGGCGGATGATTTGGTAGGTGTAGCCCGGGATAAGACCTGCTGCCAAGCTGAGACCGGGCGGTATCGGTGACGGCAAGCCGACGCTGGTAAGGCCGAGAATTGGCGGCGTTGCGTTCGGCGCCTGATAGACGAACTCGGCGGCCACACTGGGCGCCGGCGCAACATATTGAAGAACGTACCAGGCGCCTTTCAGATCAAAGCGAATCAAAAATGTTTCGCCAGGGGCGATGAGCGATTGCAGAATGGCGACTTCGCTGGTGTCGATGGCTCCTGTAGCAGTGAGTGGATAGAAACAGCAAGTCGGTGGAGTGGTCGAAATCGAAGCATGCTGCTGAATGCGGCCGCGGGCGCCGATTGTGCCGCCGGAATAGGGCGGGGGGACTTCGGCGAGGTAGAACTTGGTGACTTGCCGCGTGGGCCAGTGGGGAATGATTCCGGACGCGGCTGTGGGATCGGGATTGCCGGCGACGGGCTCGCAAACCATCTGGACACCGCAGGGGCGGCCGGTTTGGAGGGCGCGGGCCTTGGCCATGGCGAAATAGGCATTGAGCTGGCGGGAGGCTTCGCGAACGTTGCCGTCTTCCATGACGCGCTTGACGGCTGGCAGCGCGACGACGACGAGCATGAGCATGATCGTCATGACGATCAGCATTTCGGCCAGTGTATAGGCCCGCCTGCGGCGGAAGTTACAAGTTGCAAGTTGCAAGTTCCAAGTTGTTGAGCGTCCGCGGCAATGAGGCCGCTGAATGAGCGGCGTCATGATTCTTGGCTCCGCAGCGAGTGGTTGCTGATGTTGTCGGTGTAGTCGGCCTGGCCGTCGGGAATGCCGGGAGAGCCGGGCGAATCGACATCGGCGGGTGTGCCGATCGCGACTGCGGTAGGCGATTGAGCGATGCCAAGCGGGACGGTGATCAGCACATAGGGGTTGCAGAATAAGTTGTTGGTGAGAGTCGTCGCGCTGTAGTGATACCCGGCTGGAGTGTCGGTTACGATGTCGAGGCTTTTGTTGGGCCCGGCGGAGACGATGAGGGGGAAGAGGGCATAGCCGGGCGTGTAGGCCGAGAAAATCGTGCTTTGTACTTTGACCGGATCGAAGGGATCGGGTGCTTTGAAGTAGTTCCTGGTCTGAAGGCTTGGTACGGGGCCGATCTGCGTGCCGGGAATGGGCATGTTGTCGTCGCTGCCCAGCCAGCCGGCTTCCCAGAGGTCATCGACCGTGCCGTTGCCGTCGTCATCGACCGTCATGAAACCCCAGGCGCTGTCCTTGCCGACTTGCTCGGCGTAGCCAGCGGGCCAGCGGATAAAAGTGATGGGCGTTCCCCAGCCGTCGAGGATTTCCGGCATTCCGTCGCCGTCGGTGTCGCCGATTTCGGTGCTATCGAAGTAGTCAAGGGCGCTTTTGTCGCCGTCGCGCATCGTGGAAAGGATCAAGTAGAGGCATTCGGACCCTTGATAGTCCGGCGTCCAGACGCTGATGAGGTCCGAGAGCATAATGCTGAAAGCAGGAAACGTAGAGGCGCTGGGATGGGTTGCTCGCCAGGCGCGGCGGACGTAGCTGTTGCGGAGCGACGGCGAGATCATTTGAGTTGTTGTCGAGACCGGCGATGGATCAATGCTGGCGCCGGTTCGATAATCCGTATAAGCTGGGCACCAGTCGCACGGCGGATCGATCACATCCCACTTGCGGTCCGGAAGTTCCAAGCGCATCAGATCGCGAATGGCATTGAGGCGGATGATAGCGGCGATGCGAGAGGAGACGCCGACCGGAACCTTCACGGGCACGGCGCGGGTGCGATAGCCTTCCCAGCGCTCGCCGATTAGCTGGTCGATCTTGTTAATGATGGAGCCGGTGCGCTGCGCGCGGGAAAGGTTCATCGTGCCGTTGAAGGCGGAGAAGCCGAGGCCGGCGAGGATGCCCATGATCGTGATGACGATCATGAGCTCGGTAAGCGTGAAGGCTCGCCGGAGGCGGCGAGGGGACAGGGGACAGGGGACAGGGGACAGAGGCGAATGACCAATGACCAATGACCCATGACCAATGACGGCGGGCCGTCGGCCGCTGACTTTTGACTTCTGAATTCTGACTTCTGGTTTATGCATCTCTTGGCCCCTGTTCCGAAAGGCCACCGCAGGATGTGCGGATTACGGAATTAAGTCGTTCAGCATTTTGCCGTTGCTGAAATTGGTGATGTTGTCTTTGTCGCCGCCGGCGGGATTGAAGTTGGTGCCGGCGAGGGCTCCGGTGGCGATTTTTACGTCGTTGTCGATTGTCAGGTCGGTGCCATAATCGCCGTCCTGGCCGGCGCAGATGATTTGAAATGTCGTTTGATTGGCGGGCTTTAGCGCGGTGATATTGCGAAATGCCGTGCCGGTGGGCAAAGTGCCGGTCAGTTTTGGTGGGCTGGTCCAATACGGGCGAACGCCGCTGGCAATGTCGTCGGCAATGGCGTAAGTGTCGTTGCCATCGCGTTGTTTGAACTGAACGAGATCCGTGCGCGTGCCGCTGGGCGTGACGCCGCCAGGGAAGACGTTGTAAGAACGGCTATCGATATAGATGTAAAACGTGTCGCCGCAGTATTTCGCTTGGAACGATTTGACGTCCGCCGAGTTCGAAGAGAGCAGGCGGGTTTGATCGAAGTCGTAATAACGTTTGGGGCTGGCTTGCTTGCCGGTGCCGGTGGTGTTGTTGTAGGCGTCGTATTGGACGCCGGTTGGATAAGGAGTGCCGGTTGCGTCTGTGACGGGAAAGGAAAGGAAGGGAAATTGCGGGTCGGTGTCGGTCATGCTGAGCCAAAAGACGAGGCATTCGCTTTCGTCGATGACCGGGACGCTGACGCCAGCCACATACGCATTGGCTCCCGAAGACGGAAAGACCTTGTTCATGAAATAGGTAAAGTACTGGGGGTCGATCCGCGGGTAGCACTTGGTGATGTGGCGGCGGACGATGTTGGGATCGCGGAAGTTGGGCGGGTAGTCGCCTTTTTCCAGACGATAAGCCTCGACGGCCGTGTCGATCTGCTTGATTTCGAGTGCGATCGCGGCGTTGCGGGCGGTGCGGATGGCGATCATGACGGCGGGGAGGAGGAGCGCGGCGAGAATGCCGATGATCGTGATGACGACGAGCATTTCGACCAGCGTAAAACCGGGAACGGTGGTGAAGCCGCGGTGATGACTCTTTGACATGAGACAATCCCTTGAGGAACGAAATCTCAAATTACAAGCACCAAAAATCAAACAAATCCGAATGACGAATGACTGAATGACCAACGAGGGCGATTGCTAATCATTGGTCATTCGTGCTTCGTCATTCAGTCATTGTTTGATATTTGATGCTTGGTTCTTGGTGCTTGGCTCTGCCTTAGCTGAGGCCTTGGATGAGTGAGATGAGGGGCATGAAGAGGGCGATGACGATGAAGCCGACGGCGCCGCCGAGGAAGCAGATGAGCAGAGGCTCGATGAGCTTCATCAGGCCGTCGGTGAGGGCGGAAACTTCTTCGTCGAAAATATCGGCGACTTTGTAGAGCATCGTGTCGAGCTCGCCGGTTTCTTCACCGACGTCGATCATGTTGACCACCAACTCGTCCACGATGCGCGAGTTCATCTTCAGCAAGTAAAACGCCATGCCCGCGGCAGCGCCGCCGCCGGCGGCATACGACAGCGGCTGCAGGCCGATGGTGCTGATCATGCCTGGCATGGTCATAATCATCAGCGGGACAAAAGCACCGCTCATTGCCCAGAGAAAGGCCGCGACGGGATGAAAGCCGGGCTTGGCGTTGGCGCCCATGGGCTTGGCGATGGTTTCGCCTTCGCGGATGGCGTCGGTCACTTTGGCGAACATTCGCTCGAAGAGGGCGTTGCCGGCTGTTTCGCGGGTGATGTTGAGACCTTCGAGAATGGGCACGCCGGAAGCGACGAGCGTGCCGAGCGTTCGCGTGGTGCGAGCCATCGTGTTTTTTTCGAGGAGCATGCCGAAAATCGGCCACTTGAGCATGTACATATCCCAGCCCATGCGGCCGTGCTTGAACTTGCGGAGCAGCTTGACGAAGATCCAGAGGCAGATGGGGACCAGCGGCATCATCCACCAGCCGTGATTGACGACCCACTTGCTGATGTTGACGAGCAGCGTCGTCATGGCCGGCAATTTGAGGCCGAACTCCTCGAACATTTTCTGGAAGACGGGGACGATCTTGAGCATGATGAACGTCAAGATGCCGACGGCGACCATGACAACGACGACCGGATAGATCATCGCGCCTTTGACCTTGGTTTTGAGCGATTCGCTGCGTTCGAGGAACTCGCTGAGGCGGCGGAGAATGACTTCCAGCGCGCCGCCGGCCTCGCCGGCCTTGATCATGTTGATGTAGAGACGGCTGAAGACTTTGGGGTTTTTGGCCATCGCTTCGCTGAGCGTGGCACCGCCTTCGATCTCGTCACCGACATCACCGAGGGCGTTTTTCAGGCGGCCGGGCTTTTGTTGTACTTCCAGAATGCGGAGGCTGCGGAGAATTGGCAGTCCGGCGTCCTGCAGAATGGAAAGCTGCTTGGTGAAGAGCGAGATCTGCTTGGTTTTGGCGCCGCCGATGGCAAAGCCGCGGCGCTTTTTTCCGCCGCCACCGCCGCCGCTCTTCGCCGCCGCTTTTTTGACATTGATTTTGGTGACGAAATAGCCCATCTGGCGAATCGTCGCCTGAGCTTCTTCCTCGGTTGGGGCGTCGATCACGTCTTTGATCTCCGCGCCCGTGTGGTCCATGGCTTCGAATTGGTATGTCGGCATATGTCAGTCTCCAATGACTAATGACAAATGACATAGCGGTCATTTGTCACTTGTCATTTGTCATTCGTATTAAGCCTCTAGGATCGTTTCTCGTACTACTTCATCCAGTGTCGTCGTGCCTTCGAAGGCGAAGCTCATGGCGGCCTGGCGGAGGGTGACCATGCCGAAGCTCGTGGCGGCATCGCGGAGCTCATCGACGGCGCAATTGGCCATCACCATTTCGCGCATCGTGTCGTTCATGATCAACAGCTCGAACAGACCGACGCGGCCCTTGTATCCAGTGTTATTGCAGACCTCGCAGCCGCGTCCCTTATAGACCTTCTTGCCTTTGAAGTCGTCGATTGTCATGCCGAGATCGACAATGAGATCTTCCGAGGGCGTGGTCTCCTCGCGGCACTGGCTGCATATCCGGCGGACGAGCCGCTGGGCGAGAATTGCCTCGACGGTCGCGGTAATAAGGAATGTGGGTACGCCCATGTCCTTCATGCGGGTGACGGTACTGGGGGCGTCGTTGGTGTGCAGCGTGCTGAAGACCATGTGGCCGGTGAGCGAGGCTTGCACGGCGATCTGGGCCGTTTCGAGATCGCGGATTTCGCCGACGAGGATAACGTCGGGGTCTTGGCGGAGGATGGCGCGGAGGCAGGCGGCGAAAGTAACGCCAATTTCGTGGTCGATGGGAATTTGTATGATGCCGTCGATTTGGTATTCGACGGGGTCCTCGGTCGTGATGAGCTTGTCCTCCATGCTGTTGAGCTCGGTCAGGGCCGAATAGAGGGTCGTCGTTTTGCCGCTACCTGTCGGGCCGGTGACGAGGACAATGCCGTTGGGCCGGTTAATGATCTCGCGGAACTGCGTGATGATGCTGGTGTCCATGCCGACCTTGGCCAGGTTCAGCGAGACGACCGAGCGGTCGAGAATTCGCATGACGACGCTCTCGCCGAACATCGTGGGCAGCACGCTCACGCGGAGATCGACGGGGTGACCACCGACCGTCAGCTCGATGCGGCCGTCTTGCGGCAGGCGGCGCTCGGCGATGTCGAGATTGGCCATGACTTTGATGCGGGTCGTGATGGCGAAGGCCAGGTGCCGCGGCGGCGGGACCATCTCGAACAAGACGCCGTCGGCTTTGATGCGGATACGGAACTCGTCTTCGAACGGCTCGAAATGCACGTCGCTGGCATGGTCTTTGATGGCCAGGAGCAGCACCATGTTGAGCAGCTTGCGGACCGGGGCGCTATCGGCGAGGGCTTCGACATCGGCTAGCTCCAGCGGCTTGCCCGTTGAGGCAGCCTCCATCTTCTTTCTCAGATCCGGGTCGTCCTCGATTTCGTCGATGATGCGATCGACGGTCTCTTTTTCGGCGTCGTAATATTTTTCGAGCGTCTTTCTGACGTCGGTTTCGCCGGCGATGACGACTTTGATCTCGTGGCCGAGCAGCGAGCGCAATTCATCCTGGATCGTGATGTTTTGCGGATCGCAAGTGGCGACGGTGAGGCGATTGCCTTCGAAATGGATGGGGATGGCACGGTAGAGCTGGGCCATCGACTCGGTCATGATGTTAATGACTTCGTGTGGAATGATCGTGTCGCCCAGCTCGACGACCTGCATACCCATCTGCTCGGCGAGAGCCTGCATCACCTGCTCTTCGCTGAGCATGTTGAGCTCCAGCGCGATCTTGCCGAGCAGCGTGCCGGGCCGCTGCTGCTGCTCTTCGAGGAGCATTTCGAGCTGCTCATCGGAGATGAAGCCCAGATCGACGAAGATTTGACCGATGCGACGGATAGCCATTTTGGTCGGTTGTCAGTGGTGCGAAGCACCAAATCACAAATCTCAAATCACAAACAAATTCAAATGAAGGAAATTGTTAATGAATGAAACCTGTTTGGAAATTGGTTCTTTGGTTCTTGGAATTTGTTTGTGATTTCGTGCTTGGTTATTGGTCATTCGCCGCCTGGCGGCGTTAGTGTCCGCCGCCAGCTTTCGGCGGTTCGCCGTCTTCGACTTTGGCGGCTTCTTCGCCGAGGCCGCGCTGGGCGTTGAGGATACGCTTGGCGAGGTCATCGGGGTTGTGGGCCTTGCCGAGCACGTCCTCGAGCGTGCATTTCTCTTCCTTCCACGCTTTGAAAAGGGCGTCGTCCATGAGCTGCATGCCGAACTTGGCTCCGGTCTGAATGGCCGAAGCAATACGGAACGTTTTGTTCTCGCGAATCAGGTTGGCGATGCCCGAGGTGACAACGAGGATCTCATACGCGGCGAGGCGCCCTCCGCCAATCTTGGGCAAGAGCGTTTGGGCCACGACGCCGACCAGCGCGGTCGAAAGCTGGGTGCGAATCTGGTCCTGCAAGTTGCCAGGGAAGGCGTCGATGATGCGGTTGACCGTGCCCATCGCGCTGTTGGTGTGCAGAGTGCCGAACACCATGTGGCCCGTTTCGGCCGCGGAAATCGCGGCCGAGATCGTTTCCAGGTCGCGCATTTCGCCGACCAGGATCACGTCGGGGTCTTGCCGCAAGGCGCGGCGGATGGCTTCGGAAAATGACGGGCAATCGACGCCGATTTCGCGCTGGTTGATCGTCGATTTCTTGTGATAGTGATAAAACTCGATCGGGTCTTCGATCGTGATGATGTGGTGATCGACGTTTTCGTTGATGTAGTTGACCAGGCTGGCGAGCGTGGTGCTTTTGCCCGAGCCGGTGGGCCCCGTAACTAGAAATAGTCCGCGGGGGCGGAGCACGAGCTTGATGCACACATCGGGCAGGCCCAACTGCTCAGGCTTGAGCATGCCGGTGGGAATCTGCCGCAGCACCATGGAGATGAAGCCGCGCTGCTTGAAAATCGAGACGCGGAAGCGGGCCAGGTCGCCGAAGGCGAAGCCAAAGTCGGCACTGCCCTTCTCTTGCAGCTCCCGCTGGCTGCGTTCGGGCGCGATGCTTTTCATCAGCGCAACCGAGTCTTCAGCTTCCAAAACCTGTGTTTCCAGCTTGCGCATCCGGCCGTGAAGACGGAACACCGGCGGTTGGCCAACGACGATGTGAATATCGCTCGCCCCCTGCTTCACGCACGCCTGCAGCAGCTTGTCGATAAGAATGGTCATGCAAGGTTCCTAAAGCGCGGCGGAACGACCGCCGGCGGCCAGACCCCCAAGTCCTGCCGGGACGGAGATTTAAGTTCGAGATGTACGTCAACGGCGAACTTCACGATCCGAAGTACGGCCCGCTCGTGCGCCAATCAAAAATCTCTGTTCGTCCGAGTCGGCTGAAGAGAAGGAAGAAAAGATGAATGCTCTTCTGCCGAACGATCCCAACGCCTTTCGGCGCTTGGGCAACTTTCTCGCATACCGACTGATTATTGGCCGAACGCCGGCCCCAGGCGAATTCGGAGGTAAAAAAGCAGCATCGTGCCGGGTAAGTGGAAAGGCTCCGACCGTCCACATGGAATAGCTTGATCGGTGTTGGCCGGTTGAATTAGGCGATGAGGTCTTGCTCCGTTCGCTTGGCGTTGCGATAGACCTCTTCGAGGGTCGTGACGCCCTTCATGACCTTGCGAATGCCATCAACGTACAGAGTCTTCATGCCCTGAGTCATCGCCTGCTTGCGGATCTCGACGGCCGAGACGTTCTTGAAAATCAGCTCGCGAATCTTGGCGTTTACCAGCATTAGCTCGAAGATCCCTTGCCGGCCCCGGTAGCCCTTCTTACTGCAGTTCGCGCAACCCTTGCCCTTCATAAAGGTCGCCTTTGCGGCAAGCTCGGGTGGAATGCCGGCATCTTTCAAAACGCTTTCCGGGAGCTGAACCGGCTGGCGACAGCGGGGACAAATAATGCGTACCAGGCGCTGAGCGAGCACGGCAATCACGCTGCTGGCGACCAGATAATTGGGAACGCCCATATCGACCATACGTGTTACAGCGCTGGGCGCATCGTTCGTATGCAATGTACTGAAAACCAAGTGTCCAGTCAAAGAAGCCTGAATACCCATCGATGCTGTCTCATCGTCGCGCATTTCTCCGACGAGAATGATATTGGGGGCCTGCCGCAACATGGCGCGAATAATGCGCGCGAAATCGAGCCCAATGCTGTGCCGTACCTCGACCTGATTGATGCCAGGAAGGTAATACTCAACGGGGTCCTCAGCGGTGATGATCTTTCGATCTGGCCTGTTTAGGGCGTTTAGAGCGGCATAGAGAGTGGTGGTCTTTCCCGATCCAGTTGGCCCTGTAACCAGGATGATTCCATTCGGGCGGCGGATGAGTTGGCCGAAGCTTTGGAAGTTTTCCTCGGAAAGGCCGAGCTGGCGGACGCCGACCTTAATGTTGTCTTTGTCCAGCAGCCGCATGACGCAGGATTGACCATGCGAGGTTGGGATGATGCTGACTCGGAGATCTAATTCCTTGTCGCCAACTGTGATTTTAATGCGGCCGTCCTGGGGTCGCCGCCGTTCGGCGATGTCCATTTTGGCCAGGATTTTGATGCGGGAGATGATGGCGCCAAGGAGACGGCGGGGCGGGCTATCGCGTTTGTGCAGGATGCCGTCCATCCGATAGCGGATGCGGACGACCTCTTCGAACGGCTCAACGTGAATATCAGAGGCCCGCAGCTGGACCGCTTCGCCGATCATGAGCTGGACCAGGCGGACGATCGGGGCGCTATTTTCATCGACGACTTCGCCGGCTCCAGTGGCCTGCGTCGTCGTTTCCGTCTCGGTAAAGTCGATTTTGGTGTC
>DASXLL010000294.1:0-11277 GCA_036496265.1 Pirellulaceae bacterium | reverse complement strand
CGTTGTCCTCGAAGGGTCGGCCGTGGAAGCCCGCGTAAGCTGCAGCAATAAGCCGCTTCAATCGGCCTGGATTACCGTTCATCAAGGCGAAACGGCGGAGCAAATCGAATATGCTGCCAGCGACAATGCGCACCGCACATGGTTACCGGCGTCCGACCGACTGCTGGCAAAAAATGTCGTTCACGAGCTGCGCTATGAATTGCAGGTCGTCGATGTTGACGGACTGAGTTTAGAGACGCCGATTCGCGGCGCGCTCCGCGTCCAACCTGATAAACTTCCGACGTCGATGGCCAAAGTGGTTCACAAGCTCGTGCTTCCCGCTGCGGTTCCAGTTGTTGGCTATCAGGTTGACGATGATTTTGGCATCAGCCGCGTCATGTTAGCCGTGGAAGTTGAACGTGGCAGCGAAAAAGCATCGGTCAGTGGTGAGTCGTCAGGCCAAAGCGGATCGGCAGCCGATTTGACCGCGAAAAAGCCGCCGCCGGATATCGAGGTACACCGTTTCGTCATCATTTCAGGAGAAAAAGTGCTGGCCAACCGTGAATTGCCGCTTCGAAGCACTTATCCATTGTCCCTTGCTCCGCTGAAGCTAACCAAAGGGGATCGGTTGAAGCTTTCTGTGGAAGCAATGGACTATCGCGGCGAGGATGAATCCGGCCAACCCCGAGGTCAGTTGGCGACCAGCGAACCAGTCGTGCTGGAAGTGGCCGACGAAGCAGCGGTGCTCGCGGCCATCGCCGAGGCAGATAAACGCTCGGAGCAGCAGCTGTCGGAAATCATCGAGCGGCAGCTTTCCAGCGGGGGCGAGCCGCAGTGAAACGTTCGCTACCAATATCTTCGCTGTATCTGGTCCTAATCGCGGCAGCAATCACTGTTTGCCTAGCAGCTGAGGATGAACTCTCGGCACTTCGTCGGCGACAACATGCCGAGGAACAGGCTCAATCGCTGGCGGAAGAGCTGATCGCTTCCGGTTTGGACACGCAACTTCGCCAGCTCGAAGAAAACGGTCTGAAGTCGCTCCCCATCTATCGCGATATTGCCGCCATGCGGGCGAACATCACGTTGCTGGCCAAAGAGGAAATGCCGGCTGTAGTCGAGCTGCTGATTGCGGCACAATCTGCTTCGCCGACGCAGCGCGGCCGCGCGACAACGGCAGCCCGCGAAAAAATACGCGAGCTGCTCGCGCGACTCGTTGCTGAGCGGCAGCGTCTCTATCGCCGCATGCAGGCGATTCAGCTTTCGTCCGACGCTCGCAAGTTGGTCGAGCTGCTAATGACGACGCATGGAACGACTCGCTCGCTGGCCGAGCGCAACGCTGACGACCGGGAACGTGCAGCACTTGCTGCGATCGAAGACCAGGCGGACGTCAACAAATTGTATTATCAGCTCACTGCGCTATTGGCCGATGTTAGCTCTTGGGATGGCGCCGCCGCGCGGGCGGCGAGCGATGGGCTGCGCGTATTAAAGGTCATGCATGTCGAGCAGGAACTAAAGAACGCCGCCGCTGCGCTGAATGGCGCTGAGTTCAGCAAGGCCGTCGCGAGCCAAAAGTTAGCGCTCCAAGGACTGTCCTCTCTGATTGACAAGGTGGAGGAAGCTACCGGCGGCGCCGACGCCGATCGCGAAGCGGCCATTCAGCTAGTTCGCGAGCTGATCGAGCAGCAGAGCCGGCTGCGGCAGCAAACGCAAGCAAGCAGGGGCGGTGATTCCGCGTCTCAGGCGCTAATCGAGCAGCAGACGCAAATGCACAAGCGAATTGGCGATCTGACCAAGACGCTGGCAGCGTTTTCCACCATCACCTCACTCGTCGAGCAAGCCAAGACCGCCGCTTATGACGCGACGGCGAGCTTGTTTGAAGAGAACCCGACACAGGCGGCCGAAAACCAGCGCCGAGTGCTCGGCCATCTCTCGGAGATCGAAACGGTCCTTCGCCGCAGCGGCAAAATGGGTGACATCGATAAAAGTGCAGCTGAGTTGGCCGCGGAAATTCGCCGGCTGGAGCAACTGGCTGGTCGAGTTGCGAAAGCCCGCCTGGAACCAGCCGCCGCCGCTGTGCAATCGCTGGCGGAGTCCGAAGATTTGGGTTCGTTTTCCAGCTCCATTGTGGCTCGCCTTGCCGATGCCAGGGAGCAACTCGCTAACGATAACTATCGGAACGACGAACACGTATCCGCCATCCGCTCGCTGGAAGCCGAAGTGGCTACTGAACTCGCCGACACTCGTCGGCGGCACAAGGCGGTCGAGGTCGGCGAGCTGGCGCGGGCTGCCGAAGCGTTGGAGCGCGCCGCCGCGGCCGAGGAGGAAATTGCTCGTCAGGTCACGATATCGGAAGGTGCGTCTCGGCTGACTAAAGAACAACTGACTTCGCTATACGAAGAAAATGCGAATGCCCGAGCTGCATCGAATCACATCGCCCACGGCATTAAGGATATGGCGCCGGTTGCGGCCAAATTCCAGTCCGATGCCGATCAACATTTTGAGACCGTCGCCCGCGCGTTGGATCAGCCGGCAACGAAACCACTTGCTCTGGCCCCGGAAATGGCTAGTTCTTGTGCGGCTGCTGCCCGACTGGCCGCTGAGCGTCTGGTTTCCGCGGCCGCGGAATTGAGGAGCCAGCAGCGACGCGCCGCCCAAGAGCTAGAATCCATCGCGGGTGATCAGCTCCAGCAAGCCGACGAGGCCCGAACCGGTGTCGAGCGGGCCGCCGAAGCGGCCAAGAACTCGCCGGGCGCCGACTTAACCAGGCTCGAGCAAGCCCGCGAAAAAATTGGTGATGCGCTGATCGAGCAATTCCAGGCGCAAGGCCAAACGGCGCAGGCCAACTCCGCGCGGCAAAAGCAGCAGCTCACGGATTTGCAAGCCGCCCAAGCAGCCGCCGATCGCGCCGTGGCAGCGTGGTCCAGCGGCAGCGCCGCCAATCCCTTGGACGCGGCTTACGAGCAGCAGCTTGTCGCCGATCGCGCCGGCGAGCTGGCCGCGCAGTTGCCCGAGCCGCTCAATCGCCTGTTGGCCCAAGCGGCCACTGTGGCTCGCGAAGCGGCCCGCGAATCACTGAGTGGCAGTGCGGCAAAAGCCGTTCGCGCTGGGCAACAAGTCAGCCATGCCTTATCTGACGCGCTAATCGCCGCGGAAAAAGTCGCCAACCTTACGGCCAATGCTGCGGCAACGGATTTGGACGCAGCGGCGCAAATTCGTGTCAGCACAATATCGGCCGAGGCTCAGCAACTTCTTCGCGATTCGAATTCCACCCTGGAGCCGGTTGCTGCTGCATTGCAATCATTGGCAAATGCGATCGAGCAATCAGCCTCCGCCCAAAAGTCAATCGACAGCGGTAATCGCGATGCGGCCGCCGCGGCTCAAACAATCGTCAGACAATCGCTGAACCAGGCGAGCGGCAACATTGAGAATGCAATTCGAGAGCTAAAAGCCAAGCAGACCGACTATTTCCAAGGCCAGGCAGAGGCATTACGCCATTTAATGGATGAAGTGACGAAGGTCGATCCGGCCGCAACGGCCGATCTGGCCCGAGCGCTCGCCGCCGCGCAAGCCGGCATGAAATCAAGGGATGAATTGTCACAAATGCAGCGCAGTGAAATCGATCTGGAAAAAAAGACGAAGCAAGCCGCGGACAACCTGGCTCTTCGCAGTCAGGATCTCAAGCACGATCGCGATCTGGCCCGGCTATTGGCTCAACTGGCCAACCGGCAACAGTTTGCCCGTGACTCCATTGCGACAGCCGCAGAACAACTTCGCCAAATTCGGCCGGATGATATCGCCGCCGCCGCGGTAGCTCCCGCTCAATCGCTTTTGCAAGAGCAGCAGCAATTCGCGCAAGCGCAGATGGCAACGGGGGCCGCGGCCGCCGAAGTCTCCGGGCAAGAACAGGTTGCCAATCAGCCAGTTCGGGAAGGGCTGGAGATTGCTTCGCGTTTGGCACAGGCAACAGGGGACAGGGGACAGGAGACAGGGGACAGCGAACAGAGCGCGGGCGATGGTGGACGGAAAGCGGAGGCGCATGATGCGAAGACGAATCCCAAATCTCAAATTCCAAATCCCACATCGGAGCAACGAAGCGATCCCGCTGCCAACGAGCTTGGTACTGGCATTGTTCCGTCCAGTCCGGAAATCACTGCCAAGCAGATAGCCGGGCCGGAAGCCAATGCGGCAGCCGAAAAAATCGCTGCGGCAATGAAGAATCAGGGAAAAGGAGAAGGCAAGGGCGAAGGCAAAGGTGAGGGGGAATCGGAAACGCCGGGCGAAGGCACTCCGTCGGCGACCGCCAAAAAGGGCGGCGGTTCCAAGAATGATAAGTCGGCAAAAAATGACAAGCAGCAAGCGGGCGATCTCGAAAAAGGGGAATTGGAAAAGTCAGACAGCCGTGGGAAGGCCGGCGGTGAGGACTCAATCGTCGCTGGCGGCAAGGGCGTCGAAGGCGAGGCCTGGTTTGTGAAGCTGCCGCCCAGCGTACAGGCTGCAATTCAAGCGAAATCACGTGGCAAAGCGCCGCGCGGATATGAAGAACGGCTCCGTCGCTATTTCAATGGCGTGGATTAAAGTGGAACGGGCGAATGACCAACGACTTAATGACCAATGACCAATCACAGTGGTAACGACGATCTGGCCGAAGTGGAGCGCTGCCGGGCGGCTTATGGCCGCGTGCGCGATGAGCTGGCGAAAGTCATCATCGGTCAAAGCGAGGTCATTGAGCAGGTTTTGATCGCGATGTTCGCTGGCGGCCACGCGTTGCTGGAAGGCGTACCGGGATTAGCCAAAACGCTGCTGATTAGCTCGCTGGCCAAGTCGCTGCATCTGACGTTCAAACGGATTCAATTCACGCCCGACTTGATGCCGAGCGATGTAACTGGCACGGAGGTGATTCAGGAAGATCCGGCGACGCGGCAGCGGGCGTATCGCTTTTTGCCGGGTCCGATTTTCGCCAACATGCTCTTGGCCGATGAGATCAACCGCACGCCGCCCAAGACGCAAGCGGCGATGCTGGAAGCCATGCAGGAGCGGCAGGTCAGTGCCGGCGGGCAGATGCATACACTGCCGGCGCCGTTTTTCGTGCTGGCGACACAAAATCCGCTGGAGCAGGAAGGCACGTACCCACTGCCCGAGGCGCAGCTCGATCGGTTTCTGCTCTATGTCCGCGTCAATTATCCCAGTCCAGCTGAGGAATGGGAAATCGCGCGCCGCGTGTCCACAGGCCAAGTTGGCGAAATTCAAGCGGTCCTTTCCGGCGACGAGATAATCCAATTGCAAAGACTGGTGATGCGTGTGCCGGTGAGTGATCAGGTTCTCGGCTATGCGTGGGCTCTCGTTCGTGCCTCGCGCCCCGGAACGGCTGAAGCGCCGGAGTTTGTCAACAAATGGATCAACTGGGGCGCCGGCCCCCGTGGCGTGCTGACACTGATCACCGCCGCCAAGGCTCGCGCTATCCTGTTTGGCCGGTACCATGCGACTGCCTCAGACGTTCAAGCGGTAGCCAAACCGGCGCTCCGGCATCGCATCGCCGGAAACTATGCGGCTCAGGCTCACGGCTTAACCAGCGACAAACTGGTTGACATGCTGTTTGAAGCGGTTCCGGCGGATCGGCCGTATGAAAAACCGGCCGCCTAACGAACTGTCCAACGCATTTTCCTGCCGTTGACCAAGGGTGACCGGTATTCAAACGGTGAGTACAATAGGAAAGTCGCCAAAGATGGTGGGTGCGCGATGAGCCATACCTTGAAGTTGGAAATTCCTGAATCTTTGTTTGTCGCAATTAAGCACCAAGCTGCGATGCAAGGCAGCGACCCGGCGACCTTGGCGGCGTCGACATTGCGAGAGCGCTTTGGCTCGCCGCCTCGCGTGGACGGGGACAAAGAAGCCGACAAAGACAAAGTCGAAGCTTTCCGCGCCATGTTTGGAGCCGACCGAGGTCCCGCGACCGGGCTCGACAATGAGGAAATTGACGCCCAACTTGCCAACGAATACGCCCGTGGGCTGTCCGACTAATGCTCCTCGACACTTCGGGTCTTTTGGCGATCGTCCGTCACAGCGAGGCGGAACACGAAGCGGCTGTCGACTTGTATTTGAAGACGACGCCCCGAGTAACTCATAGTTACATACTGGCGGAGTTTATTGCGGTTGCCCACACACGTGGCGTCCGCAGGGATGTGGCCCTTGAGTTTTCTGAACGTCTCCTCGATGCCGGAGAAGTCGAAGTACGATGGATCACTGAAGATTTGCACCGTCAAGCTCTTGATCTGCTCATGGCCCGCTCAGACAAGACCTATTCGTTATGCGACGCAGCCAGCTTCGTCATCATGCAACAGAGCCATTTCTCCGACGCGCTCACCACCGACCGACATTTCGAACAGGAAGGATTTCGATGCCTATTGCGCAACACAAAAGGTGAGCGACGATAGCAATGGCCAAATCGATTCTCTCCCGCTATCTCGATCCCGAAGTGCTCACGCACGTCGCCAGCCGGCACATTGAGCCGAAGAATCTGGTGATTGGAAACTTGGCGGGGGCGCATAAGTCGCCGCTCTCCGGGTTTGCGGTGGAGTTTGCGGGGCATCGGGAATATGTGCCGGGGGATGATCCGCGGCATGTCGATTGGCGGGTCTATTTCAATCGCGACAAATATTTTGTTAAACAGTACGAGCTGGAGACGAATTTCGTCTGCCATTTGGTGCTCGATGTGAGCGCGTCGATGCGGTATGGCGAAGGCGGACAGCAAAAACTGCTGTATGCGTCGCAAATTGCGATGGCGCTGGGCTATTCCGTGATTCGGCAGAGCGACAAAGTTTCGCTGTTCACGTTCGACGATCGGGTTCGCGGCTTCGTCGCGCCGAGCAATTCAATGGCGCAAGTGGTGCGAATGACGGAGCACCTCGATCGGGTCGATCCAGTCGAAAAAACGGGCCTTAGCCGGTGTTTGACGGAGATCGCCGGTCGGTTGGGTCGTCGGGAGATCGTGATGATCTTCAGCGATTGTTTCGGGGACGTGGGAGAGTTGGAGCCGGTGCTGCAGCGGTTGCGTTATGACCACCATGAAGTTGTTTTGTTTCAAGTCATGCATCATGAAGAGCTGACGTTCGAGTTGGGCGGGATGGTGAAGTTTGTGGGGCTGGAAGATCATGGTGAACTGCTCGGTCAGACGGATGATCTGCGGGCAGCGTATTTGGAGGCCGTTCATGATCACGCGCAGCAACTGGATGCAATCGTCGAGCGCAACGGCTGCGAGCGGGTGCTGATCGATACGAGCGAGAGTCCCCGCGATCAGCTCATCGATTATCTCAACAAGCGAAGTCTGATCGGCCGGGGCCGCTAATCTGGCGAAGAGCTTCGCCGCTCCAAGATTTTTTTCTACTACTTTTGGCTACTCGTGACACGGCTAAGTCGTTGGTGGGCAAGGGCGCCGTGCGGTGAGTGCTTGGTGAGCTTTTTGGGCGTTGTGGTGAGCTTTGGTGAGTGTTTGGTGAGCTTTCTGGCGGAATAGTAATTGGAGGATTGGCGGTATCGGTGCGCAGTTTGGGCGTAGGGAGCAGCCGCCTGGGCATTGGGCGGACAGCGTGAGGCTCCTATAGCTATATTGCAATTCGGGCCAAAAACCGGGCCAGATTTTTGAAAATAGTTTTCCAGCTGGCGTCTCACTGACATTGTTCGCCCCGTTCGTTGGACGCATAAGAGGTCAGGCATGCTTAGAAACACGCGTTTGGTCTCGTCCTTAGCACTGATTCAGGTCCTGTCTGCTCATGGGTTGGCGGATGACCTCGGCGCTAAGCTAAAGGCCCACATGGCGGGCGTCGCGGTATATGGAGCGTTCAGTGGTTCGGTTTTGGTTGCCAAGGATGGGCAGATAGTGCTTCGCGAGGCTTATGGCAAGGCGAATTACGAGCTCGACGTGCCGAACACCGTGGACACGAAGTTCCGAATTGGTTCCGTCACAAAGCAGTTCACGGCGATGGCAATCATGATTTTGGCGGAACAAGGAAAGATCGCGGTCGATGATCCGGTCAGCAAGCACTTGGAAAACTCGCCTGTGGCGTGGGAGAAGATCACGATTCGCCATTTGCTCAATCACACATCGGGCATTCCGAGCTATACGAGTTTTCCACAGATGATGACGCGAACCGTGCGCCTGCCGGCGACGCTCGATGAGGTGATCGCATCGTTCAACGACAAGCCACTGGAATTCGAGCCGGGCGAGCGATTCGCTTACAGCAATTCGGCTTATATCGTGCTTGGGAAGATCATTGAACGGGCATCCGGGCACGATTACGCGACGTTTCTGAAGCGGAACATTTTTGAGCCGCTGGAGATGGACGACACCGGCTACGATCACAACGGCGCGATTTTGCCACGCCGTGCTGCGGGATACTCGCGGACGCTCGTGCTACTGGCGAACGCGCCGTATATCGACATGAGCTGGCCGCATGCAGCCGGGGCGCTGTATTCGACGGTCAACGACCTGTCGAAATGGGACCAGGCGCTATTGGCCGGTAAGTTGATCAGCCCGGAGTCATACGAATTGATGTTCACGCCCGGCAAGGCGTCTTACGGTTTCGGGTGGTTCATTCGCGAGACGGATGGGCACAAAGAGATCAGTCACGGCGGCGGGATTCACGGCTTCCAAAGCTCAGTCATTCGCTATCCCGACGACAAGCTGGTGGTGATAGTGCTGTGCAATGTGGTGCCGACCCAGGTCGAGAAAATCAGCCACGAGCTGGCGAAAATCGCGTTGGCCGGCAGTGACGCAAAGTCGGAATAGCTTTCATCGCCGCCCGCAAGCTTAGAGCCTCATTCGAGACTGCTGCGGCACCGCAGTCTTCGTCGCCGCATCCGCCACGGCTCTGCAACGACCTGGTATGGATCCTCGTAACAAATAAATCCGGGATGGTCGGTCTTTAAGAGCCGGACGGGTCGGCCATGATCGCGCAGCAACGCCGCGAATTCCCACATTCGCGTGATAAAGCGGATGGCGGAAGATCGGAACCAAGTGACGGCGTCAGTGGAAAATCGGCGCCTGCGAAAGGGCGGGCAAGGAAGTTCGGTGTTGAACCAGTCGTAGATTTGCTCCAGCCAGTCGGCCTCGTGTGGTTCGAGTTGGTGGTCATCACGCAAGAGTCGACATTCGACGAACAAGCCGTCCAGGCTGTCAGCATGCTCGTCTTCGGTCCCGACGACGAAACGAATGTAAGTTTCTGCCGTCAAAGGTTGATGAAAGCGGCCCATGATCGATCTCGAAACAAAGTGGGCGGCGGGAGGATTGCACCTGCCGCCGCCCTGTTGAACGGAATAACTGAGTGCCGCTCACTTACACCGCGGCAACGGCTTCAACATGCTTCGCCAGGCGCTTCCGCGCGACGTGCAGCCGGCGCTTGATGGTGCCGACGGGGGCGTCGAAGGAGTCGGACATCTCGATCAGCGACTGGCCGCGGACGTAGAACGCCACGAGCGTCTCGCGATCGAGCCGCCGCAGGGCCTTGAGGCCCCGGCGGACCTCGCGGGCCCGCTCGCCGTCGATGGCCATCGTCAGCGGCGTCCGCGTCTCGACGCAGTTACGATCGAGCGTCTCGTTTTCGATCGCACGATCAGCCGGCCGGCGGATCATGCGATTGATCGCCATCCGGTTCGTGATCGACCGCAGCCATCCAGCGAAGGCCTCGGGCTCGCGGAGCTGACTGATTTTCTTCATCGCTTGGATGAAGACGTCCTGGCACAGCTCCTGGGCCTCGGCGAAATCGCCGAGGCGGCGCAGAGCGATTGCCATGACGTGCCGCTCGAAGCGCTCGAACAGATCGCCGAAAGCCTGGCGGTCGCCGCACTGCGCGGCGCGCACCAGCTCGATCAGCTCGGTGTTGTCGCTATTTTTGGCGGTACGAACCGCGTTATCCAGCGTGCAGGTAGTCATGGGAAAGGCTCCAAACTGCTTCGAAAACAAGTGCAAGCACACCTCGGGGCAAAACAGCCCGGTGCGGGCAAACGCGGGAATCAACGAAGAACAGCGAATCGCAGCGGCGAGTGGCTTGTTCGCGGTCAATCACCGCGAGGCCGCTCGGCTGGCATCCGCTGTCGGGCTGTTAGGAATCTCAGGCTGCGGAACGCCACAGAGGGCGTCCCTACAGTGCCTAAGATCTCGCTATACAGCTTGAGACCCGCGGACGCCGGCACCGGGATGTCTCCCGGCGCGAGCAGCGACTAAGTTCGCTGCGGCCGGGACTTTTCCCCGTGCCCGCCGGCTTTTGTTTGCCGGCGAACGGCAGTTGGCCGTCGGCAGCAAACCAGCCCTGCGGTGCTGGCGCGGTCCGTGCCGCGCTGGTATAGAGGCGCAAATGATGCGCAGAGGAGGCGCGCATGGCATCAACGCCGGCCAGAACCGTACGGACCGTGCGATTGACAATCGCATTCGTCGTGACGTTGGCGGTGGTGTTGATGACGCTACGCATTGGGATCCTCCTCAAGCGCTTGCGCGCATGAAGCAGAAAGGAATGAAACGATATTTCTAGCCGGCGAACGGCCACAGCCGCCGTCCGACCCGTCGCAGAGGGCCGAAAAATCGGCATTTCCTCTGCAATCGGTGGTTATCGGCTGCCGTGCTGGCGGTTCACCAGTCTTCAAGTCTGAATACTACCTCGACAAAGGGGGCCGGGCAACGCTTGTACAGCCTGCTGCCAGCCGCTTTTGATCGAAGTCGCCAGCAAGAGTGCCAGCAAAATGGAAAGGTTCGCGGGAATCCGGAAAAAATTCGGCGGCAGCAAAAAAACCGGCTTGGCGTGGGCGTTCTAGGGCACCAAGCCATCATCCCCGGCCGTCCGACCAGGCCCCGCCGTCGCGAGCGCAAACCTCATGGCGCCAGCCACTTCCGCACTTTCCCGGGGCTCAATTTGCGACGAATCCCAGCTTTGGGCATACCGCGAAATGGCCAGCAAATCGATCACCAGCTCCTGCACCCGCGACGCCCCGCCGACCACGCACGGAACGAAGTCGTCGTCGCTATCGCCCAGCCGCGATTCCATGTCGCGAGCCTCGGCTGCCAGCGAACGGACCGTCTTCGCGATCCGGTCATGCACGCTGGCATGGCCCATCCGCTCGACCAGCTCACTCGCTGCCGTATCGACTTCCGGAAACACGCCGCTCGTGCATTTCGCGGCCAGCAGATTCATAAAGAACCGCAGCACGCAACCGCGGGTAATCAAACCCGTCGGCCGACCCTGCTTCACAATCACGACGCCGCGGATGACGACGCGCGCTAAGAACTCGTAAATCGTTAATGCGGAGGCGTCT
>DASXLL010000293.1:0-1710 GCA_036496265.1 Pirellulaceae bacterium | reverse complement strand
GAGTCGTCGCAGTACGACTCCCGATCGCGTTTCATCGACTCTCGTCGTTGACCGGTTCAAGTTCAGCTCGTTTTCTCACCCTTCTCTAACATTTTTCTTGACACCGCTCGTGCGGATGTTTACTTAAGGAGGTGAGATGCCCCCCCTCGCTGGAAAGGCGGCGGGTGGGTCGATCCGGCAGCGAGTCGTCCTCAGTTCTCGAAAGCGTTTTCGGCAATTCCAGCAGACTTCGGCGAATCCGGCACGAGGAGACAGCGATGTCATTGCGAAGGCTCCGCGCCAGCCAGACACCGGCATTCACCTTGATCGAGTTGTTGGTGGTGATCGCGATCATCGCGATCCTGATGGCGCTGCTTGTGCCGGCCGTGCAGAAGGTTCGCGAGGCGGCGGCACAGACCACGTGCGGCAACAACCTCAAACAGATCGGCATCGGCTTTCATAGCTACCACGGCGAGCACAAGTCCTTCCCTCCCGGCCGGATCGATGCCAACGGCGGCGCCACCTGGTGCGTTCTCATTCTTCCGTACATCGGGCAACCTGACATCTACAAGAGATGGGACTTCGCCAAGCTCTATTACGATCAGACGCCAGCCCTTCTGCAATCGCAAGTGCCTACCTATTATTGCCCGACCCGCCGCACCGCCGGGAGCAACCCTTTGAGCATTCCGGGGGGCAACCCGGACGGACTTGCCGGTGCGCTGGGCGATTACGCGGTATGCGACGGCAATGACGCCGCCGACCATCCCTACAACACCGAAACCGCCAACGGCGCTATCATCCTCAGCAGCTACGGAATCAATGGCTCGGGGCTGGCGCTGCCGGGCAAGTGGAAATCGCTGACCAAGATCAAATCGATCACCGATGGGACCAATTGCACGTTTCTGGCCGGGGAAAAGCATGTGGTCCTGGGCAAATTCGGCGTCGGCGGCGATTTCACCAACGTCGGCGAGGCCCATGGCGACGGCTCCATCTATAACGGCGATCCCGAAAACCAAAATGCTGCACGGGTCGCGAGCGAGTCTTGCCCGTTGGCGATTTCCCCCAAGGACGCCTACAACAAAAACTTCGGCAGCTGGCATCCAGGCATTTGCCAATTCGTGATGTGCGACGGCGCGGTCAAACGCATCGCAATCGACATTGATCTGCCCAACTACCGCCGCCTTGGCGTTCGGAACGACGGCGAAGTGATCACGCTGAAGGGCTTTTGAGCGAAGACCTGGCCTCCTCTCCCAAAAACCTCGGGCCAAGCGAAAGCACAATGATCAGATCTCGACGATTCGCCTTCGGCCGTTGGTCAAGGCTGGCGGGATTGCTGCTGTTCGTGGGCCTGGCGGGTTGCGGCAAAGGGCTCTATCACGTCAAGGGCAAGGTGGTTTACAAGGACGGCTCCGATGTGTCGGTTTTGGCCGGCGGCAAGATTCTCTTCGATCCCGCCGAAGACACGCCGGAAAAGGCAAGCGCTCGCGGCGACATCCAATCCGACGGCTCTTTCGAGATGTCCACCTATCAAACCGGCGATGGAGTGAAGCCGGGCAAGTATCGCGTGATGGTGGCGCCGCCGCTTTTTGCTGCGCAACGCCGAGGCCAGGAGCGGCCGCGCCTTCTGGACGAGCGTCTCCGAAGCTTCGCGACATCCGACCTTGAGATAACGGTCACGGGGCACGTCGACGATTACACGGTGCCGGTTCGGAAACCTGGAAAAGAGAAGTA
>DASXLL010000292.1:0-9844 GCA_036496265.1 Pirellulaceae bacterium | reverse complement strand
GTGGAGGGGGCCGCGGTGGGGGGAGGATGGGGCGGTGGTGGATTATTAGGCAGCCACACTATGAAGCACGGAAGGAAATGAACAGAAGGAAACGAAGGTAACGAAGGAGGGGAGGGATGTCGCGGCGATGGGTTGCGAGGTCGTCGAATCGGCAGCCCAGTACCACGCTATTTTGAGACGGCACAGATCGCAGACAGATGAACAGGAGGTAACGGAGGAGATTTTGGTTTCTTCTTTGCTTCCTTTGCTGCCTTCTGTTCAAAATCGGTCGGGCCAGTTTGTCCTACTCCACGGTCAACTTGCGGCGGAAGATGGTGGTGCCGTTGGTGATGTAGAGATAGTTGTGACCTTCGCCGGCGAGGGTGCAACTGGTGAGGGGTTGGGCTTCGAGCGGCTTGGGAAGGACGCCGCAGAGGCGGCCGGTGGGGTCGAAGACTTGGATGCCGAGGGCGGAGGTGACGTAGAAGCGGCCGGCGCGATCGGTGGCGCTGCCGTCGCCTTTGGCGGCGGCTTGATAGGGGGGCGGCTCGGCGGCTTTGAATTCGCCTTTAGGGTCGATGGGCAGACGCATCGTCATCGTGGGCATTTTGGCGTCGAGTGAGCCGTCGGTGTTGACGCGGAAGGTCCAGACGTTTTCGCCGCCGGCCTCGGAGACGGCGAGCGTGCCGCCGTCGGGCGAGAGGGTGATGCCGTTGGGGCGGTTGATGCCCGTATCGACGTGTTTTGCTTCGCCCGTTTTGATGTTGATGCGGGTGATGTGCTGGTCGCGGGTTTCGGTGATGTAGATGAAGCCGTCGGCAGTGACGGCGAGGTCGTTGGGGGTGACGCCGGTAGCGATCTCTTTGACTTCACCCGATTTTGGATCGATGGAGATGACGCGATTTTTCGCGCCTTGGCAGGCATAGAGGAGTCCATCGGGGCCGAATTTCATGCCGCTCACGGCTTCGTTGCAGATTTCGGTGCGCTTACCGTCGGTCGCGTTGGTTTTGTAGACGCCCGGGGCGTTGCCGCGCATATCGCAGAAGTAGAAGCTGCCGTCCTTGTCGGGGCACGGCGCATCGGCAAAACCGAGGTCCTGGGCGACGACTTGCCAGCCTTCACCGTGGACGAGCAACTTCAAGATCGTGAGGTCGCCGCGGAGATCGCCTTTGGTGTCGATCGTGGGCGTGGCCTTTTCTTTTCGCCAGAGCCATTTGACGGCTGCGGGGAAGTGAGCGCCGCCGTGGTCGCTGTTGTGGCCGAAGCCGTCGGCGTATTCGAAGTGGACGTCGTAGCCCATGTAGGCGAGGGCGGAGTGCATTTGCTTGTTGGCGAGCGGCCAGTTGCCGAAGGGGTTGTCGAGATCGCCGCTGGTGTCGGCCATCCAGACGCGGATCGGTTTGGGTTCGGTTTTGCGGATCAGCGAGGGATAGACATTGCCGCCGCGGAGATTGACGAAACTGCCGACGGTGGAGAGGACCTTTCTAAAGGCGTCTGGTCGCTCCCAAGCTGCCGTGAAAGCGCAGATGCCGCCGGAGCTCGCGCCGCAGATCGCGTGCATGTCGGGGTCTTTGGAGATCGTGTACTTCTTCTCGACTTCGGGGATGATTTCTTCGAGGAGGAAGCGGGCGTAGCGGTCGCCGAGGCTGTCGTATTCGAAGCCGCGGTTGCTGCCGGTGCCGGGGCGTTTGGGGTCGCCCTTGCTGGGGTCGTGGCCGGGGTTGATGAAGACGGCGATCGTGGGCGGCATGTCGCCGCGGGCGATGAGGTTGTCGAAGACGACGGGGACACGCCAGCGGCCTTTCACGTCGGCGTAGCCGCGGCCGTCTTGGAAGACCATGAGGGCGGCGGGTTGGTCTTTTTTGTATTGGGCGGGGACGTAGATGGACCAGTCGCGGGTGGTGTTGGCGAAGATTTGGGATTTCCACGGCGGCATTTGCTCGACGGCGCCGTGGGGGACGTCGTCGCGCGGGACGGCGTCGGGATGGGGTTGCCAGTTGGCGATGCTTTGCCGGTTTTCTGCGGGTTGCGCGGACGGAACGCCACGGAGGGCGTTCCCTACAGCTTCTTGCTCGGTGGACCAGAGCCAGCGGAGCGAAGATGGAAAAACTTCGCCGGCTGCGACGCCGCTGTGGCCGCCGCCGGTGACGACATACTTGTGCTCGTAGCCGGCGTAGCGGAGCGAGGCGGCGAGGTCTTCGTTGGCGAGCGGCCAGTTGCCGAAGAGGTTGTTGAGGTCGTCCTTGCCGTCTTGGATGAGGACTTTGATCGGCTTGGGCGATTGACGCGATTTGCGGACGAGAGCCGCGTAGTCATAGCCGCCACGGATGTTGGTGAAGCTGCCGATGTGGCTTAAGACTTTGCCGAACTGATCGGGCTTTTCCCAGGCGACGGTGAAGGCGCAGATGCCGCCGGAGGAGTTGCCGCAGACGGCTCGCTGCTTGGGATCGGTTGTGACGCTCAAGCCTTTAAGGGCGACGGGCAGGAATTCGTCGGTGAGGAAGCGGGTGTAGCGATCGCCCAGGGAGTCGTATTCGAAGGAGCGATTGCTGCGGTCTTTCGCGCCGGGCTTCGCTGCGGCGGGGACCGTGCCGGGATTGACGAAGACGGCGATCGTGACGGGCATCGCCTTTTGGTGGATGAGGTTGTCAAAGACGACGGGGACGCGGAAGGCACCGTTGGCGTTGGCGAAGCCGCTGCCGTCCATGAAGACCATCAGCGCCGCGGGTTTATCGGCCGCGTATTGAGCAGGAACATAGACGCTGTAGTCGCGGCGCGTGCCGGGGAAGATTTTGCTGCTTTCGAAGACGCCAGAGGTGACTTTGCCTTGCGGGACGCCGGATTGGGGTTGGCGATCGGCGGCGTTGTCGGCGGCTGCGCTGAAAGCCGCGGTGGCGAGAATGAAGAGGAGGAAGAAGATGTGGCGGATCATGGGAGAGGCGGGGTTGAGAAAGGGAGGCGGGAGCGAAGTGAATGATGGCTGCGGGTGGGGCGTTTCGCAAGTAGTTGAGCAGCCGTGTAGAATGATCACATGCGATATCGATTACGCACGCTGTTGATCGTCTTGGCGCTCGGGCCGCCGGCGCTGGCATGGTGCCTGTCTTTGTATCGAAACTACACCATTTCCCGTCGTATTGAAGAATTGATGCTGTCGCTGCCACCAGGAATAGACATCAACGATGGAGGGTTCAACATCAACGCCAACAATGGACCTCCGCTTGATTTGGAAGCGATAGATAAAACGGCTGACGAAATTAGAAAGCTCCGGCGGCAAAGGTCGAATTAGGCCGCTTCTCGCACCGGGCCGAGATTGCATCTGGAGTCGCGGAAACTCATAATCAGGAATCCCAGCCCGCTAGGCGTGCCTTTACGAGCCCTCCTGATATGAATTGCGGCCGAATTTCTGCGCTGCTAGTGGCATTGTTTTGGGCCGTTCATTGCCAGGCGGACGATCCGGCATCCACACAAAAGCTCGTCAATAAGTTCGTGGATGCGCATTGCGTCGATTGCCACGATAAGACGACGAAGGCGGGAGGGCTGGATCTGGATGAGGCGGCGGATGTGGGGATCGAGCGGAATGTGGAGGTGTGGGAGAAGGTCGTTCATAAGCTGGCCGCGCGGCAGATGCCGCCGAGGGAGGCAAAAAAGCCGACGGAGGCGGAATTTAATGGCGCTATAGCACTGCTGGAAACATCACTCGACAAGCTCGCCGCAGCGAACCCCAATCCGGGGCGGACGGAGACGTTTCGCCGGCTGAATCGGACCGAATATCAGAATACGATTCGCGATTTGCTGGAGCTGGATGTCGATGTGACGGCGATGCTGCCGGCGGATGAGTCGAGCCACGGGTTTGACAATATTACTGTCGCCGATTTGTCGCCGACGCTGCTCAATCGTTATGTGTCGGCGGCGCAGAAGATCAGCCGGCTGGCGGTCGGACGGGCGCCGAAGTCGCCGGTGGGCGATACGTTTCGGATGAAGCCCGATGTGACGCAGGATTCGCACCTGCCGAACACGCCGCTGGGCACGCGGGGCGCGATGGTGATTCCCTATCAATTCCCGCAGGCGGGTGAATACGAAGTTCAAATCCGGTTGATGCGCGATCGCAATGACAACGTGGAGAGTTTGCGTGAGCCGCACGACCTGGAAGTGTCGGTGGATCGCCAGCAGGTCGAGTTGTTTAGCATCAAGCCGCCGCCGCGGGGGCAAAGCGATCAGTCGATCGATGCGAATCTCAATGCGCGGATCAAAGTAACGGCCGGCGAGCACAACATTGGCGTGGGATTCTTGAAAAAGTCGTCGTCGCTGCTCGAGACGGAGCGGCAGCCGTTGAATGTGCATTTCAATTTTTATCGGCACCCGCGGATTGGGCCGGCCCTGTATCAGGTGTCGATCGTGGGGCCGTTTGCCGCGAGCGGGGCGGGGGACACGCCGAGTCGAAGGCGGATTTTCGTTTGTGAGCCGAAGACTGAGGCCGAAGAGGCCGATTGCGCGCGAAAGATCATCGCGAATTTGGCGCGGCGGGCGTATCGGCGGCCGGTGGAAGAGGCCGATTTGGAAGCGCCGCTGTTGATGTATCGGGAGGGGAGAGCGGAAGGCAGTTTTGAGCTGGGCATTGAGGCGGCGCTGAACGCCATTTTGGTGAATCCGCAGTTTGTGTTGCGAGTCGAGCGCGATCCGGTGAGTGTGCCCGAGGCGACGGCTTATAAGATTAGCGATGCCGAGCTGGCTTCACGGCTGTCGTATTTCCTTTGGAGCAGCATGCCGGATGAGGAATTGCTGGCGCTGGCCGAAAAAGGGGAGCTGAGTCGGCCGGGTGTGTTAGAAAAACAGGTCCGGCGGATGCTGGCCGATGAGCGGGCCAATTCGCTGGTCACGAATTTTGCGGGGCAGTGGCTGTATCTGCGGAATTTGGATTCCGTGATTCCCGACATGCGGCTGTTTCCGGATTTCGACGACAATTTGCGGCAGGCGCTGCGGCAAGAGACGGAATTGTTCTTCGAGAGCGTTGTGAACGAGGATCGCAGCGCGCTTGATTTGCTCAAGGCGGATTACACGTTCCTCAACGAGCGGCTGGCCAAGCATTATGAGATTCCGCACGTGTATGGGAGCCAGTTTCGGCGCGTCGCGCTCGATCCGGCCAGTCATCGTGGCGGCCTGCTGCGGCAGGGGAGTATTTTGACGGTGACATCGTATGCGACGCGGACGAGCCCGGTGATTCGCGGTCATTGGATTTTGAAAAACTTGCTCAATGCGGAGCCTCCGCCACCGCCGCCGAATGTGCCGACGCTGCAAGACAACAAAGTAGCGGCGAATCTACCCGTACGGGAGCGATTGAAGGAGCATCGGGCCAATGCCCAGTGCGCGAGCTGCCACGATTTGATGGACCCGGTTGGATTTGCGCTTGATAACTACGATGCGATTGGCCGCTGGCGCGTAACGGAGGCGGATTTGCCAATCGATTCGGCGGGTACGCTCCCGGACGGAAGCGAGTTCGTTGGCGTGGGCGGTTTAGAGAATGCTTTGCTGCAGCGGCCGGAGTTGTTCGTGGAAACGCTGACGACGAAGCTGTTGACGTTCGCGCTGGGCCGCGGCGTGGAGTACTATGACGCGCCGGCAGTGCGAAAGATTGTGCGGGATGCAAAGGAAGACAACTACCGCTTCTCGCGGCTCATTGTGGGCATTGTGACGAGCACGCCGTTTCAGATGAGGAGAACTCCATGATCGTGATGAAGAAGGCCCTGCCACGGCGGACGTTTTTGCGCGGGGCGGGAGCGGCACTGGCGTTGCCATTGCTCGATGCGATGGTCCCTTCGCTGACGGCGCTGGCCGAGACGCCGGCAAATCCGTCGAAGTTGCGGCGGCTGGGGTTCGTTTATATGCCGATGGGCTGCGACGTGACGCGGTGGACACCGCCGGGCGGCGAGAAGCTGGACGAGCTGTCGCCGACGCTTGGGCCACTTGCGGGGATGAAGCAAAAAGTCGCGATCGTCAGCAACTTGGAGCTGCGGAATGCCTATCCGGGCACGCATGCGACGTCGAACGCTTCGTTTTTGAGCGCGGCAAAGGCGAAGCGGACTGAAAGCACTGACTATCACCTCGGCACGACGGTCGATCAGATCGCGGCCCAGCAGATCGGCCGCGACACGCAATTGCCATCGCTGGAGCTGTCGATGGACCTGCTGTCGGTCGTCGGGCAGTGCGACAACGGCTACGCGTGCGTGTATCAAAACAACCTGTCGTGGTCGTCGCCGACCACTCCGCTGCCGGCCGAGGCTCATCCGCGGCTCGTGTTCGAAAATCTATTTGGCGAAGAAGGGGGCACGGCTGACCGCAAGGCGTCGCTCAAGAAGCGGGCGAGCTTGCTCGATTCGGTGACGGACGAGCTGGCCCGGCTGCAGAAAACGCTTGGGCCGAAGGATCGGTCGCGGGTAAGCCAGTACATGGAAGCGGTTCGCGATGTGGAGCGGCGAATTCAGCAGGCGGAAGCCGTAGCGGGCGAAAATCCGCTGCCCGATATCGATCGGCCGACAGGCGTTCCGGCGTCGTATGCCGATCACGCCCGGCTAATGTTCGACTTGCAGATGTTGGCGATGCAGGGCGACATTACCCGCGTCATCACATTTCAGTTGGCTCGCGAGACAAGCAACCGCTCGTATTCCGAAATCGGCATTTCTGAGGGGCATCACCCGCTGACGCACCACGGCGGTGATCCCGACAAGGTTGCCAAGGTGGCGAAGATCAACCGGTTCCACGTGTCGCTATTCGCCGAGTTTTTGGAGAAGCTGCAAGCAACTCCGGAAGGAAACGGCTCGCTGCTCGATCATGTGCTTTATCTCTACGGCAGCGGGATGGGCAACCCAAACGTTCACGACCATGTGAATTTGCCCATCATCGTGGCCGGCGGTGCCGCCGGGAACATGCGGGGCGGGCGGCATCTGCGGTATCGCGAGCCAACACCGCTGGCGAACTTGCATTTGACGCTGCTGGACAAGGTCGGCGTGCGGATCGATTCGTTTGCGGATAGCAACGGCAAAGTGGATGATTTGTTTCAGCCGTTGGGGATTTGACGCGATTAAGAACAATACTGCGGGCTATCAATTTCGATCCGGGCGACTTGGAAGCCGGCTTGGTGCACGTTGCCGACGGCTGAGCGAATGGCATCCTCGAGGGAGTTGGCGACGCGGTGGAAATCGATCCGCGTCACTCCGCCCGACGTGGAAATCGATCCGTCGCTGCATCCTGCTTCGTACAGTCGATCCGCGTCGTCCTCCGATTCTTCCGGCTGGGCGAGAACGATCGTGAATTCATGTTTACTCGACATTTTTGTTCCTCCTGCGTCAGTGGTCGCACCGGTCCACGGCGCGACGAATGTCGCGGGCATGGTCGTCGGGGTCACGCGGCGTGGAAAACACACGAAATCGGCAGCCCTCTCGCGTTTCCAACGGACACCATAGCGTCCCGTAAATATGAGCCCTTGCACTTGCTTTCGTGAATCGCCAGCCACGGTCGTGTGCGTATTCGATGGCTTCTCGAATATGCTTGTTAGGATGGTCCGCCATTTGTATTTGCGACGTGACCAGCCGTAAGGTTACATTTTATCATGGTTTTTCAAGGTGGATGCTTTTTTAGCAAATGAAACCACGAAATACAAAATGAAACGACTTGGCACGTGTTTTTTGATCTGGCTGGCGTTATCTCGGATGGCGCTGGCAGCCGATACGCCGCTGGCGGATGCGGCGGAGAAGGATGATGCGCGGGCGATTCGTGAATTGTTGAGAGCGAAGGCAAACGTCAATGCGCCGCAGGCGGATGGGATGACGACGCTGCACTGGGCGGTGCAGCATGAGGATGTGGCGACGGTGGAGATGCTGCTGGCTGCTAAGGCCGACGTGCAAGCGAAGAACCGGTATGGAGTGACGCCGCTGGCGATTGCCTGCACAACGGGCAGCGGGCCGATTGTGGAGAAGCTGTTGGCGGCGGGAGCGGATGCGAATGGGACGCTGCCGGGTGGGGAGACGCCGCTGATGACGGCGGCGCGGACCGGGCGTGTCGGGCCGGTGAAGGCGCTGCTTGCACGTGGGGCCGATGTGAATGCTCGCGAGCGCAAGGACCAGACGCCGGTGATGTGGGCGGCGGCGGAAGGGAATTTGGAAGTGGTCGATTGCTTGCTGGAAGCGGGCGCGGATTATCGGACCGCGCTGTCATCCGGTTTTACGCCCTTTTTCTTTGCAGTTCGTGAAGGACATTCGTCGGTTGTGTTTCGGCTGCTGGCGGCAGGTATCGATGTGAATGAAACGATGCGGCCCGATCGCAGTCGGGGCAATACCCGTGGCCGGTCGACAAACGCGCTGCTGCTGGCGATCGAGAATGGCCACTTTGAGCTGGCGTTGGCACTGTTGAAGGCCGGCGCGAATCCAAACGATCTTCCGTCGGGATTCTCGGCGCTGCATGCGATGACATGGGTGCGGAAACCCATTCGCGGCGATGGCGATCCGCCGCCGCGCGGTTCGGGAACGGCGAGCAGCCTGGAAATGGTCCGGCAGTTGGTTGCGGCCGGTGCGGATATCAATACTCGGCTCGAAAAAGGCACTTCTGGCCGTGGAAAGTTCACGACGACAGGTTCGACGCCGTTTTTGATGGCGGCTCGGAATTGCGATATTCCGTTGATGCGGCTGTTTTTCGATCTGGGCGCCGATCCGCGGATTCCCAATGCCGACGAAGCGTCGCCGCTGCTCGCCGCAGCAGGCGTTGGAGCGCTCGGGGACGGTGATGAATCTGCTGGAACCCTGGAAGAAGCCGTAGAAGCCTGCAAGCTGCTGATCGATTGGGGCGCGGATGTGAACGCTGTGGACAACAACGGTGAGACGGCGATGCACGGGGCGGCGTATCAAAGCCGGTGGCAACTGGTGCAACTGTTGGCGGATCGCGGCGCGGATATCCCTGCCTGGAACCAAAAGAACAAATGGGGCTGGACGCCGCTGATGATTGCTCAGGGCCATCGGCCAGGTAATTTCCGGCCGGATCCGGCAACGATCGTGGCGATTGAGAAAGTGTTTCGGTCCAAAGGAATGGAACCGCCGAAGGCCGTGCCGCATCAGAATCGGCCGAATTATAAGTAGTCGACAAGGCAGAATGAGTGGCCGCGGATTTAGACGGATGACAGGAATGGGACAGAGGATTGAACAGAAGGAAAACGAAGAAATGCAGACAACGATCGCTTTGCTGCAATAAAGCGCTGGTGCGGTCACGTTAGAGGTTCGGTCTCGTCTTAAAGCACCTTTTCTTTTCGGGAAGTCAATCGCGATGAAGCTTCCGATGCGATTTGTTCTGAGCTGGCAATTTGCTTTCGTTGTTCTGGGATATTGGGTACGGGCGGAAGAGATGAAAGTGCCCGTCAAGTTTACGGGAGGCCATGAGATAGATCGGCGAGATGGCGGGAGGCCGGTGGTGCTGGTGGCGGCGGGACTGGGCGTCAAGCCGGAGGTTTTTCGGGAAGCGTTCAGCAATGTGCGGCCGGCGAAGAATGGGAAGCCGTCGGGAGAAGAGGCGCGGCGGAATAAAGAAGTGCTGATGAAGGCTCTGGGTCCGCAGGGAATCACGAACGAGCGGCTAGACGAGGTTTCGAACTACTATCGCTATCAGCCACAGCGGGGAAATCTCTGGCCGACGACGGCGGCGAAGGCGCATGCGGTTGTCGAGGATGGCAAGGTGAAGCGGATTGTCGTGGATGAGGGCGGTTCGGGATACAGTTCGCAGCCGGTGGCGACGATCGAGGGGATGGAGAATGTGAAGTTGAAGGTCAATTTGCAGTTTGGCAAGGATTGGAAGAGGAATGGGACGGTGGAATCAATTGAGGTCGAGT
>DASXLL010000291.1:0-7147 GCA_036496265.1 Pirellulaceae bacterium | reverse complement strand
GAGAACGTTAACCCTTCGCCCCTTTGCGACGACACTTCGTTCGTGCGCCGCATTTATCTCGACATTCTCGGCGTCACGCCGACCGCTGCGCAGGTTTCCTCGTTCGTCAACGACACGCGGCTTGATAAACGCAGCCGGCTTGTCGATGAATTGCTCCGGCAGCCGGGTTGGGCCGACAATTGGGTCGGATACTGGCAGGATGTGCTGGCTGAGAATCCCAATATCGTTAATCCGACGCTGAACAATACGGGACCGTTCCGCTGGTGGATTTATGAGTCGCTGCTGGACAATAAGCCACTCGATCGGTTTGCGACGGAATTGATTTTGATGGAGGGTTCGACGCGGTACGGAGGCACGGCGGGTTTTGCAGTGGCGAGCGAGAACGACGCTCCACTGGCGGCCAAGGCGCAGAATATTGGTTTGGCGTTTTTGGCGTTTGATATGCGATGTGCGCGTTGCCACGATGCGCCGAGCCACGACTTTTCGCAGGAGGATTTATTCAATCTCGCGGCAATGCTGCACCGCGGTGAGCAGACATTGCCGAAGACGAGCACGATTCCCGGCGATGAAGCGGCTCACACGTCGCTGATGGTGAAGGTCACGTTGAAGCCGGGTCAAAAAATTGCTCCGAAGTGGCCGTTTGGGGACGAACTGCCGGGCAGCCTGCCGCGAGAGCTCTTGCAGGACCCGAGCGACGTTCGCGAGGAGCTGGCGCTGCGGATCACGTCGCCGCAGAATCCGCGGTTTGCCAAAGTGATGGTGAATCGGATTTGGCAACGGTACTTTGGACGTGGAATCGTGGAGCCGGTGGATGATTGGGAAACGGCGCAGCCGTCGAATCCGGAATTGCTAGAGTGGCTGGCTCGGGAATTAATTGCGCATGACTATGACGCGAAGCATATTGCCCGGCTGATTTTCAATTCGGCTGCCTATCAGCGCGTGCCGACGTCTGATGTTGAAAAGGCCCGCCTGTTTGCGGCGCCGCTGCGGCGACGAATGACGGGGGAACAGGTTTTGGATTCGTTGTTGGCGGCGGCGGGAAAAGAAGCCCATACGGAGGAAATGAGCGTCGATGTCGATAGTGGTCGGCTGGAAAATTCGTCGATCAACCTGGGCCTCCCGCGGCGAGCGTGGCAGTTTACGACCATGGGCAACGAACGCGATCGGCCGAGCTTGTCGCTGCCGGCGGCCCAGATGGCTGTCACGCTGCTGGAAAATTTTGGCTGGCGAGCGACCCGGCAAGACCCGCTGACGTATCGCGAGAAGGAGCCGACGGTGTTGCAGCCGGCGATTCTGGCGAATGGCGTCGTGGCGAAGCGGATTGCTCAATTATCTGAAGACAGTGCGTTTGTCGCGATGGCGCTGGCGGCCGAAACTCCGAGCGACTTTGTCGAGACGGTTTTCAAGCAGATATTGTCGCGGTCGCCGACGGCTACAGAACGCGACCTGTTTGTGGCGCTGCTCGGCGATGACTTTAGCAGCCGGAAGACCGGCGCGGCGCCGGGGCCAGTTCCTGGTTGGCCGGCGCGCGACGGCGTGAGCTGGTCGAATCATCTTTCGACGGAGTCGAACGAGATTCGGATCGCGCGCCAGCGGGAATTCGAGAAGGGCGATCCGGTGACGACGCAGCTGAAGCGCGAATGGCGGGAGAAGGCTGAAGATATGGTGTGGACGTTGATCAATAGTCCGGAATTTGTGTGGATACCGTGAAGAAATTCCAAGAACCGAAGAACCGAAGAACCAAATCGCGGCGTGGTTTTCTCGCGGCCTCCGCGGCGGCAGCGTCACTCGCCGTTCTTCCGTCGAGCCGCGGCGAGGATCAAAAGCCGAAACTTGGCAAAGCGGAGCACTGCATCTTCGTTTGGCTGGGCGGCGGGGCGGGGCAGATTGATACGTGGGATCCGAAAAGGCTAGGCGATCCGAAGGCGAAGAAGGCGGGGTCGTATTACAGCGCGGTTGATACGGCGATTGAGGGAGTGCAGGTCTGCGAGCATTTGGGACAGTGCGCGAAGGTGCTGGATCGGTTCGCGCTGGTGCGGACGGTGCATCATGAAGTGATCGATGAGCATGCGGCGGCGGTGAATCGCATGCACACGGGCCGGCCGACGAGCGGGACGATCGTGTATCCGTCGATTGGGTCGATCGTGGCCCAACAGCGCGGAGCGGCGGGCGATGGCGTGCCGGCGTATGTGCTGATTGGCTATCCGAATGTGACGCGCGGGCCGGGTTTTCTGGGGTCCAAGCACAGCTATGTCTATCTGACGGACACGGAAAGTGGCCCGGCGGGCTTAGCGCGCGCGATTGAGATCACGGCTGATCGGCAGAGCCGACGCGAGGATCTGCTGGCCAAGATTCGCACGGGCTTTGTCGCCAAACACGACGAAGACGCATACATCAAACAGTACGACGCGACGATTAGCGAGGCGCTACGGCTCTCTGGCCCGCAATTCAAACGGATTTTCGAGCTAAATCAGGAGCCGGGGAGTTTGCGCGATTCGTACGGCGGCGAATTCGGCCAGCGGTGTCTGCTCGCGCGGCGGCTGGTTGAATCGGGCGTCCGGTTCATCGAGGTATCGCACAATCTCAATTTCCTCAACGGCACGGGCTGGGACGTACACAACGACGGGATACTGCGGCAGCATGCGTTGATTCAGGAGCTGGATAAGGCCTTGGCGACGCTCGTTATTGACTTGGAAAACAAGCGATTGTTAGACAAAACGCTGATCGTTGTCGCGAGCGAATTTGGCCGGCCCGCAAGTTTCGATGCTGGCGGCGGCCGCGGTCATCACGGCAAGGCGTTTAGTGTGGCGATGGCGGGCGGTGGGCTGAAAACGGGTCAGACGATCGGCCAAACGGACGATCTGGCCATGACAATCGTCAGCCGGCCGGTTTCGGTGCCTGATCTGCACGCGACGATTCACACCGCGCTTGGCATCAATCCGACCGAGCATCTCTACGCCGGCGAGCGGCCGGTGCCGATTACCGATGGCGGTGTGGCGATTAGTGAAGTGATTTAGCAATCGATTTTTGCATGCATCTCCTTGGCAGCCGCTGGTTTGCGAAACATAACTCGACGTTAATCCATTGCTGGCCCAGCATGGCGCACACGTGATGTTTAGCTAAGCGGGCCCGGTAGTTACAATGAAGTCCGTGGCGAGTCTTATCTTAGATCGCCCTCAATCGAGGTCGTTGGCCTCTCTGGCGAAATGCGGAAGACGGAAACCATGCCGCGACGTTCGCAGCCAATCTGGGCTGGATATGCTGTGGGGGCGGCTGCGTTTTTGCTGGCGGCCATCGTGCGGTGGCTGATCAGTCGTTCGTTTGGCGAAATTTATCCGTTCGCTCCTATCTTCCTCGCCATCATTTTTACGGCCTGGTATGGCGGATTTGGTCCTGCGCTGCTTGTCGCGGCGATTGGATTGGCGCATGGATATCTGACCTCCAATAGTGCAAATTCGAATAATCATCCTGTCTTTGGCCTGGCGCTGTATGTCGTCACCAGCCTGGGCATTGCGCTCGTTGGTGGCGCCATGTCGCGGGCTCGGCAAAGAATCGCCCATCAAGTCGAGGAATTGCAGCGGAAACATCACGAGCTGATCGTCGCGGACCAGCGCAAAGACGAATTCCTGGCGGTGCTAGCTCATGAGTTGCGCAATCCGCTGGCCCCCATCGCCAGTGCGCTCGATATTTTAAAGCAGCCGGAGGTCGATCCGGCAGTGGCGGCCAAGGCGATCGAAGTCGCTGATCGGCAGGTGCGCCACATGACGCGACTGGTCGATGATTTGCTCGATGTTTCACGGATCATGCGCGGCAAGATCGAATTGCGGAAGGAGCGGGTCGATCTGAAAAGCGTTGTCGCGCGGGCCGTCGAGACGGTGCAGCCGCTGATCGATCGCGAGCGTCATGCGCTGACGATTGAATTGCCAGAAGATGCTGTGTGGATCGAGGCCGATTTGGTGCGGCTGGCCCAGGCGGTTGCGAATTTGCTCAGCAATGCGGCCAAATACACGGAGGCCGGAGGACACATCCATCTCTCCGCGCTGGTTGAAAACAGGCAGCTGGTGATCAACGTGCGGGATTCGGGCATTGGAATCGACCCGGCGACGCTGCCGAAATTGTTCGAAATGTTCATGCAAGCTGCGCCTGGCTCGTCGCGTTCGCGGGGCGGGCTAGGCATTGGGCTGACGCTGGTCAAAAATCTCGTGGAACTACACGGCGGGGAGATCGGCGCGCACAGCGACGGACTCGGAAAAGGAAGTGAGTTTATGATTCGGATGCCACACGCTGAACTGCCGGCGGAGATTCCCTCTGCTGCGCCCGCGCCGGCCGGTAAAGGGCCGCGGCGGCGGATTCTGGTCGTGGATGACAACGTCGATGCGGCGCAGAGCCTGGCCATGTTACTACGTCTGCGGGGCCACGATGTGCAAACCGCGTTTGGCGGTCCGCAGGCGCTGGAGGCGGCTAAGAACGATGTGCCGGAGTTGGTGTTTCTGGACATCGGCATGCCCGTGATGGACGGCTATGAAGTGGCTCGCGGGCTGCGGGCACAATTCGGCTCGGAAGTTACGATTGTCGCCCTTACCGGCTGGGGCACCGAACAGGATCGGCAGCGCAGCCGTCAGGCGGGGTTCGATCATCACATGACGAAGCCGGTGGATTTGGCTGCGCTGGAGGAGGTGTTGGCGACGTTCGCGGCACCGGATGAGCAGGTGAATCGCGAATTGCAGGCGAGCAACCCGTAAAGTCCGAAGCACGAAATCCGAAGTACGAAGCACGAAACAAATTCGAAGCACGAAATTCAAAGGAAGGCCAGCCAGGCACCGTTTTGAGGATTTGTGCTTGGCTCATTTGTGCTTGTTTAGGATTTCGTGCTTCGGATTTTAGAAACCCTGTCGTTAGTCATATTTTCTTCGTCGCCGGTATCCCCTGCACCGTTTAGCCGATCGCTTCTAGAATTCTCGACATGAGCGATGAATATTACGCGACGCTGGGCGTGGGCCGGTCGGCGAGCGGCGACGAGATTCAAAAGGCGTATCGCAAGCTCGCGCGGAAATACCATCCGGACATGAATCCGGACGACAAGGCGGCCCAGAAGAAGTTCAAAGAGGTGCAGCAGGCCTACGATGTGTTGAGCGACGACAAAAAGCGGAAAATGTATGATCAGTTCGGCCCGCAGTTCGAGCAAATGGGAGCCGGTGGGGGCGCGGAGCCGCAGTGGACGGGGCAGGTGCCGCCGGGCTTTGGCGGCTTCGATTTTGGCGGTGGTCGGAGCAGCGGAGGGGGCGGCGAAGCTGGATTGCCGCCGGAGCTACAGGATTTGCTGCGACAATTCACCGGCGGGGGCGGCGGCGGTTTTGAGTTTGGCGGGGGGCCTCAGCCGCGACGGCGGTCGCGGCGCAGCCCGGGACAACCGGGCGCGAATGTTCAACATGAGGTCGAAGTGCCGTTTCGTACGGCGGTGATGGGCGGCGAGGTTAGCTTGCGAGTGGCGCGGGGCAAAGGGAAGGTCGAGACGATCAACGTCAAGATTCCTGCGGGGATCGAAAGTGGCAAAACGATTCGGCTGCGGGGGCAGGGCGAGCCTTCGACAACGGGCGGGCCGGCCGGCGACTTGCTGATCACCGTTCGCATCGCGCCACACGCCAGCTTTCGCCGCGACGGTCTCGATCTGATTGCTCGCGTGCCGGTGACGGTTGCGGAAGCGGCACTCGGCGCAAAAGTTGATGTGCCCACGCCGCAGGGCACGATCTCGCTCAAGGTTCCCGGTGGCACGTCGAGCGGCACGCGGCTGCGGGCGAAAGGCCAGGGCATTAAAACTGCTGACGGTCGGACTGGCGATCTTTACGCCGAAATCTCGATCGTGATACCGAAAACGATCGATGAGACGAGCGCCGAATTCATCCGGCAGCTCGAGGGCCACTGGAAGCAGCCCGATCCGCGTGCGGAGCTGGAATGGTAAAGCGAGCGATTAGATTGATTGTCGGCGTGCTGTTTGGCGTTGTCTGGCAAAGCAGCGTTTTTGTTTCAATCGCAGCGGCGGACGAAGCGAAGCCGCTCATCAAGCGCCTGGACGATGCCACGCGGGCGAAAGTGCTCGCGACCATGGCTGGCCTGATCATTCTGGGTTTTGCGATGGTGCTGCTCACGTGGCTGGGCGCGCGAATTACGCAACGATATCGGCAGTCGTCGCCCGTTCTTAAACCGACGCCACGCCCCGGCGAACACGAGTGGGCTCGTAAATCCATTTCGGAGGACGATACCTGATATGCCCCGCCTGGCCGCATTTCCGAAAGCCTGGATGGATCCGCTCTGCAAGACCGGCGCGATGAGCCTCCGCGAATGGATCGAGCTGGCGGCTACGCTCGATATCGACGGTCTGGAGTTTTATGCCGGTTTTTTGGACCTGGCCGACGAACGGCGCTGGCCTGAAGCGCGAAAAATCGCGGAGTCGCACGGGCTGACGATTCCGATGCTTTGCTGCTCGCCCGATTTCACGCATCCTGATGTCGATTTTCGCCGGCAGCAAATCGAGCAAGAGAAGCGGTGGATCACGATGGCCGCGGAACTAGGGGCGAGCTTCTGCCGCGTGCTATCCGGGCAACGACGGCCGGAAGTGAGCCGCCAGGACGGTCTCGATTACGCGGCGAGCTCAATCGAAGCCTGCTTGCGGCACGCGGCGAATTGCGGAGTCACCCTGGTGATTGAGAATCACTACAAAGACAATTATTGGCAGTATCCCGAATTCGCGCAGCATACGGATGTCTTTTGCGAGCTGGTGGCACGCATCGATTCGCCGCATTTCGGCGTCAATTACGATCCGAGCAATACAATCTTGGCGGGCGAGGACCCGCTGAGGTTGCTCGCGCGTGTCAAACAGCGAGTGAAAACGATGCACGCCAGTGATCGCTATTTGATAGAAGGCACGGTCGAAGACCTGCGGCGGGAGGAGTCGTCGGTGGGCTATGCCAAGCGTCTGCGTCACGGCGTAATCGGCCGCGGCCTCAATGACTATGACGCCATCTTTCGCGAGCTGAATTCTGTGGGTTTTGACGGTTGGATCAGCATTGAAGACGGCGAGAACGGGATCGACGAATTGAAAGACAGCGTGCTGTTTCTACGCGGCAAAATGGCCGAGTATTGGCCAGCT
>DASXLL010000290.1:0-11229 GCA_036496265.1 Pirellulaceae bacterium | reverse complement strand
ACTTACTCAGGAAACCGCTTTTCTGACCCGATACGTGTCCGTAGCCCCACGGCCGCGCGAGACCTGTGAGGGGTCTTCGCGGGCCGTTGGTCTCACCTTAACCAACCCCAAAACCTGTCCAACAATTGGGGTCCACCTCACTACGAACTCCTGGATCACAACGCCCGCACGGAAGATGTCATCCGCTTCGTGCGCGAGGTGCATGAGCATTTGCGGCGCCCGCTCATTATCGTGTGGGATCGCTTGCGTGCTCATCGCTCGGCTGCCCGACAATTGTTGGACCGCAGCGCCTCTTGGCTTCACGTGGAATGGCTGCCGCCGTATGCCCCCGACCTCGACCCGGTCGAACAGGTTTGGAATCAATCCAAATATGGTGCCTTGGCGAATATCATCCCCGAAGACATCCATATGTTGCACGCCACGCTGGACCAGGTTCTCGAAACATTTCGACATGAACCAAACCGACTCCACTCGTTTTTTAACGCCGCTCATTTGACGGTATAAAACTTTTCCATTAGCAATGTCGGACTCAATAGTTGGCGGAGAGTGGAGGCGCGAGGCCTGAGACAGGGAGAAGCGCGGGCGGGCGGCTGGAGGGGCAGCCGCGGCTGTTTGGTGCGGTCAACCAATTTGGGAAAGAGCGGGGTGCACCGAAATGGCACGGCGTTTAGAACATTTGTACATGTGCAAATAGCGGGCCGAATTTGGGCGGACGCAATTCTGATTGGCCACAATGATAATGTGGGGGCAACCGATCTGAGAAAACGTCTATTTGTCGCACAGCCGTGTTTTTCCCTCCAAAACACAACCACCAGGCGCTGGCACCCGGCGCTATTGCGGCAACGACAACTTCTTTTTCAGTTTCACTTGGATAAATCGCATCTCACCGGGTTCCAGTTGCATCGGTTCGGACGGCTCAACTTCCCAGCCATAGACTTTGATTCTAAATGGTCGGTTGCTCAGACCTGAAAAACCAAACCGACCATCGGATGGCCCCCAAGGCCCATTATTCGTGCCGACATACGAGACATGACCGTTTACACCGATGAGCGACTCATCTGGTCCGAAATCCAGTCGAAGTCCAACTGGCATAAGATCACCTTTTTCTGAAACAACGATGCCTCGCAAAGCGGATGGCATTTCGAGTTTCAACTGCACTTCCTTACTCTTCTCATTCTCCGTCAGCTTCATCCACTCAGAGCGAGCATTGCCCGATTGGATTCTGAATTCTTCGTTCGGCATGACGCGGTCGAAACTGAATGTGCCGTCGCTCTGCGAACGAAAGTCTGTTTCGAAAGCGATGTACGAGAATCGCTTGTACTCCACGTGTAGCTCCCTTGTTTCGGGATTGCCCTCGTCATCAACGATGCGTCCAACAACCGTCGCCGGTCTTTGCAAGCGAATAACGTTGAGAACGCCAAATTTCAGTTCGAACGGCATAGGGCCTGCAGCAAATCCGGGAGCATCAATGGTCAGGTCTCCGTTTTTGCCTGGAAGTTGCCAGTCATCGAATTGGCACCGCCCATCCATGCCGGTCTTGCGGACTTGAGTTTTGGTGCCAGGAAACCGGCACGTGATCAAAGCGTCGGCCACGCCGTTTCCCATCGGGTCCACGAGTTGGACTTCGTAAAAGCGCCGATTTAGGATTTTCTCGCGATCGTCTGGTGTCGCACGCCATGGATCGCGCGGTGTGATCCGTTTGGCCAGGTACTCTTGCTCGAACGCTTTGAACTTGTCTGCATCGAACGCCGTCTGGTCATCACAAGTTAGTACGTAAAACGCACGATCATTTTCTTTCGTCACCAGTTTAGATTTGCACATTCGAATGGCGGAGCATTTATAAGCAAAATATTGGCCGGCTTGTGTAACCGGATACCCAGGCGTGGCAATAACTCGGCGGCCATTGGATGGCTCATCGTCGTCTATATCGAGATACCACGGTGAGTAGATGATGAAGTAGCCGTTCGCGTCGGTTTGAAGGTCAGCATGGACAGCTTTTCCGCTTACAAGGTCAAATCGCAGTGCAGTATTTGCAATTGGTTTACCGTGATTATTCTGCAACTGGCCGGCGATCACTTTCCAGTTTTCGCCAACACATATCGCCGCTTTGCGAGTGCTCAATTCCTTCCACGCGTCGAATATTGCGTAGGGCCGCTCAGAGTCGAAGCGAAACCAATTGAGAACGATGTCCTCGGCAATCGCTATTCGACCGGTTGACAAAAGCAGCATGGCTGTCAACACGATTCTTCTGTAATGGCCTAACATGGCAATCCTCGGCAATGGGTTTCCGGCTGGCCGACAACGACATTTTACCGCGAACAAGGCTTTCGGCTGCGTGGCTGTGTTTTGCGGAGCAAACAGATTAGCGCGCCCCCGTTGAGGCTTGGCGAGGCTGTTGTGGTTCTTTTCCCAGGCCGATGGCCTGGGCTGACGAATTGCGGCCGGTTGGGCCTGAAGACCGCGATCGGTTTCAGTTTGCTTGGACGCGGTCTGAGTGGATGAATGATAGGCAGCTCTGGCCAGCGAAGGGCCTCGCTGGCCTACTTTCGGATGGTGCGGCCTGACGAGCGGATGGAGCTGCCGAAACGGCGGCGCGCGGGCGTCGGTACGCGACTAGAGGTGGTTTTGGGGTCGTGTTTCCGGGCCTGGAAAGGCCCGGCTACCGGCGGTTGCCGCTCTGCGGCTAGAGGACCATGTCGCCCCGTTGGGGCTTTTTTATTTATTGCGCGGACTCGTAACCCAGGGCGTTGCCCTGGGCTATCGAATTGCGGCCCGTTGGGCCTAAAGACGGAGAGTGGGTTGTGGTTGTGGTCTGGTTTCCTGGGGCCGAGGCGGCCAGGCTTTATTCCTGGGCCGCTCCGCGGCTGAGATAGCAACCAGGGACTGAAGTCCCTGGCAACGGTTGTGGGTCGGGGCGGGCGGAAAGGCTCAAGGGTAAGCCTTCAAAATGCGGGGGCGAGCGGATAAAATTACCGGGAAAGGGGTTGCGCGATGACTTTGAATGTGGAGCAACAAAAAGCGGTGGAAAACGGCGAGGCGGTGGCGCTGAACGTGTCGGGCACCGAATGCATTCTTGTGCGCAAGGACATCTATCTTCGCAGAGGAGCGGATGTTGATACCGCTGGTGTTGATTCGACGCCTTGGACTTCGGAGGAGATGAACCTGCTGGCGGACGAGGCGGAAGTGATGATTTCGCGGATGGAAGGCTGTGATAATTGAATACCGAGAAAATTGCAGGCTGTGAAAATCAAAGGACATGACTATTGAGCGCGGACAGGTCATCAACGCCCGTTTCCCACATGCTGCGGGCACGCGGGGCAAGAAACGTCCCGTCGTTGTTGTCCAAGCCAACATTTACAACAAGCGTCTGCGACATGCCATCGTTGCTCAGGTGACCACCAACTTGAACGACAAGGGCGATCCAGCTTGTCTTCTCATCGAAGCTGCAACACCGGAAGGCCGTGCCGCTGGGATTTTGCAAGACAGTCTTTTGTGCGGCTATTTGATCTCGCTCATGAGTGAGGACCGCTTGCAGGATGCGATTGGGAAATTGCCGGATGAGGCCATGAGGAAGGTGGACGAGTGTTTGAAGGCGGCGCTGGGAGTTGGCTGAGCGCGTACGGAGTGGAGGCGGCTCTGCCCTCGCTTACGCGTCGGGTTAGTGTGGCTCGGCGGGAGCCTCGCCCTCCCAATGATTTGCGCCCGACCTCCCAGTGATCCGCGACCTCCCAGTGATTCGCGACCTCCCAGAGTGCGCCGGATCTCCCGCTGAAATCATTACGGAACTTGACCGACTAATTCGCCCACCGCGGAGTGACGGCGAGATCGATTAAGCGGCTGTCGCGGACGATTTGGAGCTCGACGGGTTGTTCGGACTTGAGGGAGGATAGGACGCGATGGAGGTCGTCGGGGCCTGCGATGATGCGGCCGCCGGCGCCGACGATCCAGTCGCCGGGGGAGAGGCCGGCGGTGGCGGCGGGGCTTTGGGGGAGGAGCTCGACGATTTCGACGGCTTGGTCGGAGAGTAGGTCTAGATCGCGGACGAGGCGGCGGGGAATGGGGGCGATGGTGACGGAGACGCCGAGGGAGAGGCGGCGGACGCGGCCGTGGGTGAGGAACTCGCTGACGACCCAGCGGGCGGTGCTGCCGGGGACGGCGAATCCGAGGCCTTGGGCCATGGCGATGATGGCGGTGTTGATGCCGACGACGCGGCCGCGCGAATCGACGAGGGGGCCGCCGCTGTTGCCGGGGTTCAGCGGGGCGGTGTGCTGGATGATGTTTTCGATTAGCCGGCCTTGCTCGCTGCGCATAGCGCGGCTGACGGCGCTGACCACGCCGGTCGAAACCGTCGAACGGAAGCCGAAGGGATTGCCGACGGCGATGACGAGCTGACCGACTTGCAGGTTTTGGCTGTCGGCCAGCTCGGCGTGTGGCAGGTCGCGGGCGGCGAGACGAATGAGGGCGAGGTCGGTTTCGGGATCGTCGCCGATGAGTGTGGCGTCGAGCGCGTCGCCTTCTTCGGTCGTGGCCCGCAGTCGTTGCCGGCCGTGGACCACGTGACTGTTCGTCAGGGCGAATCCATCCGGAGTGATCACGAAGCCGGAGCCCTGGCCGGCCTGACGATCGTGCGGATGGGGACCGATCGAAATGACAGCCGGGCCGACGCGTCCGACGACGCCGATGACCGCCTGCGAATAGGCATCCAAAAGGTCGGCGTCCCGCCGAACCTCGGGGGTCGCCGGGCTGTCGGAATTAGCAGGTTGCAAACCGTCGGAATTGACGCTTTGAAAGAGAGAAGACGGCGTATTGAAGTTGAACATTTCTAATACCTAGCTGTCTAAGAATATGGCATTCGAATTCTAGCGGTGGTCAGGCAAATGTCACCTGACCGTCACAATCGACCCTTTCAAGCGTTACTACGGGAAAACAACATCCTCTAAGTGGAACTTAACGGGTGAAACACGCGTCCAAATACGGTCTGGCACGAGGGTTGCAAAGTATAATTGGCCAACGTGCGAAAGAATTCGCATGCCGCCAAGATTTACTCTTGACGCTGCAAAAGACTTCCGATACTAGACGACAACGCGTTAACCCCGGGGTCTCACCGCGAAGTCTTCACCTGCAGCAAGGAGGTGATTGGTGAGTCCCTTTACAACTACGATCTGCGCTAGTCTTGTAGCCTTCGGGATCGCGCCCCAAGAGGACGTGGCCCGTGAGTCGGTTGATCTCATCGAGCTCAACCACTTCTATGACGAACACGGTCGGCTCGTGTTCGACCAGGTCATTTTCTACGACTGGTCGCTCGCTGAGTCGCGATATAACGTCCGGGCCTGGCGGCTGGTCAAAAACCCGTCGCAACTGCCGCAACGCGACTGGTCCGGCGGGGGGTATTCGGCCATGTGGCAGGACGGCGAGCAAATCCGTCATATTCGGTCGAAGTCGATCCGCGAGACTTGGACGCAATACGATCCTGAGCTTGTGGAACGGGAGTATTTGCCGAAGGAGAAGCGGAAGGAGCTGCGGACGGTGTCGGTGCATCGACCTAAAAAAGCCGTGGCATCGGTTTCGACGCAGCCCATAGAGCCGCGCCGCAGCGAAACGCCCGATCCAGCCGGTGCCGTAGCAGCCACCGCTGCCCGCTAAGTAGGTTCCGCCTGCCGGGCGGAACTTCGCAGCGCTAATAGGTTTTATTTCCGCTTGGGGCGCTTTTGTGCCTCGGCGGTGTAGGGATCTTCCGGCCACGAGTGCTTCGGGTATCTTGCCCGGAGGTCTTTGCGCACCATTGCGTAGGTGTTCGCCCAAAAACTGGCTAAGTCGTCCGTGATTTGGGCCACGCGCATGTTGGGCGCGAGCAGGTGCATTAGCACTGGGATTCGACCGCCGGCTACGCGCGGCGTCGCTTTCATCCCGAAAACTTCCTGAATCCGCACTGCCAGGATTGGCGGGCGGCCTTCTTCGTATTGCACGGTGATTTGGCTGCCGCTGGGAACTTCAATTCGCTCGGGGGCTTCGCAGTCGATCGTCTGTAGTTGCTGCCAAGTAAACAACCCCTTCATGGCGGCGAGCCAGGGGGCTTTTCGAATGTCGGCGAAGGAACGGGCTCCGGCAGCGAGCTGCGGTAAAAGGTTGCGGAGGTCGTCATCGGCCAACCGCGGTAGTTGGAGGTGCGGCATCGCCTGTGACAGGAATGCAACTCGGCGGCGGAAGTCAACGACGGCTTCATCATCCGTTGGAAACACGCGCTCCAGGCGACTTTCTGCTGCAGCGACGAGTATTTCGGCGATTTGTTCGGGGCTGGGGGAGCCGCTGTGCGATTCTTCGAGCACTAAATCGTCGAAGACAACCTGTCTCCGACTGATGACTCGTTCCGCCGCTTCATCGAATTCCAGGCAATCGCGGGTTTGCAGCCATTCGGACGGCAGCCATGCCTTTTCCACGGCTGACGCCTGCCGGACCAGCGCTTCGCCAACTCCGGCATCGACATCGATACATAAAAACAGCTCTTCATCCGCCAAAGCGACTTCATCCGCCAATCGCACACCGCGGCCACCGACCATTAGGCCTCGGCGGCTGCCGGGCTCGCGTGCCCGCGTTAGTCGGTCCGGGTAAGCGGCCAGGAGCGTTCTTAAAAACGCGGCGTCTTTCGTAGCACGCGGCTCAGCAGGAGCTTCGCCCTCCCAACCTGAAGAGCGCACCATTCGCACTAATTGATCCCGCGTCCGAAATATGTGCTTTGCCGCCGAGCGATTTAGCTCCCCGATGTCGGTATTGGCGCGCTGGCTCGCTTCGAACTGTTCCAGCGCGTGAACCCGGTCGAGAACGTCACTGCGACTTCGATGCGATGCGCCACGGCGCTCGCCCGGCCCGCGCTGCGGCCGCACAAATGGGTCGCGCTCGGAAAGTAATGCCGCTGCCAGCGCTACCTGCTCGGCGACGCCACGCCGTTGCCCCTCGATCAACAAGCGTCCTATGCGCGGATGCACGGGCAGTGCGGCGATTGCGCGGCCTAAATCCGTAACACCGCCTTCGTCAGCCGCACCGAGCCGTACTAATAGCCCCTGTGCTCGCTCGACGGCTCCGATGGATGGCGTTTCAAACCACGGAAACGCTCTTAAGTCCGGCTCGATCCAGCACAGCACTTGCAAAACGGCTCCCACTAAATCGACACGCTGGATTTCGGGCGATTCAAATTCCGCCCGGGTGCGGTGCGTTGCTTCCGGCCAAAGGCGAAGGCAGAGGCCGGGTTGTGTTCGCCCTGCCCGCCCTGCTCGCTGGTCCGCCGACGCCCGCGATATCGGCGACAACTCCAGCCGATCGAGCCCCGTGCGCTCGTCATAGCGCAGCACGCGCGCCTGTCCGCTATCAACGACATACGTCACGCCTTCGATCGTCAGCGATGTCTCGGCCACGTTTGTGGACAGGATGATTTTTCGTTGCTGACTCGGTCGAAGCACCGCATCCTGTTGCTCCGCCGGCAAATCGCCGTAGAGTTGGAGCAATGTGAAGCCGCGGTTGGATGCATACGACTCCAGCCGCTTTTCGCACTGCCGAATTTCGCCAACGCCGGGCAGAAACACGAGGCAATCGCCGTCGGCTGCCCTCGTGGCTTCCTCAACGCCCTCAGCGACCAAATCAGGCAATGGCCGCCGCTCCAGATGCGGCACGTAGTTTATTTCCACGGGAAAACTGCGACCCAAACTCTCCACAACCGGGCAACCACCCAAGTATTTGGCCACCGGCTCCACAGCCAAAGTCGCCGACATGACGACGATTTTCAAGTCGGGCCGGACACTCTGTTGAATTTGCCGCACCATTGCCAAAGCCAAATCACTGGCCAGCGAGCGTTCGTGAAATTCATCGAACACTACTGCTCCGACGTCTGGCAGAAACGGATCGTCGAGCAGTCGGCGGAGCAAGATGCCTTCGGTGATTACGGCGATTCGCGTCCGCGAGCTGACTCGCGATTCAAATCGCACCTGATACCCGATCTCTTCGCCCAGTGGAGTTCCTCGCTCTGCCGCAATCCGCGCCGCACTGGCCCGCGCCGCCACACGCCGCGGCTGAAGTACCAGAATCTTTCCGTTGTCGGAAATTCCCGCATCTAAAATCGCCGGCGGCACTCGAGTCGTCTTGCCCGCGCCAGGCGGAGCGCGGAGCACGACGGCGTTTGATCGCTTTAGCGCAACGATGACATCGCCCAGAACGTGGTCGATCGGCAGCGGTGTCAAGTCGCGGGACACAGGTGGAGCAGCTCGCGGTGGCTTCGGCAACGATCGTAAAAATTCATCACAACTAAGCAGTCGTTCTTTGTACTGAGTACCGAGTACTGAGTATCGAATCAATGCCAGCTCGTCGTCATCGCGATGGCGACGATGCAAATCGCATCACCTGTTCCGCAAGATCGTCGCGACGCGCCTCAAAAAATATTTCGTACTTCCGTTGCAAAGTTATTGCATTTACGCGCGGCGGTTGGTTACGCTAAGCGCAGAAGCGAGTGATTGCAGTTTGTCGCGCGGCTCGTATTGAGCAACGACACAATCGCTCGTCGCCTCTTGTGAGCCATTTTATGCAGCGCCAACTTGCCGCGTTGGTCGAGCAACCGTCGAAGACCACTTTCCTCGCTGCTCGCGACGCCGTGCTGCGTCAGTCCCCGGTTCCACTCGCCGCCGGGCAAATCGCCGAACTCGATCGGTTGCTCGAACAAGAAGACTATTCCGCGCTGCTCGATCGACTCGATGCGCTGCCGCCCTCCAAGGTCCTCTCGCCGCGGATTCATTTTCTGGCAGCCGAGGCTGCTGATGCCTTGGGTCGCTTAGCGGACACGGAGCTTGAGCGGTGCCTGTTCGTCATTACGCTGCAAGGCTTGCTCGCCACCGGCGACGGCACGAAGGCCAATCCGTATGTCGTTTGTCATGCCAGCGACGAGCATGACGTTCTGGATGCCCTGGGCCGAGAAGTGAGCCGGCAGGTAGTCGCGGAATATAGCGGGCGCGTTTGCGATGTTTTGCGGTGCACCGACGGCCGAGAGGTCTGGTTTGACGTGACCGAAGTCGTTAAGCCACTTTGCCTTAAGTCAACTGGGCCACGATTGCCGCGCCGCCGCCGGCTGCGTCCCAGTCGCGTGAGCCGTTAGCTGGTCGCGTGAGCCGTTAGCTACTTTGCGTGCTTTTAGTCGCGTTCGCTGCGATTAGCCAGTGCCGCCAGCCCCAATACGACCAATAAGCACAAGGCGTCAATTAGCAGCAGCAGTACTGAGAAGATCGCCACATAGCGCATCGCCCGTGCGCCGCCCGCATCGCCCAGGGCTGCCATCAACTCTGCCGTACCCAAAAACGCGCCAAAGCTGATCGCCAGGATCGGCAGAGCGAAGACCAACGTCGTCAGGCACCAGCGGGGCAGCATCGGCACACAAATCAAAGTTGTCAGTCAGAAGGCGAAGCTGACGGCGATTGTCATTCGGCCATTCCGGCCTGTCAACGACCGTGACTGCCTGCCAGCGAACGCCCATTTATCGCCCCGCGCGAGTCGCCGGCAGCTAGATTATCATAGCCGCATGTTTACTGGTCTCGTTGAAGAGCTAGCGAGTGTCGAGAAGATCGTCCCCGACGCCAATAAACGCATCAAAGCGCTGCGATTCGTCATCCAGGCGCCGCTTGTCGCCAAGGACGCCAGAATTGGCGACAGCGTCGCCGTCAACGGCTGCTGCTTGACGGTCGTTAAAAAGAACCGCGGCGTCCTCGAGTTCGAGGCCGGTAGCGAGACGCTTAGCCGCACGAATCTGGGGCGGCTCAAGTCGAAATCGCGAGTCAACCTCGAGCGCTCCTTGCAACTTGGCGAACGTCTTGGCGGGCATCTGGTCACGGGCCACATCGACGGCCAAGCCCTACTCTTGAAGCGCCGCGACGAAGGCGAATGGTCACATTTCATTTTCCGCACCGACACGCGGCTGATGCGTCAAATGGTCAATAAGGGTTCGGTGGCCGTCGATGGTGTTAGCCTGACAGTCGTCGAAGCTTCTGCCGACCGCTTCAGCGTGGCGCTGATTCCGCATACGCTGGCTCATACGACGCTCGGCTCGCTAGAAATCGGCGACGCGGTGAATATCGAGACCGACTTACTGGCCAAGTATGTTCAGCGGCAATTGCAGACCGAAAAGTAAGTTGGCAACGGATGGACTACCGCTGATTTTCTGGTTCGGTGAACCACATTCGCGGATCGGTGATGTAAAAGCTCAGCAGGCAGTCGAAAAGCTCCGGATGATCCTCGCAAAGCTCGTGCGGCAGCTCGAAGAATGCTTCCGTGGCGTAGGCGAAAAGCTCAACGGAGCTGTCGGACGCATGATCGGGCAGCAGGTTTTCGTAGCCGGCTCGAAGGTCCCCTCGAATCTGGCCGCAGACATCATCGAGCACATCGAGCCAGTGCGAACGGTCGTCTGGGTTGGCTAACGGAGGCACCCCGTCGTGCTCGCCATCGAGCCAATCGAGGTGGTGGGCGAATTCGTGCAGGACGACATTGAAACCGTCGCGCGGATCGCGGCCGCCGGCGAGGACGTGTTCCCAAGCGAGACGAACTTCGCCCTGCTCCAAATGTTGACCGCTGATTGGCACCCCTTCTTCGACCAGCTCCGCACCGCCCAGAGGATGGACCATTCGCACCCTGGGGCCTTTACCGTGGACAAGGATAGCGCCCACGCGATCGAAGTAGTAGCCGTCGGCGTGGAGCACGAGCAGCGCCGCCTGTGCCGAGATCGTCGCAATTACTTCATCGGTGATCTGCAAATCGCCAACGCCATAGAAACGTCGCTCGGCGGAGATGATTTTGGTGATGTCGAGGAGGCGTTGTTGCTCGGTTGAAGATAGCAATGGATACACGGCGACGTTTTGGTGGATGCATTTGAGAAAGCCATCCGACGGCGCAACGGAGAGCAGTTGCTGGCGGCGGCGGTTTTTGAAGAAACTGAACATGAATTGTCATTTCTGGAATAGGCAGACTAGAATTGTAATATGACTCTACAAGGAACAATTCGTGGTGGTATGGTCGTCCTAGATCAACCGGTACCGGTGCCGGAGGGGACGAAGGTGTCGGTTTTTGTGCCCACTCTGAATCAACGGGGGCTATCCGTAGAAGAGGAAGTCGCTCGGAGCAAAGCGGCGCTGGCGGAGATTCTGGCTATACCCGATGAAAATCCCAATGATGATTTCCGTGCGGAGGATCACGATAAGATCCTAT
>DASXLL010000289.1:0-15307 GCA_036496265.1 Pirellulaceae bacterium | reverse complement strand
AACCCGAAGCGTTTATCCTAACCCGAAGCGTGAGCGAGGGAAAATCGCAGTCCCTCGCTTACGCTTCGGGTTAATTTGCGACCTAACATTCCGCGGGTTCACTTCGACAGTTGGAGCTAACGGTTATCGAGCGTCAGGCCGAGAAGCCGTGACTTGACTCGCCGTAGAAGCAGCGGGCGGGTTCGGACCGCCATAGGCCTGCGTGAACTGCTTCAGCTCCGCTTCGGCAGACTCCGCCTGGGCTTGGGCGGCGGCCAATTCGGCCGTCAGTTTTTCCAAGCTCTCTTTAGCTTCGGCGGCAGCTTTGGAAAGCTTCGCGGGCAGCTCGGCAAATGCTTTTTGGTCGGCTTCGGCAGAGGCGAGGGCGCGCTTGGCCAGATCAAGCGCGGCGACGGCTGCTTTGCTCGCTTGCTCGGCAGTGGCTCGAGTCGCTTGCGCGGCGGCGTTTTCTTTCGTGATTTTTTCGACCGCCGAATCAGCCGCGGACTTTGCCGCGGCGAGTGAATCGAGGGCCGTTTTGATTTCCGTCGCCGGTTCTTTGATTTGCTTTAGCGGCGTGATGGCCGTCGTGAGCGCGGATTGGGTTTCCGTGGCCGCGGCGAGAGCCTTTTGTTTGCCGGCAGCGGCCTTTTTCGCGTCAGCCAAGTTACGAGTGGCGGTTTCCGCGGCCGCTTGCTTCGTCTTCAGGTCGTTTTGGGCGGCGGCCAGGCGAATAGCGATCGGCGGCGGATTAGCCGCGAGTGAGCGCGCCTCTTTCGCGTCGGCCGTGGTCCACAGCTTGACGTTGCCGAGCCAATCACCCCCGACAATGGTCTTATCATCGTGCGTGAAGGCACAGCGGAGCGCCGGCTCAGTGAAAGCGGGGAACGATTTTTGTGCCGCACCGTCTGCGGCCCATGTTTTTACCGTGTTATCGCGCCCCGAGCTGACCAGCCGGCCGTCATGAGCGAAGCGGACGCAAAACGCGCCGCCTTTGTGGGCTTCCCACGATTTGGCGGCCTTGCCTTCGTTGATATCCCAGAGCTTAACGGTGCCGTCATCGCCGGCAGTCGCAAAAATCGCCGAATCGCCGCGCCAATCAATGTCCGTCACGCCGCCTGTGTGGCCGCGGAGAAAGAGCGACTCGCGGGCCGTATCCGCTTCCCATACGAACAACCCGCCGCTGCGATCGCCCGTCGCCAGTGATTTTCCATCCGGGCTGAATTCAACCGCGTAAATCCAGTCCGTGTGCTTGCGAATTTCATTGACCAGCTCGCCTGTCTGCGCCGAATAAATTCGCACGACCCGATTGGGCCCGCCAAGCGCGACCAGCGTCTGCTGCGCATTGATGTCAGCCGCCAGCACCGCGTCCAGCTCGTCGCCGATTTTGGCGATTCGCTTCCCGCTCTTCACGTCGTACAAAATGACGCAGCCCGATTGTCCGCCGCGCCCGCCGGCCACCAGCAGCACCTCGCCATTACGGCTAAAGCGAACAACCTGCGGCGTCCCTTCCGGAAACGGCACGATGCCCAGCAATTCGCCGCTTTCGCTGCTATACAGAATCACCTGCTTTTGCCCGGCTACCGCCACCAGCGGCGCCCACGGGCTCGCCGCCAGCGCCGTGATCTGACCCGGCCGCTTCGTATAAACCACCGGCTGCTTCACCAGCGAAACGGGCATCGCCGCCGGTCCTTCCGGCTTACCCACCGCAACCGAAGCGATCGCTGCCAGCGCACTCTTCTTAATGACAACCTTCGAGCCCGCGTTTTCCGGCGCTCCTTGCTCAATCCACTTGCTAATCAATTCCAGCTTGGCCGCAGCCAGCTTATCCTGCCGTGGCGGCATCTTTGGCTCTTCGCTATGACTTACCAAGGCCCACAACCGCGAGCTGGCCAAATCGCCCGCCAGCACGACTTCGCCGCTCGATCCACCCGCCATCGCCTTCGGATAATTATCAAGCTGCAGGCCGCTCTCTTGCTTATCCGCACTATGGCACGAGAAGCAATGCTCCCGAAAAATCGGCCGCACATGCTCGTCATACGTGACGCGCGGCGCGGCAGCGGCTGGTTTAGCGTCTTGCGCGGCAACCGAGGCACAGGTCGCGACGACGATGACGATAGCGAACGAATTGAACACGTATCGCAGCATATTTGTCAGTGGTCAGTAGCCCATTGTCAGTTGCCGCGACCGGCCACTGACAAACGGACAACTGGCAATTAGTGATTGAACAAGAACTCGCGTGAGTTCAACACGGCCCAAAACACATCTTCGAGGCCTTGTTGAACATTCGGAGCGGTTTTGACGATTTCCAGCAGCCCTTCGCGCTCGTCCGCGGTCGGTTGCCGCGACAAGCAGCGGATATACAGCTTGTCGATGACCTCATAGGGCTGCTTTTTCTCGGCCAGCAACTTCTTCATCAGGCCGCCTTGCTGCACTTTATTCTGAATTGTGTTGCCGTTCAGCATGTGCAGCGCTTGCGACAGCGTCGGCTCCGTCTTGGCTTCGCAGGCGCCCACCGTGTCGCGCGGGGCGCGGCCGAATGTCGTCAAAAAATAGTTGCGCGTCGCGCCGTCTGCGATTTGCACGGCCCGAGCGCCCAGCGGCAGCCCCTGAAACTTATCGGGCGTTTCGGTGACCTGGCCGATGCAGTCGAGCAGTTGCTCGGCCGGAACGCGCCGCGGCGAGGCGTGCGCGAAATTTCGCTCGTCGCCCGCGTTCGATTCATTCCGCTCGCACGACCGCTGATAGGCTTCCGAGTTGCAGATGTCGCGGACGAGTTGCTTAAAGTCGAACTTGTATTCAGCCAACTTCGCCCCCAGCTTCTGGAACAACTCGGGGTTGCTCGGCGGATTGCTGACGCGAATGTCATCCACCGGCTCAATGATGCCCGCACCGAAAAACTGCGCCCAAATGCGGTTGGCGATGTTCGTCGCGAAGAACGGATTGTCGGCCGACGTCAGCCATTGCGCCAGCACTTCCCGGCGGTCCTTGCCGGCTGCAATCGTCGGAGATTCGCCCCCTAAGAATTTCGGCGCCATCGTCTTCGCGCCGATTGGATTCCGCACTTCGCCGCCGCCGCTGTTATATACCACGAATTCTCGGTAATCCTCTCCTTGTTTGCGGCCGACCTGGGCGAAGAACGCCGCGAAGCTGTAATAGTCGTCCATCGTCCAGCGGTCGAACGGATGGTTGTGGCACTGAGCGCACTGAGTGCGAATCCCGCAGAACACCTGAGCCACGTTTTCCGCCATCTTTAGCGTGTTCCGCTCGATATGAAAGTAAGCCGCGGGTGGATTGTGCAGTGTGCCGCCGCTGGCCGAGAGCAACTCCCGCACGATCTTATCGAGGGGTATGCCGCTCGTAATCCGCTCCGCGAGCCACGTCGAATACAAATACGCCGTCTTCGGGCTGATTTGATTCGTCGTCTTGATCATGAGCAGCTCGGCCCATTTCATTGCCCAAATTTCGCCGAACTCCTTGCGGTCGAGCAATCGATCAACAAGCTGCGAGCGCTTGTCGCTCGAATCGTCGGCTAGAAACTCCACGTATTCTTGTTCCGTCGGCAGCGTGCCCGTGATGTCGATCGTCGCTCGCCGCAAAAACTCCTCATCCGTGCAGCGCGGGCTGGGGAGCAGGCGGAGTTTCTTCAGCTTTTCGCCGACCAGCTCGTCGATGTAATTGCCGACAATTTGCGGCGGAGTGTATTGCAAACCCTTCGGCAGCGTCAGCACCTGGTTGCCCACCGTGTGCGTTTCGAATCGCGCCATGATCAGGGCCTCGCCGCGGGCGGCGTTTTTCACGAGGCCGTCAGTCGTGATCGGAGCGGCCGTTTCGTTGTTCGTCAGGAAGGTGGCCAGGCTCGTAATATCTCGGTCCGTGCCGTCGGCATAGCGGGCGCGGGCGATGAACTGTTGCGTCGCGTTTTCACTTTCGAGCACGGCTGTGGGCGGATAGAGATCGACGCCGATGACAGCCGGCGTTGGCTTGGCATCGTTTAGCGCGCCGCCGTCGAGCCATTTCAGCAGCGTCTGGCAATATTCGCTGTCCAGCTCAAACCGCTTGCCGCCCGTGTGCGGCACGGCGCCGATCGTTTTTTCGATCAGCAAGCTGTCGGCTGGCGAAGCCAGATTAATCCGCCGCGTGCCGATCTCGCGCGTCAGTCGATAATAGTCGCCTTGCGGGTCGAAGCCGAACAGTGACAGCCGAAAGCCATCCTTCCCGCGGGCCGCGCCGTGGCAACTTCCCGTGTTGCAGCCGCCGCGCATGAACACCGGCATCACATCGAGCTGAAAACTGACCGGCCGCTCGGCTGTGGCATCCTTAACGATTACCTTCGCCGCGGCGTTCAACCCCGCGTAGGCGATTTCGAGTTTCGTTTGGCCATCTGCAGCCGGATATAGAACGTTCTTCTCGAGGCGGCACAATTTCGGCTCAGCCAGCTTGATCGTTGCTTTTTCCGTTACATCGAGCGTCACGCCGTCATCGCGCGTGGCCACGACAATGAACCGCTGCAAATCCGCCTTAGTCGTCAGGCCAATCTCCGGCGGGTAAACGGCGAGGCCGACGATTTTGTCGTCAGCGCTCACAGCGCTCGCAAGCAACAACGCGAAGCAGGCGGCGGCCGAAGCAGTAATGGCGGATTTTTTCATGGCTTGTAGGGTGGGACAAGCTTGCGCAGCAAGCGCCGGCCCACTGTTCGGTTTTTGCGATCTATTTCTTCGCCGCCAGCGGGGCATCAACACGCAGTTCGCCGCCGCCGATCGTATGCGTAATAAAAGCGTCTTCAACCGGAATCTTCGTGACGCACGTGACCGACGTGTAACGATTGGGCTTCGCTTCCTTCGCCGCCGCAACCTTAAACGTCAGCTCGGCCGTGTCCTTGTTGAATTTCAGCGGCTGCGACGATGTATTGGCGGGCAAACCAGCCAGCTCCGCCGTCGCTTCACCCTTGAAATCGCGCAGCTTTTGCACCTTCACCGTCACGGTCGTTTCCTTGCCTTGCTCGACCGACGCTTTGACGAACGACAGCTTGTGATATTGCTCCTCAACCTTCAAATCGGCGAGCTGCGTGCTGCAGCGCAGCGCATCATCCGGACCAAATTGCCCGCCGCCACGCCGGCCGAACGTGCCGCTGCGGCCGGTGACGCAGATTTTCCACGTGCCGACGCCCGCGCCATTATTGGCCGTGAGCGGAATCACCGCTTCGTCTTTACCTTCCGGAATGACAATCGAGCCCGAAGACGCCACGCCCGGCGGGTTGTAAAGCAACCGCAGCGAAATCGGATCCTTAAAGCCTTCCGCCCGTTTGGCAACGACTTTGAGGTTGATCGAGCCGCTACGAACAAGCGGAGCTTTCGGCGCTACAAGGTCGATCGAATAAGGAATGGCTTCGCAAACGACCGTGGCCATGCGATCCGTGTTATGCCCCCACACATCGACATTGTTCTGCCCACGAACCAGCATCGTCCGCTGATCGAGATGACCAGCCACATTCAGCTTCGCATCGGTCGTCTTTCCCGTGATGCCGATTAAAGCCCCGGCCGGCGCCGCATCCGCTGCGGCATTAAATAAAACCGGAATTTCCTGCACGCCCACCGCCATCGGCCCAAGCTCGGTTTTCATGCCCGCCGGCAATCCATTGAACGAAACCGCCAGCTCGCTATTAAAATTCTGCCGCTGAGCCGAAACCATCACGGCGTTGCGATTGTTCTGCGGCACGACGAGCGTCGTCGAGATATATTGCCGCCGCTCCGGCAACCGCATCACTAGCGACGGGCTCGTCTCCGTCACCTCCACGCGATACACAAAATCCGGCCCGCCGCCCTTGAGCTGATCGCGCACCGAAACCAAATATTCCCCGTCCGCCGGGATTTGCACGCGGGCAAAACTATCCGGCCCGCGCGTATCATCATTACCGCCAACCGTGCCTCCCTGCGCGTTATAGATCGTCAGCAGCGCATCGAGCGGCGACCGCACCGGCTTACGCGCATACACCTGGAATTCGAGCTGCCGCCCCTTCTTCGCCTTGAAGCGGAAAAAATCGACATCGCCCGGCTTCTCAACAATCCCTTGAAAGGCAACCGGCACGGTCACCGCCGACGTTACCGATTTCAACTCGTCATTCGGCTCATGCTCATTCGTCGCCGGCAGATCGCTGACGCGAAACACGTTCGCCGACGGCGCCATTCCATGCACATCTTGCGCAACAACGGATGCTTGGGACGCGCCATCAGCAGGCAGCGCGATCTCTTGCGAGAATTCGCCGTTCACATCGCCAATCCAGCGCACGCTCAACTTCTCGCCCGGCCGCCCGCCCGGCGGAAACGCCGCCGTCGGCCGCGGGAATGTGCCAATGTGCAGGCGATAATTCGACGTCGCGCTGCCGCCAAACGCGACATCGCGAATCTGCACGACATAACGGCCATTCTTGGGAGCGATCAGCGAGCAAAAGCAATCTTGCTGCAGCAGCGGCGCGTCATCGCTCCGCACCAGTTCCTTCGTGTCCTCGTCGAGGATCGACAGAACCGGATCGAAGAACGCGGCGCTCGACATGTTCGCCAGCCGCAGTCCTTCCAACTCGACATTCAGCCGATCGCCCCTCTTCAGATCCACGGCGAAATGATCGATGTCCTCCGCCTGAATAACACCGCCGACCGTCACGTTCACGCCAACAACCTGCGCCAACTTAAAATTCGTATTCGGCTCAACCTCCGCCACTTCCGGCAAATTGCCGACCGTGATCATGCGCAAGTTGCTGACACCGCCGAGCGACCTCAGCCGCAGCGCATGAACGCCAACCTGCACCTCCGGAGCCACAGCGACCGTCACTTTTACCGAGTCATCCTTGGCCTTATCGTCCTTGTCCTTCTCGGTCGCAATGTTCTTAACCGTCAGACCCGGTTCATAAAACAGAATCTCCTGCGTCGCAGCCAGACCGCTGCCCGTGATCGTGAATGTCGCCTCCGTCCCGCGTTGAATGCCAAACGGCGTGATGTTGGTGATCTGCGGATCGCCCGCCACAACTGTCGTGACGAACAGCACGCTGCCGAGCAAACAAAAGCAATTGCGAATCATTTTTCTGTTCCAAGCCGCTGACCACACCAACAGCCGGGAGCAAACTTGCTCCCGGTGCTTTGCGAGGGGACGTAGCAATATCGAATTCCGGTTCCAGGGCTGCGAGTGAACGTCGGGGTTATGCCAAAATGCCCTTGATCACCTTGCCGCCGTCGCAAATCTCGATCGGCCGATTGCCCGGCGCCATTAGCTCTTTGTCAGCGACGATGCCGAGCTGGTTGTAAATCGTCGTGGCCAAATCTTCGGGGCCGACCGCGTCGTCCTCCGGCTCCGAAGCGGTCGCGTTCGACGTGCCATAAATCGTGCCGCCTTTGATTCCGCCGCCGGCAAGCAGAACGCTGAACACCTTTGGCCAGTGATCGCGGCCCGCCGTCTGATTGATCTTCGGCGTGCGGCCAAACTCGCTGCTGACCATCACGAGCGTCGTCTTTAAGAGACCCGACGCATCCAAGTCCTTCAACAACGCTGTCAGCGCCTGATCCAGCGGCGGCATCTGCGTTTTGAAGCTGTTGGTGATGTTGTTGTGCATGTCCCAGCCGCCGTACGTCAGCGTGACAAAACGCACACCCGCCGCGACCAGCCGCCGCGCCATCAAGAGCCGCTGACCAGCCGTGTTCCGGCCATACTCCTCGCGAACCTTCGCCGATTCCGCTTCAATGTTGAACGCCTCGCGGGCCTTCTGCGAGCTGACCAGGCTATAAGCCCGCTCGTAGAACGTGTTCATCGCCGCAACGCTGTCCGATTTATCCTTCTTCGCGAAGTACGAATTCACCGCCTCGAGCGCCGACCGCCGCCGACTGAACCGCGTATCGTCCACGCCGCCAGGCAGCGACAAATCCTGCACCTTGAAATCGCCAGCGGCCGGATCAGCCCCCAGGCTGAACGGCGAGAACGACGAGCTGAGATAGCCGCTCGAAGCAAACTCATTCGGCACCCGCGGAATACAGACATACGGCGGCAAATCGTTTCGCGGACCATATTCATGACTCACCACGCTGCCCATGCACGGATATTGCAGCGCCGGGCTCGGCCGATAACCCGTAAACATGTTGTGCGTGCCGCGCTCGTGCGCCGCTTCGCCGTGCGTCATCGAGCGGATCACCGCGAACTTGTCGGCGATGCTCGCCAACTTCGGCACCGTCTCACACAGCAATTCGCCCGTCTTTGTTTTGACCGTGCCCAGCTCGCCGCGATACTCAATCGGCGCCAGCGGCTTCGGATCAAACGACTCCTGATGAGCCATCCCACCGGGCAGATAGATATGAATAACGCTCTGCGCCTTGGCGTCCAGAAAGTCATACTTCTTCAGCTCGCCGCGGGCGGAGCGCATTTGAAAAAAGTCGGCCAGCGTCAGCCCTAGGCCCCCAATGGCCCCGACGGTCAATACATTCCGGCGACTCAACCGATTTCCTTGGCATTTCATCCGCTTCGTCTCCTCGGTTCGTGAATCAGAGATACCGACGTCGCGGACCAATGGCCGCCGCCGGCTGCGATGCATGAGTTATTAGGTGGGAAGTAACAGGCGGGAGTCGGATTTCGGACACCCCAAGCGCCGAAATCCAACCAGCTAATGACGATACCGGGCCGCCCCGCAGATGTCAAACATCAATAGGCCGGCAGATCGCGGGTTGCCGCATTTTGCCGGCCACCTCCCGCGCGCCCGTGCTACGAAGCGCGCGAAGCATAACGTCTAAAACGAAATGCCGGGGGTTATCGTACTCTCCCGCTAGTCAAATCGTCATCTGCATTGGACCTGCAGCGGTAAAATCGGCATAGCACCTCTTCGTTCCCCTCCTTACTGCGCCTTTCTTCACCCCTACCGACGCATCGGCGGCGAAATTCCGCGCAAAATTGCGGAACGATTTGCAACCCCTGGGCATACTAATCAATGTGAGAGTTACAGGGACGTTCGTCCCGCACTCATAAGACTCTCCTGGGACAGGGATCGGAAAAATCCACATCGACTTCGGCGCTCCCTTTGCGCGCCGAGTTCGGTACAGGCGGAACAACATCATGGAACAGACGCTACAACGCGCCGAAGCAGCCTGCGAAGCCTTCACCCTCCGGCGGCACATCACCGAACTCGCCAAACGACGCCACGAGTTCGACAAAGACCTCGAATCCCGCTTCCTTTTTCTCTGCCAGCGTCTCCGCGAGAAAATGCGCTTCCTCATGCCGTCCAGCTAGCGCGGTGGTGCATCACAGAGCGACATCCAACTTCGAGCTGTTCGCAGCTTGTGCCGCCACCCCTTTGATTTCCTGTGTTTTTCCCGTCTCCGGCTCGCTGATTCGCAGCGTGTAATTTCCGACCGCAAACACAAACGGCTGCCACGACGTGCTCCCCGGCCGCAGGCCATAAACCAACTCGCCGCCGCGCTCGTCAAACACTTCCACGAGCGGATCTTTCGAGCCACGAACCTCCAGTCGCGGCAAATACGCCACCGCCTTGCGGCCATAATTCTCCAACATCGAAAACGTCCGCGGCCAGCCCCGAAACTCGGTGCCCGGCTCAAGCACATTGGCCAAAAACGGCCAACATTTGATCGTGATTTTCCGCTTCGGCTTGTCAAACTGAACGATCCCCAAGCCGGAAACTTTGTCGTGCAATCGCTCCAGCAGCGGCTGCCGCGGCTGATGCGCGCCGTCCGCCACAGCGATCACCGTCATCGGATGGCCAAAGCAATCGAGAAACTCGCCCGTGTTTTCCGCTGCGCCCGCTTCCCGGTTGGCGCCAGGCTTCAGCGGCTCAAACCACCGCGGATAACCACAGTTCATCGCCGGCCCCGCGAACGCGATGCCCGCGTCATTAAAATCGTCGATTCCATAATGTACGATCGCCGGCAAATGCTGATCGCCCGCGATATGAAACGCAAACGCCTTGCGCATTTCCCGCAGCGCCGCGTTGCGTTCGCTCTGCGGCCAGCCATTCGTATCGTAATCGGCAACCAGCCGGCCTTCGCCGCCGTGATGCGTGGCCATCGCCGTGAAAATCGTCTGTGAGATCACCGCTTTCATCTCGGCCCCGCGCCAATCGCGCACCCACTCCTTCAAGTGCTTCATCTGGTCGGCGCCGAGCAGCTGCAAACCGGGCACGTCGGCGGTTTTCGGATCCCAATTCGGATCGACCACGTGATCGCCGCGGCTGCCGGTATGTGGAACCTTTCCTTCCGGCCCACTCTTGAATTGCCGATCGGCCAGAATGGCAAAACTAATTCCGCCATACACGAGCGGCCCCGAATACACCGAAATCCCTTGCTTGCACGGAGTCGCATCCCACGGATCGGGATGGTGCGATGTTTGTGTTTTATGGACGACATTGACCCACGCTCCCGGCATGTTGTACCCGCCGGCTTCCTGCGTCGTCGTCTGCGGCGCACCCCCTTCGCCCCAATTGTTCCCCTGATAAACGTCGTGATCGTCCGGAATCGAAATGCTCGGCCGGTCTTTCGTCAACTCGCGCCAGGTCCAGCCATGCAAATACCACTTCCGCAGATAATCCAAAATCGCCGGCTCCAGCGGCCCGCGCTGCACGCCGTAGCCGCCACTCGACTCGTAAAACTGATCGCCCACAAAAGCCAGCAAATCCGGATTCAGCTTGGCCATATTGGCCGTGTAATTCGTATTCGGAAACGCTTCATGCGTGTTGCACGAGACATCGCCGATGGTGAGCACGGGCTGATCGATTGGGTCGCGGCGGATTTTGCCGACCAACACGTGTTCATGGCTCTTTCCATTCTTATCATTGAGCCCATAGATGAGCCGATACGATTGCTCTCGCTTGTCATCCCATTTCTCGACGCGAAAGGTGGCTATGCGGGCAATCGGATCGATGGTCGATTCGGACGCCTGCGACCATTTGCCGTCCCGCTGCAGTTCCAAACGAACCGTCTGCGCATCTTTTGGTCCCAGCGGCGGCATTTGAGCCGTCATTTTCAATGTGCCACCGCTGAGCGTGTACTGGTTGAACAGAATCGGCCCAAATGCGCGTTCATCATGCACTTCAACCCGACTTCCACTGACCTTCCAATCCGCAAACCAAAATTGGCCCGCGCTTGCCTCCGCCGATCCATCCGCCGCCTTCGCCTTCCCCTTCTTCGCCGCCTTGCCACCTCCACCACCCGCTCCACCGCCAAAGTTGGCCACCAGCGCAATATTGCCCGCGAGGCTAGCCGACTCGATCTCGTCACGCGTCGCGCGACCAAGTTCCTTGCCGCTTGCATCATGTGCCGAAAGCGAAACGCTGCTCTTATCACCCGCCGGCGCAACGTTCAGCCGAAGTTCGACACTATCACCGCTCAGCACAACCGGCACTCCGCTCGCAGGATTGCCAATGAACAACTTCCCATCGCTAGTGAACCCGGCATCCAGCCCCTGCCCATAAATCAAACTACTCCGGTACTCCCTCAGCGGCCCCATGATCCCAATCCGAAAACCGGCCGATCCCTTCCCATCCGCCAGCTTGCCTCCAACACGCCCAATCTTCACACTCATCGCCAAATCGCCCGGCTGCTCACCAAGCTGCCGCGTCAGCAGATGCACATTCCGATTCGCCGCCGCCGTGATGCACTCGATTCGCCCACCGGCAACTCGCCAGTCTTGCAGCGGATTCGCCCAATATTCCGAACCAAGCCACACCCGGTCCGGCGTTTCGCCCCACCGGCTGGCGAACTCACCCGCATTCGCGGCAAGCGCGCTCCCAGGCATCGCCGCCACCGCGGCCACAACAGCAGATTCTTGCAGAAACTCTCGGCGGGAGCTTTTTTGAAACATTGGCGGTTGTCAAATAAATCGCGGCAGAACCAAAGAAGCAATTATCCTATCGCGCAACGGAATACCTTCATACGACTTCCGCAACGAAACCGGCCCCATGTCTGTCAAGCTCTGGCGCGCCCACAACGCCTCGGGCCCCATGCTCGCTACTTGGCACCTTCTCTCGCCCGCGCTATCAGCTCTTTGATGGTCGCCTGCAGCGAGTCCGCTGGGATGGCGAGCGTCCTCGTCGCATCCGCGCGAGCAATGTTCAGCCCTACGACGTTGCCGGCCAGATCGACCACCGGGCCCCCACACTGCTCCGGCCGCAGGCTGCCATCGTGTGTGAACACCGTCAAAAAAGATTCCCGGCGCAGGCTCAGTGGATGCGAATGCCATCGCAGCCCGTCCTCTCTAATAGAATGGATTTTAGGCATCGGAATCGTCAACGCGGTCTTCCCGCGACGTATTCCAACCTGGACCCAATCGCCTGCAAAGGACCCGGCTGCCGGTTCGGCCTCGCGGCCAGGCGCATAGAGCAAGCGGTCCATCACCTTGCCGTATTCGTCGCGCGTCGGCGTCGGTATGCCGTTCAAATGGGTGATTACGTCTCCCGGCTGCAGCAATTCTCGGTAGTAGTCAGCCTCCGCCGAACTCCAACCGGGTCCTCCTATCGTCGGCGCCTCCATAATGGCGGGGTCAATGCTTATTGGCAGTTGCGGTGTGTCATGGGACCTCGGCAAATCCGGGCCTGCTTGAGCGCCTACGATCGAGAATTGAAGCGGCCCGGCGCTCCGTCCAACTACCGTGGCGACAAATGTTCCCACGGCCGGACGTTTGTCGGCCCACCGTGGAACAAACCAATCCCGAACATCAAGTTTCAACAGCGCCAAGTCATGTTCGGCTGAAGTGGCGATAACCCGTCCTTTAACAACCATCTTTCCATCACGAGTGTAGAAAACTCGACACGACCATTGCTCCCGACTTCCGACCAAGGATGCTTTCGTAATTGCCCATCCGTCCGCATCGATAATTAGGCCGGCTGCGACTTCATGCGTACCGTCCATAATTCGAATCACGCTCCTTTGCACCTGCTGGACTCGATCCTCCAGATCGAGGGCAGGATTAAACGCCGCCGTCTGCGGATTGCGGCCTCTTAACGCCCGACTGGCTGGCTGCGCCGCCGATACGATTTCCCCGGCTTCTAAACGAGCCCGATATTCCCTAAGCGGATCGAGGGATTGATATCCGGCAACGCCCTCCACGGTCTGAAGCACGCCCAAAACTCGCCCCTGTAGATCAAATAAGGGGCCACCAGAGTCGCCCATGAGACCTGTGGTCGTTGCTTCGACCCGCGACCAATCAGGATAGGTCGGAAGAATCCTGCCGGCTCGCAACAAGGGCGGTCGTTTGGGGTGCAGCGTGCCTGGATATCCAATCGCCAGGCAGATTTGACCGGCAGTCGGGCGTTCCATGTCGCCAAGTGTCGCCGCCGGCCAGTCGCCCGATTCCGTAATTCTGGCCAGACCAATATCGGGACCAAAATGCAGCGGCTTCGGATCGTCGAGTCGAAACCGTCCCCATGTTTTTCCAGCCACCGTCGTCCCATCGGCCAATCCGACCGTAATCGCTGTATCCGGTTCCAAGCCGTGATGGGAGCAAGTCAAAATCAATCCATGCCGGTCGATGATCACGCCGCTACAGCCGCCAGCTACTGCCTGTCCATCCGCATCGAAGGCCCGCCCCTGATCATCGTGAGTCCAGATTCTCACGACAGCGGAAGCCAGCTTTTTGTATGCCGCCTTAATCTCATCTTCCAACTCTCTCGCCTTATCGGCTGACAGCACGCGAACCGTGTCAACGAGATCGATTGTTGGACGGGTATCTCGATATTCGCGGATTGGCTCCTCGGCACTTGCAGCACCCCAAATGGAAAATTGCGTCCTGACGTAGAGAATCAGCAGCAAGGCCAGAGGTGAGTTTTTGCAAAGCGATCCGTAAGGTTTTTGTCGCATGAAAATTGCCCCACCAAATGTCTGTAGCTAGACATTATGACAGAACCCAACCCGATTACGATCGAACCCAACGCGACACTTGATCACTCCCACACCTGGCACCCACCCGTACTAACGACTCTTGAATGCTATACAATGGTACACAAATTGCATCATCGTCACGGTTGACAATCCAAATGCCATTTTGGCCCGCCTGGCCTCACTACTAAGCCAGCGACGTCCATTGACAACTCATCGCGGACGCAAGCCCAACAGACCGCCTGCTGCTGCGCCGATTGGGCCGCACTGGCAAACGTCGCAACCACTAAAGCAACGCTAAACTTTAGCGCACTGGCAGTTCAACCCAAATCCGGAACCCGCCACCCATCAACAACTTACAAACCGCGCTAAAGTCCTCCGCCGAAAAAAAACTCCGATCTTTAGCGCTTTGTCCGTCCCCCGAACACTCCCCAAAAAGCTCACCAAATTCACCACGAGCCTCAAAACGCTCACCACCCACTCACCATCATTGACCCTTACACCACAACGACTTCCAACTCCGCGCAGGCCCAAAACTACTAGAAAAAAATCGCCGCACGTGATAGCCTGCCAGCCTCACCATCTCGCCCAATGAGGTCAGTCAGGCCCTTGGCTGACCAGAACCGCCGAAAAGGACTTTTTTTATAATGGCCCATGACGTAACCCTAATCACCGGCGACGGCACCGGTCCCGAACTCGCCGAAGCCGCCCGAATGTGCGTTGACGCAACCGGCGTAAAGATTAATTGGGACGTGCAAGAAGCCGGCATCGACGTCATGGCCCGCACTGGCACGCCGCTGCCCGACGGCGTCCTCGCCAGCGTTCGCCGCACGAAGTGTGCTCTCAAAGCTCCGATCACCACCCCCGTCGGCACCGGCTTTCGCTCGATCAACGTCCACTTGCGGCAAGAACTCGGCCTCTTCGCCTGCATCCGCCCCTGCAAATACTACCCCGGCGTTCGCAGCTACTTCAGCGAGGTCGGCGTCGATATCGTCATCGTTCGCGAAAACACCGAAGACCTCTACGCCGGCGTTGAATTCGAAGCCGGCAAGCCCAACACGGCCGAGCTGATCGAAGTCATCAACAAGCTCTCGACCGACAAAAAGATCAAGACCAAAGCCGAGGAAACCGGCGTCAGCATCAAGCCGATCAGCATCAGCGGCACCGAGCGGATCGTCCGCTGCGCCCTCGACTATGCCCGCAAGCACAAGCGGAAGAAGGTCACGGCCGTCCACAAAGCCAACATCATGAAATACTCCGACGGCCTCTATCTGCACACCGCCCAAAAGATCGCCAAGGACTATCCCGACATCGAATTCGAAGAACGCATCGTCGATAACATGTGCATGCAGCTCGTGCAAAAGCCGGAGCTGTATGACGTGCTCGTGCTGCCGAATCTATACGGCGATATTCTGAGCGATCTGGGTGCGGGGTTGGTCGGCGGACTGGGCGTCGCGCCGGGCGCGAACATT
>DASXLL010000288.1:0-1718 GCA_036496265.1 Pirellulaceae bacterium | reverse complement strand
CAACTCTCGCGGCAGAGTTTGTCCAGATCAGTTGCCAACCCGTCGCTGATGTCGATCATGGCGTGTAGTTCAACCCGCTCGTGCAGGGCTTGAGCTTCCCGAATGCGGGGGGTGAAGTCGAGATGTTTGCCGAGAATACTGCCGCCGAGCGAGCCAGTTACGAAAAGCCAGTCGCCCGGCTGCGCACCAGCGCGGCGAACCGCTCCCCGTCCCGTCGGTTCGCCCACGAGCGTGACGGAAATGACGAGGGGGCCATCCCAACTGTTCGTATCACCGCCCGCGATGGCCGTTTGAAATTCGTCGGCGACGGATCGCATGCCTCGGTAGAGTGCTTTGGCGATTTCGCCGCCGCCGTGGCGCGGCAATCCGACGCTGACGAAGGCCGCAATCGGCCGACCAGCCATCGCGGCCATATCGCTCAAATTGACGGCCATCGCCTTGCGGCCGACTCGGAGCGGCCCGGCCGCCGCGAGCTCAAAGCAACTGCCGTCCAGCAACATATCGGTGGTCACGAGCAAATCGGACCCGGGCGATCTCAGTAGGGCCGTGTCGTCGCCGGGACCAATCAAAATGCGGGGATCGGGCAGTGTTTGCTGCCGCAGCCAGTCGATAAAGGCCAGCTCACCGGAATTTCGGTTCATGCGGACCCTCGCATCGGGCTCAGAATTATTGTAAGCTTTATCAGTGAAACACCCGGACTTGCGCAGAAGGTGTCGCCAAATCCATGAGTTCTACTTTGAGTTCTCCCGAGGTTCGTCGATTCGGCGAATCTCATTGGTTTGCCGATAGCGATCTCTTGGCGCTTGCCAGTGCGCCCGACGGCAGCATTTGGTCGGTTGAAGAGCCGGGAGTGCTCCAACACTGGGACGCCGATGGCCGACAACTTGGCCGATTCGAGTTGAGCGAATTTGAGACGCTTTGGGTGTTCGACCGCGATGCACGTTGGCTGGCGTCGGGCGCCGATGAATTGATTGTTTACGACGTCGCCAAGCAAAGCGTGCTCCGATCGCTTGAGCAGCCGTCTTGGGTCACGGCTATCGCATTTCATCCGAAAGATCGGCGGGTGGCCACCGGGCACGACGACGGCATCGTCCGCGTTTGGAACCTGGATGCCGACGATGAATTTGTGGAATTGGCGCACCACGACGAGCCGATTTCTGCGCTCGCTTTTACCTCGGACGGTACGGTACTCGCGGCCGCGTCAGAGGATCGAACTATCAGCCTCTGGAACACGGCTGACCAGAAACTTATGCGAACGCTTGCAGGTCACACCGACCGTATTCCAGCATTGGCTTGGAAACCCGGACACCGGTTACTGGTTTCGGCCGGCTGGGATACGACGGCGCGGCTTTGGAACATCGACACGGGCGAACCGCTGCTGCTGCTGAATACGCATGCCGATCAGGTTTCCGCGCTGGCGTTCAGCCCCGACGGTGAGCTACTTGCCGTGGCGGACTCGGCGGCGTCGATTCACGTTTGGAAAGAGATTGCCAAAGGTCAGGAGTTGCGCATACTGCCGGGCGATCATGATGAAATCCACTCGATTGTCTACAGTCACGACGGCAAGAAACTCTTGGTCGGCGGGTCAGATCGCGTAATTCATGTCTGGGATCCGCAGAACGGCGAGCTGATCAGCGGACAGGGCAGGCAATGGGATCACCGCCTTGGGTTGAATTCCAAATCGGGGATTTTGGTCAGCACGGCGGCGGCGACGCAAT
>DASXLL010000287.1:0-11701 GCA_036496265.1 Pirellulaceae bacterium | reverse complement strand
AGATCGACAGTTTTTGGCCCGTCGCCGCACGCGCCAACACTTTGAGGAAGTACGGCAGGTCCGCCAGCCGCGGAATCACTTTTTCAATTCCCATAACCGCGATATGACATTTCGGCAGCGCGGCCGTCAGCCGTCCGTTGCCTTCGTTCGTGACAAGCACAATCGAGCCGGTCTCTGCGATAGCGAAGTTCGCGCCCGAAATGCCGACATCCGCCTCAGCAAACTTTTTCCGCAGCGCCCGCCGCGCGAACTGAGCCAACACCTGCCGCTCCGCCGGCAATCGCTCGCCTGCCGGCTTGCTCAGAATGTCGGCGATTTCCTGCGCGGACAGGTGAATCGCCGGCGCGACGATATGCGAGGGCCGATGCTTGGCCAATTGAATGATGTATTCCCCAAGATCGGTTTCGACGGCTTCAATGCCGGCTTCCTCGAGCGCATGATTGAGGTGAATCTCCTCGCTCGTCATCGATTTCGATTTGACGACTTTTGTCGCTTGCCGGCGCTGAATCAGCTCGACAATGATTTCGCAAGCATCCGCGCCGTTGTCAGCCCAGTGCACGTGACCGCCGCGGGCTGTGACCGATTCCTCGAGCTTGGCCAGATGCTGATCCAGTTCCGCCAGCGTCTGGTCTTTGATCGATCGTGCCCGTTCACGAATCAAATCGGAGTTCGGCAGCGCGTCCCACGCGTCTCGATTCCGCCTTCCCAGCGTGTCGCCCAGTTGACCCAGAATCTGCTGCAGCCGCGGATCAGCCAGCGCGGCTTCCGAGGCGGCGAGAAATTCATGGTGCGTTTCACGCAGATAGTCGGTCATTTGGGTGCCAGCCGCCGCGACCAAAACTCTCGTTTGCTACGCGGCCATATTGGGCCAGAATGCAGAACGAGTCAACGCCGCGCTACCAATGAGCCTGTGCCGGCTGTTAGTTAGTAGTCGCAGCAATTGAGGTAGCCAAGCGCCGCCGAATAGCCGCAATCGATGGCCAGTTCCCCTTGAGCTTCACGGAGCTTGACGAATGCGATCTTCCATTCGATCACGTCGTGAAAAACATCTTGCTCGGCGGTCATGATGGCCAAGCGCGCCCGGCGAAGCTCGAACGACGCGCCCGCGACGTTGGCACTGGTTTGCCGCAAGTTGTCGAGGTGTAGCCGGAGCGATTCAACTCGCCGCTGGGAGATAGCAACCTGGTTGAGTCGGGCATCAATCGTCGCGATGGCCTGGGCGACTTCGTGGCGGATCGATCGTTGCTTGTCGGCAATCGCCGATTGCATTTGATCCGCGCGCGCTGCGGATTCATCAGCGGCAGAACGGAAATGAAGCAGAGAACACAGGCCGCAGACGCCGCTCGAAACGCCCAGGCCCGCGCCGGAAAGCCCGAGGACCGCTCGCATTGCCGCTGTGCTTCCGTCGCCCGCCGCGACACGTAGAGCCGCCAGATCGGCCCGCTGGGCGAGCGCAATCCCCTGCGATTCCTCAAGCGGTGGCACAGTCGGGTCAACTTGCAGGTTCACATCCGGCCAATGACGCGCCCCAGCGGGCAATTCACCGCCGAGCAGCATCGTGAGCTGCTCATTGAGCAGTGCGATCGTCAATTCGAGCTCGGCTAACTTGTGCTGCCCTTCCAAATGCTGACCCTCGGTCTGCGGCACCGACAGCGGCAGATCCAGCCCAGCAATTTGCAGTCGCCGCAGATCCGCGAGCGTATCCTTCGCCTCGCCAATCTGACGGCGAATACTGTCAGCCCCGTTTTCGGCCTCCGCAATTTTCAGCAGCAATTGCACGGCAGCCGACGCATTGCGGTTTCGTTCATGTGCCGCTTGCAGCTTCAGCGCTTCGGCTGTCGCTTGATTGCCATCCGCTCGATGATGTCCGGCGGCCTGGACCGCAACCGCCTCGGCCTCTTGTTCCAGCAGGCGGGCGTTCGGCGCGTTCATCGCGGCCAGACACTGGGCCTCACGCTCGGTCAGATTGCAATACGGATGTGTCGCCAGCGGTTGCGGGCGGTTGTTGAGCAGAGACAGATCGACGATTTGCTGCTTTCGTTCGATCTTTTGGCATTCGAGGGCCACCGTCGTCGGCGGGCAACTCGGCTGACAACATGCGCGGTTCCGCGCACAGCCGCCCGCCAGCACCGCGCAGCCGACTGCCAGCATTCCTAGCAGTAGCAAACTCCTGAAGTGCCAGCAAGCGCGCATCGATAGCCCCAGTCAACGCAGTCGATCACAGAAGTCATCGACCAGCACCGAGCCGCGCGCTTACGAACCGCCCCTGGCCATGCTCTTAATTACCGCAGTTTTGAAGAAGCTGACTTCTCCATTTCGCCCAGATTGCGGCGATTCTTATCAGAGCGATTCCGCCGCCACCTTAGCCAGCAACGGCGTGAATCGATGGTCCTATTCGTTGGAGACGTCTGATTGAACGACGATGTCTGTTTCAGCAGCACCGCTTTCACTGCTCGCCACCGGGTCAGCTTCCGTTGAAGAATTAGTAATCGCCACGGTTGCAACATCCAATTCATGCCGAATCACAATCGGCGGCCCCACCCGCTGCACGCCATCCACCACCAGCTTCATCACCACCGCCCGCCCGTCCAGCTGCTTCATCTGGCACGAGCAATGGCGAAACGCGACAGCACCGGCCGTCTTCTCACGCCGCTTGCAAGCAGGGCATTCCCAAACCCGGTGCAAATCGTATTTTACGCGTTCAGAAGGACCCTTCATGGACTAAGCACCAATGACCAAGAACCAATGACCAAACAAATACAAAATACCAAAATTGAAAAGGCCCGAAACAGTACACCGCGTGGTTTCGAGCCTTGGATATTCCGATTTGGAATTTGTTTGTGATTTGGAGCTTGTGATTTGGTCATTCCGCCTTGCCGGCTACGGTTCCAGCTCCACATTCCAATACGCTTCGCTAATAAACTTGGCCCAGCTCGCGACCGGGGCATGCCGCGTCGCATACAGCGGCTGCCACTTTGGCCGGCCGGGCTTGGCGGCCAGCTTCATGTGGGCTTCCTTGGGCGTATGGTCGGCTTTCCGCTTATTGCACTCGATGCAGGCCAGCACGCAGTTTTCCCAGGTGCTCGTCCCGCCGCGCGACCGAGGCATGATGTGGTCGATGGTCAGCGAGTCGAGCCCCGGCTGATCACCGCAATACTGGCACGTTTCGTGGTCGCGCTTGAACAGGTTGCGTCGATTGAACGCCACCTTGCCCATCGGCACGCGGTCATATTTCGTTAACGCAACGACCTCCGGCACGCGCAGCCGAAAGCTCACCGCCTGAATGAAGACTTCCCCATCCTCCGGGGCCATCGCCGTCCAATCCGACCAGTCGTACGTCTGAAAATCGGCCGGATCGACGATCCGGGCATGGTCGTTCCACACCAAAATCAGCGACCGGGCAACCGTCGAAACCCGAATCGGCTGCCAATTGCGGTTCAGAATCAGCGTCGGACGTTGCAGGACTGCGGGCATAATCACTACCGCTGGCGAAAGGGTTCTGGAAACACGGCGATCCTCCTTCAGGCAGAAGGGCCGCGTGACCACGGCCCAAACGCCAAAGTCCACCCTTCAACTTTACTCACCCGCAAGGGCAAAAGGAAAGCCCAGAGCGGCCGAATCCCGTAATCTTAACGGACTCCACCCGGCCATTTAGGTTCGCGAAACCGCCGCTATCACGGGCAGAAGCGTAAGTCTGGGAGGGCGAGGCTCAAGCCGAGCCTAACGTCGCCGAAGAGTGGCTGTGGATCGGCGAAGCCGAACCACGGCAGCTAGCCCGTCAGCGTCCCCTTCGTGCTCGGCACGCCCGTCATCCGGGGATCGGCCTCAACCGCTTGCCGGAGCGCTCTGGCCGCCGATTTAAAAATCGCTTCAGAAATATGGTGATTATTGCGGCCGTAATGAATTAGAACGTGCAGGTTGCACAAAGCATTGGCGGCAAACGCTTGAAAAAAGTCCTCAACCAATTCCGTATCAAAATCCCCAATCTTTGAATTCGTGAAGGGCGCATTGAATACCAAATAGTATCGGCCCGACAGATCGATCGCAGTCGTACACAGCGTCTCCTCCATTGGCAGCGTGAAGTGGCCGTAGCGGCGAATGCCTTTCTTATCGCTCAGCGCCTGCTTCACAGCCTGGCCCAGGCAAATGCCAACGTCTTCGACCGTGTGGTGCTGATCGACGTGCAAATCCCCCTTCGCCTCAACCGTCAAATCGAACGCCCCGTGCCGCGTGAATAGCTCCAACATGTGATCGAGAAAGCCGACGCCCGTTTTCCACGAGCCGACGCCGCTGCCGTCGAGGTTTAGCTCCAGCTTGATCTGCGTTTCACGTGTCGATCGATCAATCTTTGCGGTTCGAGCCATATTCAGATGATTTTAAATTTCAGGTTTTAGATTTCAGTGGTCATTCGAGCTTCGGCATTCGTCATTTCTTAAACCATGCCTTTCAACAACCCCATCAGCGCCTCAATCTGCTCGTCCGTCCCCACACTAATCCGCAGTCCTTCACACCATCCGGGATAATTCATGTATCGCACCAAAACCTGCGCCGCCTTCAGCTTCTCATACAACGGCTTGGCAGCCTGCCGCGGATGGGTACACCACACAAAATTAGCTTGCGAAGGGACAACCTCGAAGCCCAATTGGTTCAATCCAGCCACTAGCCGGCCGCGAGTCGCAACGATTTTGCGGCGATTATCGGCCAGCCACCCCACATCGTTGATCGCTGCCGTCGCCGCTGCAATCGAGAGCGAATCGCAGTTGTACGAATCCTTAAGCTTGATCAGCTCGTTAATAATCTGCGGCTGACCGACCAAATAGCCGAACCGCAGGCCAGCCAGACCATACGACTTGCTCAACGTCCGGCTGACCAGAATCTTCTCATTTTTCAGGGGCAAATCGATGCACGAGAAATCGGCGAAATCGACGTAAGCCTCATCGACGAGCAGCGGACACGGCAGCCGATCGGCCAGCTCCATAATCGCCTCCCGGCTGACCATCGTTCCCGTCGGACTATTGGGATTCGGCAGAAACGCCAGCTTGAGGCCGGCAGCCGCCGCGCTAAACGCTGCCGGCAACGACCAATCGGCATTGAATCGCACTTCCTCCCATCGCGCCCCCTGCAACTGTGCCAACGTGCGATACAGGATGTAGCTCGGATACGGCAGTCGGAGCAGATCACCTTGGCCAACGAACGCCCGCGTGAGAATCGTTAAAATGTCGTCGCTGCCATTGCCGCACAGCACCCAGTCTTTGCTCGGCAACCCCAGCAACTCCGCTGCCCGCGTCCGAAACGCATTCGCCATCGGGTCCGGATATTTTTGCAGGCCCCGCTCAAGCACTTCTTCAATCGCTCGCCGAATTCCCGTCGGCGGCGGATACGGATTCTCATTCGTATTCAGCTTGATGAATTTTCCACCCTGCGGCTGCTCGCCGGGCGTATAACCATCCATCGCAGCAATTTCAGGGCGGACGTACATGACAGAGATTTTATTGTTCCAAATGATCGAGGCAATTTCAGAATTATGCCGATTCCATATCACCCGTTGCCATTAGCAACCGACGTCCCACAACTCGCACAAGAGCATTCATGTTCACAACGTATAACGTTGTTCGCCCAACCGCAGTCAGAGGAATGATTTCACCGCGATTAAACCGAAAATGGTCTGACCAGCGATCAGTCCGCGGATTGAAAAGTCGCGTCAATGATAAATCAGCGGGATCTAAACCAGCTATGTTGTCGCCTTTGAAGTTATTGCAATGAAAACATGCGAATGCCAAATTATCGGCAATAGTCGGCCCATCATGCTTCAAGGCAATAATATGGTCTACGCTTGCGGGCGAATCATCGAACTCTAAAGGCAACCGACAGTATTCGCATCGCCCGGACGCTCGCGCACTCACGAGGCGGCGAAGGGCGATATCGACAAGAGCCATCTAGTTCGCCCTCTGCTCTTGCATGAGCGACAGCCGAGCCTTGGCGTGCAATACGCTCAGGAAATTTCCTGCGTCCCGATAGCTTTCCAGCTCGCGCCTCTGACCGTCAGAGATCGAACCGAGACTATTCAGTTCGGCTAACATGAGCATTCGTTCTTTTTGCTCATCGGTTAGCCGCACGCTGAGTGCCCACTCTGCGGCTGCCGGAGACATCGGCGGTGCCTCCGGAGAGAACAGTTCACAAAGTACGTCGGGGCGTTGAATTTCGTTGGAAGCGACCATTTAAACTCTCCTGCCATAGCATTTTACGCCATTTATCTGCCAATGCGAGCTTCCACGCTCGCCTTATGCGCCGTCAACCCTTCGACCTCGGCCATTCGCATCACGTCCTCTCCAATCGCAGTCAGCGCCTTGGCCGAATATTCGATCACGCTGCTCGAACGCAGGAAGTGATTCGCCGACAGACCGGAAGCCCAGCGAGCCGTACCACCCGTCGGCAAAACATGCGACGGCCCCGCCGCATAATCCCCCAAAGCAACAGGACTGTAGTTGCCCAAAAACGTCGCCCCCGCATTGCGAATTTTTGGCAACAACCGTTGCGCATCGTCAATCGCGATATGCAAATGCTCCGGCGCGATCTCGTCCGTGATCCGGCAAGCCTCTTCTTCATCACGCACCAAAATCAAACACCCAAAATCACGCAACGACTGAATCGTTTCCTCGCACCGCGATAACCCCGCGACCTGCCGCTCCAACTCCTTCGCCGTCGCGTTTAGTGTTGTCTCGCTCCAGGTGACCAAAATACTCGCCCCCGGAGCATGTTCCGCCTGCGCCAGCAAATCCGCCGCCGTGAAATCTGGCCGCGTCGAGCCATCCGCGATCACAACCACCTCACTCGGCCCCGCGATCGAATCAATATCCACTTCGCCATACACCTGCCGCTTCGCCAGCGCCACAAACAAATTCCCCGGGCCGACGATCTTATCGACCTTGTTGATCCCTTCCACTCCGTACGCCAGCGCCGCCACACCTTGCGCCCCGCCAACCCGATAAACCTCGCGAACCCCGATCTCATGACACGTCGCGAGCACCACCGGATTGTTCGCCCCAAACTTCGTCGGCGGTGCGATCACCACAATTTCGTTCACGCCCGCCGCCTGCGCCGGAACAGCCGTCATCAGCACCGTCGAGGGATAAGCAGCCGCTCCGCCCGGCACGCAGATGCCCACTCTCGCCAGCGGCGAATAACGCTGCCGCAAAACGACTCCCGGTCGCTTCACTTCCACATCTCGATGCAAAATGGCCCGCTGAAACTCAAAAATGTTGTCCCGAATCCGGCGAATCGTCGCCAAGAATTGCGGATCAGCCGCCGCATGCGCTGCCGCCATCTCCGCCGCTGACACCCGCACCGTCTCCGCCGTCAGCTCCGCCTTATCCAGCTTCCGCGAATACTCCAAAACCGCCGCCAACCCTCGCGATCTCACCTCCCCGCAAATCCGCTCCACCACCTGCTGCGGCGTCAGCGGCTCGCCAAACACCTCCACCGTCCGCCGCCGCCCCGCCTCACTCACCACATTCCCCGCCGGGCTCAACTTCTGCCGCAGCGCAGCCAACCTCGCCCCCACATCATCGCGGCGCGTATCAATTCGCTCGATATTTAACGGCTGAACCATGCTCAGTTTCTAAGTGTCTGGGACAGGCGAAGCATCAATTGTGTTCACACCCAGCATCCACTGCTAGGCCGCTCTAGGGCCGATTTCACCAAGGCGTTACGATTACCTGCTGTCGCCCAATCCAAAATCTAAAATCCAAAATTTAAAATCTCTTCCCATGCTCGCCGTCCGCAAACTCAAAAACGAACCCGGCCTCTGGCTCCAAACCGACGCGCCCGTCCCCCAAATCGGCCCCCGTGACGTGCTCGTCGCCGTGACCCACACCGGTATCTGCGGCACCGACCGCCACATCTATGAATGGGACGCCTGGAGCCGCAGTCGCGTGAAAGTCGGCATCACCACCGGCCACGAATTCGTCGGCCGCGTCCACGCCATCGGCTCCGCCGTCACCCGCACCGCCGTCGGCCAGCGCGTCAGTGCCGAAGGCCACATCGGCTGCGGCATGTGTCAGCCCTGTCGCACCGGCAACGGTCATATTTGCGAAAAGGTCGATATTCTCGGCATCGACACCGACGGCTGCTTCGCCGAATTCGTTTCCGTCCCCGAAGAAAATATCTGGCCCGTCCATCCCGACATCCCCGACCACATCGCCGCCATCTTCGATCCGCTCGGCAACGCGATGCACACTGTCATGGCCGCGGGCGTCAGCGGCCGCAGCGTCCTGATCACCGGCGTCGGCACAATCGGCCTCATGGCGGTCACCATCGCCCACGCCGCCGGCGCCGGCAAAATCCTCGTCACCGACGTCAGCCCGCGACGTTTAGAACTCGCCAAGAAGCTCGGCGCCGACGTTACCTTCGACTCCAAAGACGATACCTGGCCCACCAAAGCCCGCGAGCTTACGCACGATCAAGGCCCCGAAGTCCTCCTCGAAATGAGCGGCCATCCCAAAGCCATCCGCCAAGGCTTCACTGCCCTAAGAAATGGCGGCACCGCCGCCCTCCTCGGCATTCCCGCCGAACCCGTCCCCCTCGACCTCCCCAACGACATCATCTTCAAAGGCGCCACCGTCCTCGGCATCAACGGCCGCAAAATGTTCGAAACCTGGTACCAGGTCGAAAGTTTTCTTCTTTCAGGCCGACTCAACCTCGAACCCATCGTCACCCACCACCTTCCGCTCACCGACTTCGAACGCGGCCTCAAACTCATGCAAGCCGGCGAAGCGATTAAGGTGGTGTTGGAAGTGTCGCAATCGATTTAATAGTCAGTTGACTACTATGCCCGCGCAAGTAGAATTATCATGCGGTGAGATCCACGCGTGAATTTTCAGTCGATTATCTGGGATCCCGATGATGATCCTGATGGAAACGTTCAGCACATCGCGGAACACGACCTATCGACCGATGATGTCGAATGGGTACTCGGCGCGCCAACCAGCGAAGGATTCAGCTACTCCAGCGGATTGCCAGCCGCTTGGGGCTACACACCTGCCGGCGATTACATCATTGTCGTTTACGAGCAGATTGATGCCGACATGATTCGCGTGATCACCGCGTACGATGTTCCCGAATAAGGCCAACGCTATGGAACGCAAGAAATTTACTCGCCATACACGGCCGACCCCACTCTCACCCACGGAAGCGGCCCGCGATGGAGAGCTGCGGCAAAAAATCATGCAGGAATTTCCTCCCACTCAGCCGCCAAAACCCGAATCCGGAGCCATCAGCGATGCATTGCGAACCGCTGTCAAAGCCAGTCCCAAATCCGTCTATCAAATCTGCAAAGAATCCGGGATTTCGCAAATCGTCGTCTCCCGCTTCCTCTCCGGCGAGCGAGACATTCGCCTGGCGACAGCCGATCGTTTGGCTCATGCTCTGGGAATTGGCGTGACGGCTGGATCGTAAATGGTTTCTCTTCCGTATGCCTCGTGCCACCATGGTCGTTGTCGCGGCAATCCTCCTTACCACCGCCTGCACTCCCACCGAACCACCCAACCTCCCTGTCAACACCCTCGAACAATCCCTCCACTCACTCGCCGCGCCCCTCGCCGCGCCCCAAGACAACGACTGGCTCAAAACCCATCCCGAAACCGGCCAAACCTTCGCCGAATACTGGAAAGTCAAGCCGCCGCGCCGAGCTGCAGACAGCCGCACGATCTACATCGTCCTCCTCGGCGATTTCTCACCCGCACAAAAATCAGTTCTTGAAATCACACAAGAATACCTCAGCGTCTTCTATCAAACGCCCGTCCAAATCGACCGCGAGCTGCCTCTGGACATCATCCCCGACCACGCCCGCCGCATTCACCCCGACTGGGGCACGCCCCAAATTAGCACCCTCTACGTCCTCAACGAGCTGCTCAAGCCTAATCGCCCCGACGACGCCCTCGCTTATCTCTGCTTCACCGCCAGCGATCTCTTCTCGAGCGCCACCCGCAACTACGTCCTCGGCGAAGCCCAAACCTGGGAACGCCTCGGCGTCTGGTCGATCTACCGCAATGGCGATCCTGCCGAGAATGACGCCGTCTTCCGCCAATGCCCGCCAACTTCTCGAAAAGCAGGCGTCCAATCGCTTCATTCCAGTCCGCCAAAACTCCTACGCTTTCTCGAAGGCGGAATCGAAGGCGCGGCCGGAGGCGGCGAAGTCTTTTTGCTTGAGGAAGGTGCAGGCTTCGCGGGCGCCGAATTCGCGGTCCATGCCGCTGTCTTCCCATTCGACGGAGAGGGGGCCTTGGTAGCCGATGCGGTTGAGCTCGCGGATGATCTCTTCGAAGTTGACGGTGCCGCGGCCAGGGCTGCGGAAATCCCAGCCGCGGCGGGGGTCGCCGAAGTTGAGGTGGCTGGCGAGAATACTGGTGCGGCCGTTGAGGGTGACGATCGCGTCTTTGGCGTGGACGTGATAGATGCGGTCGGGGAAGGCCCGCAGGAACTCGACCGAGTCGATGCCTTGCCAGTGGAGGTGGCTGGGGTCGAAGTTGAAGCCGAATTCGGGGCGGTGGTTGATGGCGGCGAGGGCCCGCTCGGCTGTGTAAATGTCGAAGGCGATTTCGGTCGGGTGGACTTCGAGGGCAAACTTGACGCCGCACTCGGCGAAGACGTCGAGAATCGGGTTGAAGCGGTCGGCGAAGAGTTTGAAGCCGTCGTCGATCATTTTGCCGGGGACCGGCGGAAAGCTATAGAGCAGTGGCCAGATCGAGCTGCCGGTGAAGCCGTTGACGACGCCGACGCCGAGACGCTTGGCGGCGCGGGCCGTGTTTTTCAGTTCTTCGGCGGCTCGCTTGTTGATGCCGTCGGCCTTGCCGTCGCCCCAGACATGCGGCGGTACGATGGCCTTGTGCCGCTCATCGATCGTGTCGCAGACGGCCTGGCCGACGAGGTGAGCGCTGATCGCATAGCACTGCAGCTCATTGGCGTTCAGCAGATCACGCTTCTTGCGGCAGTAGCCGTCGTCAGCCTTTTCGACCTCAAAATGGTCGCCCCAGCAGGCGAGCTCGATGCCGTCGTAGCCAAACTGTTTCGTTTTGCGGGCCATTTGCTCCAACGGCAGATCGGCCCATTGACCGGTGAAGAGCGTGATCGGACGAGGCATGCGGAACCTTTCGTGAGCGGTTGAGCAGCAGTGTTTTTAAATGATGACAGACTCGTCATTGTGGCGGCTGAGCGTGGCGGCTGCAACGGTCGGCCATTGCAGATTGATGGCTCATCAACGATGGTAGGGCTTTGTTTTGGTCGGAGTTTTAATGCCGACGTATCTCGAAGAGTTGACGCTTCGCCTGGCGGCGGGGATTGCGGAGTTGCCGGAGGAGATGCGCGCGCGGCATAGTCGCTATTTGCTGTCAAAGCAGCGCGAAGATGGAGGCTTTGCGGGTCGCGAAGGAGGTAGCGACCTGTATTACACCGGGTTTGCCCTGCGGTCGCTGGCGATGCTGGCTGAGTTGTATGGACCACCGGCCGAGCGGGCGGCGGGGTTTCTGCGATCGCGTTTGAGCGGGCAGGAATCGATCGTTGATTTTTTGTCGCTCGTTTATGGGGCGGCGCTAATTGAGTCGGCGGCGGGAATCGATGTGTTTGCGGGGACGCCGGCGAATTGGCGGGAGGCAGTGGCGGGGGCGCTGGAACAATTGCGGCGGGGCGACGGAGGCTATGCCAAGGG
>DASXLL010000286.1:0-3086 GCA_036496265.1 Pirellulaceae bacterium | reverse complement strand
GAGCGACAGACTGCCGGTGGAGATGCCTAGGATCGGCCCCATCCTGTCGGCGCCGAGGGGCATGATCGAGCCTTCGCCGAATTGCTTTTCGATGGCGGCGAGGGTGTTGCGGAGCTCGGGGCTCGTTTGAAGTATGCTGTTTGGCCGGTCGGCGGATTTGCCAGGCTTCTTGGCCGTTTTGTCGGGCTTGGTTTCAGACTTGGCCATGTTGTTATTTGCTGCGCTGTTATTCGGGCCGCGATTGTTCGGGGCGGTGGGGTTGCCGGCTGGGCGGCTGTTGGCGGCTGGGCGATTGGCGACGGGAGCGGCGACCATGCGATAGACCCTTTATCTAATAGTTTTGGCTGAACGACAAGATGGCGGAATTGGCCGGACGGGCATCGGCTGAGGCCGCCAATTAGTGTACGCATGAGTACTGTATCGGTGTTCAGTTTTTGATTCAAGAGGAAGGAACAGAAAACCGGCAAATTGTGGTGTGTGAACTTGTACACTACTAGCAATTGGGGCGAGCCAAGGGGGAAGGCGGAGGGCGGAAGGGGGAAGGTGGCGAAGAGGACGCGCGTTTTTCGAAGGGGACAGGATTTTTCGTTTTTGGATGGCGGTGCTTCTCTCCTTTTTTGACAGCGACTGTCTTTGAATTCAATGGGAAGTAAGTTGATGTTTCCAAGGTTTTTGTTCTCGGAGGATGGCATTGAGCATCGTGAGGAGCTTTCTCATCGAGGCCACGAGGGCCACCTTTTTGCGTTTCCCAAGCGTTTGGAGATGTTGGTAGTAGACTTTGATCACCGGGTTGTAACGTGTGGCCACCAGGGTCGCCATGTAGAGAGCGGAGCGCACGTTGGCCCGGCCTCCCCAGATCGTGCGCTGCCCCCGTTGCCGACCACTGTCCCGGTTCAAAGGTGCGACACCGACCAGAGCCGCAATCTGTTGCCGGGAACAGGTGCCGAGCTCCGGCAACTCGGCCAGCAGCGCCAGGGCGGTTTGCGGTCCTACGCCGGGGACGCTTCGCAAGAGACTCTCCCGCTCGCGCCAAGCCGGTGTTTGCTGGATCAGGTGCTGGAGCTCGGCATCGAGCGCCAGCAGTTGCTTGCTCAATGTGTCGCGAACCGCTTGAATGCTCTTGCGCACCAACTTGTCGGTGGCCTGCTGCAGCCGATTGCTTTCCGCCGTCAGCATCTGGACCAACTGACGGCGTCGCGCCAATTGTGCCTGCAATTGCTGCTGCTGGTCGCTGGCCAGCGGGCGTCGCTCGGGACGCACCGCGCGACCGAATTCGGCGAGTACCCGGGCGTCGATCGCGTCGGTTTTCGCCAGACGTCCCGTCGCCCGGGCGAAGTCACGGACCTGACGGGGATTCACGACCACGACGGGCAAACCGGCGGCGGCCAACTCGGCCACGACCGCTCGTTCGTAGCCGCCGGTGGCTTCCAGCACGATGGCTTCCAGAGACCACTGGGCCAATTCGTCGATCAGTCGACGATGACCGTCCGGATCGTTTGGCCAAGAGCTGGCCCCATGGGGCGTGGCCACTTGAAGTTCGTCTTTCGCCACATCGATACCAATCATCACTGATTCCATGAGTTTTCCCTTCCTTGCCGATGCGGGCTTGCCGAAGCAGCGGCCCAGGCGACTGTTCGGGCTGAATCTCATCATCAGACCGGCCGGGATCTTGCTGTCAAACGGTCTCGAGGACCCCAGGATTATCGATCTCGCGACCGGCAAGGCTGCTCCGCCTCATTCGCTACGCTCATTCGGCGGAGCAGCCAACTTCTAACATGCTCTAACAATTAATGGTTAATGGAAAGATACAAGGATAACAGGATCCGCAGGATCAACAGGATCCTGCTGATCTCCCTCTCGCCGATTGCCCGTCGAATTCGCCTGATTTCAATGAATTGAACTCCATCGATAAATCGGCGAAAATCCACTTCTCTTCCAATCCTGTAAATCCTGCCAATCCTGTTATCCTGTCAAAGAATAGAGAAAGCGATATCACTTATGAGCGGAGTAAAGAAGATTGCAGTCATCGGCGGCGACGGCACAGGCCCGGAAGTGGCCGCCGAGGGCGTCAAGGTCCTCAAGGCCGTCGCCAAGTTGGAGAACATCAAGTTCGAGCTCACCGAGTTCGACTGGGGCGGCGACCGCTACCTCAAAACCGGCGAAGCCCTCCCCGCCGACGGCCTCGACCAGCTCCGCAAGTTCGACGCAATCCTCCTCGGCGCAGTCGGCCACCCCGACGTCGCCCCCGGCATCCTCGAGCGCAAGCTGCTCCTCGACCTCCGCTTCGGCCTCGACCAATACATCAACCTCCGCCCCGTAAAACTCTTCCACGGCGTCGAGTCGCCGCTCCGAGACAAGGGCCCCGAAGACATCGACTTCATCGTCGTCCGCGAAAACACCGAGGACCTCTACTGCGGCGTTCAGGGCTTCATGCACAAGGGCACGCCTCATGAAGTCGCCACGCAAACGGCTCTCTACACTCGCCGCGGCTGCGAGCGCTGCATCCGCTACGCCTTCGAGCTCACCCGCAAGCGCAACAACCCCAAGGGCAAGAAGCTCACGTTAGTCGCCAAGACCAACGTCATCTTGAGCCACGACCTCTGGTGGCGGACCTTCAACGAAGTCGCCGCCGAATACCCCGATGTCACCAAAGACTACAACCACGTCGACGCCTGCTGCATGTGGATCGTCAAGAACCCCGAGTACTACGACGTGATTGTCACCACAAACATGTTCGGCGACATCATCACCGACCTCTCCGGCATCATCCAAGGCGGCATGGGCGTCGCCGCCGGCGGCAACATCAACCCCGAGCCGGGCGGCACCAGCATGTTCGAGCCAATGGGCGGCAGCGCCCCCAAGTACACCGGCACAGGCAAGATCAACCCCATCGCCACGATCAACGCCGTCAGCATGCTGCTCGACCAACTCGGCGAAACCAAAGCCGGCGCTCGCGTAATGAAAGCCCTCATGCAAGTCACCGGCACCAAAATGAAATCCCAAGCCGCCGGCAAAATGGGATTCACGACGAGCGAGGTGGGAGATTTGGTGGTGGCGGCGCTGTAATCTAAATATAGGGGGACCAC
>DASXLL010000285.1:0-10893 GCA_036496265.1 Pirellulaceae bacterium | reverse complement strand
GCAAAACATCTTTCCACCGCGCCGGTCGAGAAGCTGACCGCGCTGCAGCGCGACGTTGAGCAAATTGTGCTGTCGCGGTCCGTTGCCGATCGGCGGCAGGCGAGCCAACTCGTGCAAGCCGTGGCTGCGACGTTGCGGGATCGCTACGGCCTGCCGGCACAGGCGGCCATCATGGAATTCGTCAGCGGCGCCGCTGCCGCACTCGACGAATACTCCAGCTTCCTCACCGGCGGGCAGATGGACGAGCTGTTCTCGCAGATCGAAGGCAATTTTGTCGGTCTTGGCGTCGAGCTCAAGACTGAGCCGGCGGGGCTTTCAATCGTGAACGTGATTCCCAACGGTCCGGCTTACATCGGCGGCATCCGCAACGGCGATTTGATCGTCGTCGTCGATGGCAAAACGCCAGCCGATTGCTCGCCCGATACGCTCGCCGACATGCTCCGCGGCCCCGAAGGCACCAAGGTCGTCGTGGCAGTGAAGAACAGCAATGGCGGACTGCAATCACTAACGCTGACGCGCCGCCGCGTCGAAATTCCCAGCGTGGAGCAAATCAAAATCGTCGATGCGCAAAACGGCGTCGGCTATATGAAGCTCACCAGCTTTCAAAAGACGACCAGCCGCGATGTCGATGCGGCTTTGTGGAAGCTGCACCAGCAGGGGATGAAGGAATTGATCATCGACCTCCGCGGCAACCCCGGCGGCCTCTTGAAAGCCGCCGTCGATGTGGCCGACAAGTTTGTTTACGACGGCTTGATCGTTGCCACTCGCGGCCGCAGCCCACGGGAAGACTTTGATCATAAGGGGGAAGTCGCCGGGACCTGGCGCGTGCCGCTCGTCATCATTATCGATCACGATTCGGCCAGCGCCAGCGAAATCCTCGCCGGCGCGATCCGCGATCACGGCCGTGGCACGATCGTCGGCGAAAAGAGCTACGGCAAAGGCTCCGTGCAGGGCATTTTCCCGCTCGCCGCCAGCAACGTCGGCATCCGCCTGACAACCGCCAAGTGGTACACGCCCAGCGGTCAGGCGATCAGCGGCTCCGGCATCAAGCCTGACGTCGCCGTGCGCGTCGCTACCGCCGCGAAGGACAATCAACCACCTCCGACAATGGCCCTAAAACCAATAGACGGCTCCAAGCCGCTCGCCAGCGATTCGTTCCTCGAAGCCGCCCTGCAAGTCGCCCGCACGCAAACATCTTCGCGCCGCACCGCCGTGCCGCAAGTTGCCAATTCACAAACTACCGTCACGCCATAGGTTTCGGCGATCGCGACTTTTTGTGTTGGGGAGGGCGAAGCTCCTGCTGAGCCGCCGAGTCTTCGCGTGTGAGCCAATTCTGCCGAGCCACCATCCCCTCTCGCCCTGGGAGAGGGCTAGGGTGAGGGTCTAACGCGCCGCGGATAACGCGACCATTCCTGGTGCGCTCTTCCATCGCATCGATTGCTATTTGCTCTAGCAGCAACGCTTCCACTTCTTCGCCAGCGCGCCACCAATGAGACGGTCTTGGGGCAAGTGCAGATGCCCCGCAATACGAAACAAAAAGCACGTCTCTCCCCGGTACTCCAGTACTCCTCCGCTCTGCCCCTACCTCGCCCCGCGATTAACCCTCGCCGCTTGACCCGCCTTAAAACCTTCGCCACCGGCGCGGATCACACCCTCTTGAATCTCAATCCGCGTCGTGCTGCTGGTCGTCGTGCCTTTGTTTGTGATCGAAACCCGATCGTTCCCGCCTTGCTCCAGCGACGAGACCATCCGGCTGACAACCGGGTTGTCGCTGTCGATCGACTTCGAGAATTTCAAAATCGGCAGCAACGAAATGGTCAGATCGAGCGGCGAGACGCTCTTTTCGCTTTCTTGCGACGATTTCTGCAGCACGCTCTTCAGCAGTTCCTCGGCGCTTTTACCGCCAGCGACAATGAAACTCTTGGGCGAGATACCGATGAGAATCTCAAGATTCTCGCCGAAAACCTCGCGCATGTCGCCGGCCTGAGCCGGAATCGGCGCCGTCAAGCGACTCAGCTTCATGTCACCGACTGTGCCGGTGTTGAGCTGCAGCTTCGGCGCGTTCGGAAGGTCTTTAATCAGGTCGCCGACCTGGGCGAGGATTTTTTCCATCGAAGGCCCATCGGCCATCGCGCCGCCAAAGGCGAACGAACATGACTTCGGCTGCAGCATCACAATCGCCCCGCCGTCAGCCCGGCCGGTGGCGATCGTCTTGCCGATCACATCAAACAGCGGGCCGAGCAGCGCCTTAATCGCGTCGCGCTTGTTCGGTGGAACGTCTGCCGAATCGTCAATCGCCTTCGCGATCTGCGTGCGATATAGTTGCAGCGCCGCGCTGGCCTGGGCGATGTCTTCCGGGCTGGTCTTGCTGGCCAGCGTCATCGTCATGGCCGCGTCCGGCTGCACAAAACCGGCAAAATTCGTCTTGGCATCGGCTTGCAGCGCCATCGCGCGGGCCAGCGATGTGCCGCCCTTCGCGGAAAACGCGACGTCGAGCACAACATCCTTCGCCTGCTCGTTGATTCCCAGGCCGATCATCAGCTCGTCGGCCTCGTTGATCAGCTTTTCGAGTTGAGTCGTATAGACCTTCGTGAGCTGCTTTGCCTGATCGCGGTCGATTTTCTGCTGCCGCGCGGCCGGCGAATCCAGAAACCGCTCGATGCCCAGTTTGATTTCATCGATCGCCGTTTTCCGTAGCTCCGCCGGAATGTTCTGCACGAACAGCTTCGCCGCGACATTGTAGTGTTTCGGCAAATCGCCCAGCAGCGAAGCCGGATCTTGCGGCAAGTCCGCCAGATGCTGTTTATTTTCCGACACGAACGCCCACCCGTTTTGATCCTTCACAAACACCGTGCGAGCCCGCCCGACTTGCAGCACGCCATCGCCGGCATCCTTCGCCTCGCCAAGCTGGTCTTTGTGCAGCTTCAGAATCGTGTTCAGACCGTCTTTGTCCATCGGCACAAACGCGATCGTATGAAACTCACCATTTTTCGGCACGAAGTACAGGCCAATCGGCCGCTCCTTGTCGATGCCGCTCGTCATCGCGCTCGCGAAGAAGCGAGCCGTGTCGCCTTGATCCGCCATTCCGGCGATCCGCGTCACATAGCCGATGTCGTTGAGCATCTCTTTGATGCTGACAATGGAGACGACGGCCACGGGCTTCAGCCCCGGCTCGCCCGACTTGCCTGCCGGCTCGCCCGACTTGCCTGATTGCGCCGTCGCCGTTGAAAGCGACGAAATGCTAAGCGCGATCGCGAGGGCAACAACCAGTGTCCGTTTAACAAGTAGCGTCACGTTTCTTCCTCCGGTGATGGACCTTGTAATAACTCGCCTGGCGATGAAAACGCTGGCAATCCATTGCAATCGCCGCGAGATCGTTGTGAAGTTAGCGTTTTGCACTTAGCGTCAGAAATAAAACCCGCCGTTGCGGGCGGCAGTTTCACAGGCACAATTCGTGCCGTAACATCCTCACGCCTCCCAATGACTCCCGTCGTTTGTTCCCTTCGGACCTCTGACCTTTGCCGCTCTTCCTCCTACCGCTCCCGGTAAATAATGCGGCCTTTGCTCAAGTCGTACGGCGACAACTCAACATTCACTTTGTCGCCCGGCACGATGCGGATGAAATTTTTGCGCATTTTGCCCGCCACATGGGCCAAAACCTCCGTCCCCGTATCGAGCTGCACGCGAAACCGCGTGTTCGCCAGCGCCTGGGTCACTGTTCCGCTGACCACAAACGCTTCCTCTTTTTGCGCCATACCCGCTCCCCAACACATTGCCGCACAATAACTTACCAAGCAAAAAAATATCGCCCCCGCCCCCGCCCGTCTAGTCCCGGTGCCCAGGCGGGGGTGTTGCCAATTGCAAAAAAGCGCGACCCAAGCGACCACGCTCGGATTGCCAGCGCTTCCGGTCGTATCGCCATCTAGCCGTCCGCCAGCGACTACCGCTGCGCGTTCGATGTTAACTGCGCCGAGGGGTTCACCGCTGCCCGTGCTGGTGCCGCGACATGAATCGCGGCCGGCGTTGCCACTTTCGGTCGAGCCATGTTACTGAGTGTGCCCTGTGTAGCGACCGTCATGCCCTTTGCAACGACAGGCTTGCCCTGCGCAACAACCGGAGCATTGTTGCTCGCAGGACGGACTGCGCCGCTCGGCTGATTCATCGCATAGCCATAGGGCGAAACAGGCACAACATTCGGTTGAGAGTACATCGGCGTAGCAACCGGTCCGTACCCTCGATATCCCATCAACGGGCTCCCATAACCGCCACCGGCTGGTGCCATCCCAAAACCACCATATCCATACCCAGGGTAACCATAACCACGATACCCGTAGCCGCCGTACCCATAGCCGCCATACCCATAGCCGCCATAACCGCAGCCACCATAGCCACAGCCGCCGTATCCATATCCACAGCCGCCATAGCCACATCCGCCCCACCGATGATGAAACGCATTTGCCGGCGTCGTCGCCAGAATCCCGGTGATTGCAATGGCCGCGGCAACGATGAATCGAAACATGGTGAATCTCCTATGCGGAAACAAACAAAACGACACGATGCACCAATCGCCAGCCGACTTCTCTGCCGGGGTTTCCCCACAATGCCTGCTACGGCTAATAGGTCCACCCACAGCGTCGGCGGCGAGGTGCCCCAGCATTAGACGCTACAAACAGCCCAGTTTGCCAGGGTAGGACACGACCTTCCGCCCATTCGAACCGTTTCATAGGGATGCTCCCCGGAGTTTGACCCATCTCCTAAGAGAGTCCGCGAACCCACGGTGGACAGAGGGATTTTGAAACCCCACCGACTACACCTTTCGCCGCCCAGTCTGCGTCGCTGCGTCACCAGCCAACAACAAGAGTAACGCATCATCGGCTGTCATAGCCTGAGTTGCGGCTTCTATTGCCTCCGGCTCCGCTTTCGGATGCGAATTGATGAAATTGATGATCGCAACGACATCATCAGCCGCCACATAATCGTCACCGGTCACGTCGTAGTACATCGCCCCACTCGCGCCCGCGGCCTGTGCGACGCTTTGTCCCGCCGCGCCGCCTGGAACTACAACAGGCCCTGCACCTTTCGCATTGATGTAGTTGATCACGTCAACAACATCTTCCGCGACCACATCGCCGTCTCCCGTCACATCCGGCGCCGTGCCTGGGTTGTGCCACGGCAACGCCAAATCCACCTGAATGCCGAACGTCTGGCTGCTGCTCGTATCGATGCCCCCGTTGGCCGTTCCTCCATCATCCACCAGCGCGACCGAAATCACCGCCGAGCCACCGGTATTCCACTTGGAAACGAACGTCAGCGTCCCCGCCGCATCGATCGTTGGCTGCTTATCGAACAAAGCGGGATTCGAATTGCTGATAACAAAATGCACGTGTTGGCCGATTTCATTTGGCGGCCCAGATGCAATTCTATTTGCCCAAACGATCGCTTGCGGGCCGCTTTCGGCTGTGACAGACACATCGCCCTGGCTCGTGAAGGTGGGAGCAGCATTTACAGCTAGAACGTCGATCGTGACGCCCGCCAGCTTGCTGAATGCGCCGCCGCTTTTAGCGAGATACGTAAATGTGTCGCTACCACTAAAGCCCGCCGCGGGCGTGTACACAAATGATCCGTCCGCGTTGAGCTTCACGTCACCATGCGCCGGCATTTGCACCAGAGTTGCCTGCAAGTCGCCCGGTTGACTCGCTTGATCGTTCGAAAGCACGCCCATGGCTCCAGAAATCGACAGGAGCGTATCTTGTTTCGTCTGATAGTTATCGCCAACCGCCACGGGCCGGTTCGTCGGCGGGGCCGAATCTTTGTGAATGTTCAAAGCCCAAACATTGCTACCCGGAACATATTCCTTGAAAGTCCATGAATCATAGGGATCGCTGGGGTCGGGAAACGTGGCCGAATAAAGACCACTGGAAGGCGGAGGCACAAATGCTGGCGTCACCGGTTGCACGACCGCATGCACCGCCGTCGGGTCGTCGCCGAGTAAATCCGATTTCGGTATCGCAATAAGTGTAACGCCGCTGGGCGCCGCCGGCGTGATTCCGTCGTCCTTGTCGGTCTCTTGAACGGCAATCTGAATTGTGTCCGCGCCCACAACCAAGGAAGTCGCGCCGCTGTCATGCAATCGATAGCGATCGGGATCGATCGTGATCGCTTTCCAGCCGCCTCGAGGATCGGACGAATTCGAAACAGCCAAAACGACCGTCGAATGGTGCTTTAGCTGACCCGGTAAATCGCCCTGTTCCGGCGAAACAAGGGTGGAGGTTGCAAACCACCGTCCTGTTTGCTGATCGAAACTCACTTGCGGCAGCATGGGACTGACTGCATTAAAATTGAGCCCCGTTATGCTCGGTTGAAGAAAAGTGAACGTGCCACCGGCGTCAAAATAGACCTGCGGGCCCGCCAAATAGGTATTGGCAAAATCGCCGGTAAATACAACCAATAAGCTCGCTACCGGCCCGGCCAATGAGCTCGATTGTGGGCCGTCCCAAACGGCAACCGATCCCGCGCCGAGCAGGTCGTTTAATGCCGCCTCCACCCGCGATTTCAGCGTCGCCTGGTTTGAGGAATATAAAATCGTCCGATAGAACGGATTAGGCGTCAATCCTGAAGGGTATTCGTTCGTTTGCAATTCCTGTGGTAACCCAATATTGATCGGCGTTCCCTCCGGCGTATTCGCCGGTATTTCCAGCCAACTTGACGTAGCGCCCTTCCCGTCCGCAACGACGGCGACAGTAACGTTCCCGCTGCTCGGATCTCCGCTGTCCATAATGGCCACGTCGGCGATCGAAGGCGACAACTGGGAGATGTCCAAAGTCAGGGGCGGGATGTCCGCAGCTCCCGGTCCCTCCAGCGTGATGGTGAATCCCCGGATCGTTGCCTGGCAAGTCACGAGGACATCCGGCATCGCCAATGCATCCGTCAAAGCTTTGACGATCGCATCCGCAGTAGAAGAATTGGGCCTGGTGATCGAAATGGGCGCTGTCGCGACGGTTCCCGTGCTCCAGGGAATCTCAAGCGTGATCGTTCCGCTATATTGCGAGTTCGGATCCAACGAGATTTGTTGCGTTTGCCGGTCCGTAATAAGCGCCAGCGGCGGCATCGGCAGTCCGCCAAATTGACCACAGAACACGATGTCCAGCTGATGGTCCGCCGTCACAAACACTCGCGAATTGCCCGCGCCCAGCGCCTTGTCGAGTTCCGCTTGGAGCGAACTCTGCATCTGGGCTGGATCGCTGTTCCAGACGACGCTGACAACCGGCAAATGAGGAAGCGCCAGTTTGATAATCTGACCGGGCGAAGCTGCTGAAAACGTGATTCTCTGAACGGCATTGCCGGTGCCCGCGGCGATCTCATCGCTGGCCGCCTGGCCGCCCATCAAGCTGCTCGTCACTGTCAGCGGCATCATTTTCGTCGCGGCTAGCGAACCTCCGAAAATAATGTCGAACTCATTCGGTGCCATTCCCGCCGGCAAGACGCGAGCCGTGCCAGCCCCGAACATTTGCGACAGCCCGGCTTGGACATTCTGCGCCAAGGCGAGCGGGTCGCTCGACCACGGCACCTTCGCAGCGAGCAGCGGACCATACGACAACGTGAAATCGCCGCCTGTCACGTTGCCATCGATCGAGAGGCGCTGAATTTCGTTCCCCGCGCCTTGATGAATCTCCGCGATCTGCGCAGTAACTCCATCCGGCGTTCCCAATACATACAGCGGCGCCAGCCGCGCGCCGGCCAAATCGCCGGCCAAATCGCCGCAAAAGCCAATATCAAACTCACCGTCGGCCACTTCGAAGACTTTGGTATTTCCACCTCCAAACATCTTGTCGAGCGCGCTCTGCAACCGACCGAGAAACGTCGCCCGATCGTCGCTCCAGGCGATGCCTTGAATCAAATCAGAGTTATAGGCCAGAGCGACTATGCCGCCGGCAGCGCTGCCCTGAATCGAAAGTCGCTGAACCTCATTCCCCGCGCCTTCCGACAGCGTCACCTCGCCGAACTGGCGCACACCCGTGGAGTTCGCGTCCGTCACAGTGATCGCCGGCGAGTCGCCGCCTATCAAGCCACTCGCGTCGCCGCCCAATCGCGCCGAGAAAACCGGATAACCATAAAACCCAAAAGACTGTGTATTGGTGAAACTGCCATCAAACCTCACGTCGAACTGATCGCCGTTGATCGGCGTCACAACCGCATTGTTTGCCCCTAAAACGCCAGGCGCGGTTAAAGCCGCTTGGATGTTTGCAGCCGTTTGCCTCGCGTCAGTGCTAAAGTCAATCGGCAACGTTGTGATGATTGGAGTCTCAAAAGGCGAATCGCCGGCGCCGTTTTCGGGGTGTTGCCGAAAATCACCAACCGTCAGCGTAAAGCTCCCGCCCGTTGGCTGGCCATTAAACGTCACGGTCTGCACTTCATCGCTCGTCGTGCTGTCCTCAAGTCCTCCGGAAAAAACGTGACCGCCAACAAACTTGCTGTCATCGATCGTCATCGTCGGCGGATGCACCTTCAACTCCGGATCGGCAAATTCTATGTGCGATCCCTTGGCGAATGCCTTTCCCGGCCCAAACGTCGCATCCAGCGCCTTCTGAACGACGCCCCCCAAAACCACGTCGCGATTGGAAAAAACTGACGGCTTCGTGAATGAAATCGGCGGTGTCGTGACCATCCCCGTCGGCATCGCGAAGCTCAAGGTGAAGCTGCCGCCATACGATTGTTGTAAATCACTGAACGCAATCACGTCGCCGGCCCAGCGCAGTTCCAGCGGCTGCATCGGCATGCCGGCCAATTGCCCGCAAAAGACTACGTCTACCGACTGGTCGATAAAGCCGTTCGGTATCATCATCAACACACGCGTGTTGCCCGCGCCGAACATGCCGTCCAGCGCAGTCTGTATGCCGCTCTGCAAGAGCGCCGAATCGCGATAGTTGTACGTAATCGGCTCCGAAAGCAGCGGACCATAGCTGATCACAAATGAGTAATCGTTGGTGTCGAATGGGTCGGGAGCAAGAGCCCCTTCCCATCGCAACTCTTGCACTTCATTCACGCGGCTATCGGCGCCCAATGCGGAATTCCAGAAACCTCCCAGCGACGTCTGCGTGAGCACATTGCCCGATTTATCCCGCACCGTGTACGAATCATTCGTCATCTCGACAATGCTATCCGTGCCCACCGCTCCCGCCGCCCCGATGGTCGACGACCCCGTGCCGATCGTATCGAAAGGTAACGGCCCCTCGTTCGGCCGCACCAACACGGTTACATCAACGTCGTCCGACCCGCCGTCGTTTTGAACTACTCCGGCGACGAACGAATCAGTGCCATAAAATCCCGCCGCCGGCGTGTACGTGAAGAACGGCTTATTCGTGCTCAGCAGTTGCACCGATCCATGCGCCGGCTGAGCCAATACCGACGCAACGGCGTTGAAATCATAATTGCCCAAGCCGGTAAAGATGAAGTGATCTTCGGTGGTGACCACCGTCAGATCAGCCATCAAAAGCCGGTTCTCAAACACCTCCAGCGTCAGCCTCCGGCAACGTGCGACCGACACTTTCCGCTGTGAACCTCGTTTGCTGTGAGCCATGACGAAGTTTGCCTCATTCCGTTCCTGCCCAACCGGATGACGACAGCCAAGCAGGATGATCGCGGCTAAGGAGAACATTGCCGGCCTAAGAAAGTCGCCAGCGACGAGCGCGCTCCCCGCCAACCGCGAAGGATAACCGCCCTCCCCATCCCAATCAAGTTATTTTCTGTTAATTTCGACTCGCTCCAACCAACGCTCCCGCCTTGATTTTCGCGGCAATTCTTCGTCGCGTCGGTCCGCAGTCTAATTTTCCCCAGTTTTGTTACCTCGAACGCCCATATCGGCCCGCATCCGACAGGTCGATTTTTGGAGAACGCAACTACACCTTTCGCCGCCCAGATTGCGAAGCCATATCGCTCGCCAACAGCAAGAGCAACGCCTCATCGGCTGTCAGAGTCTGAGCGGAGCCTTCCATCGCCTCCGGCTCCGCTTTCCGATGCGCATTGATGAAATTGATGACGGCCACCACATCATCAGCCGCCACCTAAAAACCTCGCGCAATGCTTCATTCGACGCCGCTCAACCTGGTGGCGCTGCGCCCGCATACCACACTCTTTCGCTGGCATTATTTTCTCGTTCACTAGCTTGACAGCAGCGCATAGGGGGGGGGGGTATATTAACCCGCGCTCTTGGGGCCTGCTCCGTGGTTCAGCAGGGCGATTCGAACCACATCTCGTCGAAAGCGGCTAAAACGATGCACTTATTTTCCCGTCTCTCACTGCGCAACGACCGCCAACCTAACTCTCGCGTTAACTTCCAACGCCGCCAAAAATCCGCCGCCCGCCGCCGCTTCCGCAAGCTCCTCCTCGAACAATTCGAAGACCGTCGGCTACTTGCAGGCGCGGTTGACGATTCGTATTCCACGCCAGCCAACAACCCGCTCATCGTCACCGGCGACAACGGCACTTGGCAAAACGACGACTACGAGCCCTCTTGGTCCAGCGACGATTGGACCTGCTTCGAGACAACCCACATCGACGCGCATTGGGAAAATGCGGTACTCGTCCAGGACGGTTATTGGGATCCCGAAGAACCTGAATGGCACGACGGTTACTACGGCGATCCTCAGTGGCACGACGGCTCCTACGATGAGAACGGCGACTGGCAAGATGGTTACTTGGACGACGGCTGGCACGACGGATACACGCAAGACCCCGTCTGGTACGACCCTGTCTGGGACTACAGCAATGCAAACTGGGTGGACGAATCGGATGACTGCACAAGTGGCGATTATGTCCCCACAGACCATTACGCTGGCAGCTACATCGACTCCCAGCCCACCCATGGCTCACTGACCTCCGACGACGGCGGCAATA